>NZ_PGFF01000001.1:3000000-3300000 GCF_002797715.1 Diaminobutyricimonas aerilata | reverse complement strand
TGCTTGATCATGAACGGGTCGAACGGCAGGTCGCCGCGCATGTGGGTGCGGTCGTGGATGAGGTCCCACATCACGAACGTCTGCTCGGTGAGCTGCTGGTCGTCGAGCATGCGCGCGGCGTCCTCCGGCAGCTCGAGCCGCGTGATCTCGGCGGCGGCCCGCACGACACGGCGGAACCGGGCGGCCTCGCGGTCGGCGAAGATCGCGCCCCACGTGAACGGCGGGATCTCGCGCACCGCGACGGTCTCGGGGAACAGCACCGCCGAGTTGGTGTCGTAGCCGGGGGTGAAGTCGACGAAACGGATGGGTACGAACATCGGGTTCGAGTAGTCGCCCGCCTCGAGACCGGCGACGAACTCCGGCCAGATGACCTCGATCAGCACGGCCTCGACGAGCCGATCGGTGCTGCCGTTCTGCGTGTACATCGGGAAGACGACGACGTGCGGGATGCCGTCGGCGCGGGTGAGCTCGGGGCGGAACGCGACGAGCGCGTCGTGGAAGTCGGGCACGCCGAACCCGTCGGCGGCCCAGCGCTCGAAGTCGGTCCCGGCCGCCTCGAGGTACTCGGTGTCGTGCTGCAGCAGCGGCGCGAGGGTGCGCAGGGCGGCGGCGATCCGTACGACGAGCGCCTCGGCCTCGACGTGGGTCGCCGCATCCGGGATCGCACCGTCCTTCTGCTGCAGGGGGCGGATGGCGACCGCAGCGGCCTTGAGGTCGAGCCAGGCCGGGTGGGTCGAGAGCTCGGCGGCGGTGAGGGCGACGGTCGTGGAGGCGTCCTCGACGACCTCCGGTTCTCCGATGATGGACGGGGCGGGGGTGAGCGATGTCATGACGCCTCCTTTCACTCCCGAGCCTACGGACGACGTCACCCGGGGAAGTTGCGTTCGGCGCACGGATCTTGCGTCGACGCACGATCCGCGCACGTGCGCAGCTCTAGAGCCCCCGCTGACCCAGCCAATCGCGCACGACCCGCGTGAACTCCCCCGGATGCTCGACGCTCGGCAGGTGGGCCGCGTTGCGGAACCGCACGGTGTCGGCGTCGGGCAGGTTGCTCGCGAGGAACTCGCTCTCCGCGAGCACCGGCGAGAGGTCGTACTCGCCGACGATCACGAGCGCCGGCACGGTGATGTCGCTGAGCCGGTCGTACGCGGGCGGATCGAGCCGCACGGGCGTGGGGTTCTCCTCGACGTGCGGCAGGTTCGCGAGGTTGAGCGCGTACGCCGTCTCGACGAACGCGGGGTCGAGGGTGGCGGGGTCGCGTTCCGGGCCGAAGTCCCACACGGCCGCTTCGAGGCGGAGCATCCGTTCCCAGTCGCGCGCTTCGAACGCGACGTCGATCTCGTCGAACAGCTCGTCCTCGCGGTCGGTCATGTCGAGCTCGGGGAATCCGCTCGGTCCGGAGCCGACGGTGACGAGCCCGCGTACGCGGCCGGGCGATTCGAGCGCGAGGTCGATCGCGATGCCACCGCCGCGGGAGGCGCCGATGACCGTCGCCTTGTGCACGTCGAGCGCGTCGAGCACCGACAGGGCGTCGGCGCGGTCGGAGAAGCCGACGTTCTGCGTCGCGGTCTGCCCGAAGCCGCGGGTGTCGAAGCGGATGACGTGGTGGTCGGCGGCGAGCGCCGGCACGATCGGGTCCCACATCCGCAGGTTCGCGATCCCGGCGTGGATGAGGAGCAGAGCGGGCGCGGCGGGATCCCCGGCGGTCTCGTAGTACAGCGAGGCCCCGTCGACGTCGAGATGCGGCATGTCCTCGACCCTAGGCGAGCCGTCGCGATTCACGACAGAGCACGCTGGGCGGTCCCAGGCGGGAAGGGCAGCGCGCGACGCAGCTCAGCGGTCGATGACCTCATCGTCGCGGTGGGCGCCGTAGTAGGCGGACTGCCGGCGCATCAGTTCCCGCATGCCCACCGAGGAGTCCGCTCCATAGACGGTGCCGGTGAAGTCGAGCTCTCGCTGGATCGCCCAGATGTCGTCGTGCCGTTCGGGCGGCAGGATGGCCGCCGGGTCGCCGACGGCGACCCAGCCGATCGGCACGACCGCGCCTGCCGCGACGACGGTGTTCACCTGCACGACGGCGTTGATGCGCACTTCCGCGCCGGTGCCGATGATGCTGCCGGGGAACAGAGCGGCGCCGGTCGCGATGAACGCCTCGTCCTCGACGGTGCTGCCGTTGACGTGGGCGTGCGGTCCGACCATCACCGCGGAGCCGATGCTCGCGGCGTGCCCGTCGCGCCCGCGGATGAGGGCGTTCTCCATGACCACCGTGTCGTCGCCCACGACGACGACCCCGTCCTCCGCGTTCAGCACGGCGCCGTGCAGGATGCGGGCGCCGGCGCCGATCCGCACGTTCCCGACCAGCACCGCTGACGGTGCGACATACGCCGACGGGTGGATGTCCGGTGCAGCACCACGGTGACGGATCAGCATGCGGTGACCTCCCTCTCGCGGGTCAGGCTATCCGGCAGAACTCGCTATTGCTAAGTACCAGTACCTAGTGTTACTTTCTACCAGTAGTCAGTAACGCTGAGTAGATCGGGTGATGCATGGGCAATCAGATGACGGAGATGCTCAAGGGCACCCTCGAGGGGATCGTGCTCGCGATCCTCGCCGCGAATCCGGCGTACGGATACGAGATCACCGCGCGTCTGCGGGAGCACGGTTTCTCGGATCTCGCCGAGGGCACCGTCTACGCGTTGCTCGTGCGCATCGAGCAGCGCGGACTCGTGGACGTCGAGAAGGTGCCCTCCGAGAAGGGCCCGCCGCGCAAGGTCTACTCCCTCAACACGCAGGGCCGCACCCAGCTCGAGGAGTTCTGGAGCACATGGGGCTTCCTCGCCGAACGCATCGAACAGCTCCACCAGCAGAACCTCGAAGGGAAGAACTGATCATGGCAGCGAAATGGATCGAGGCCCTCGCCGGGTCGATCGAGCAGAAGAAGCGATTCAAGAAGTACGAAGCCCGCATCGAAGCCCTCCCGCAGCCGTATGCCGGCGCCGCGAAGGCGCTTCAGCGGTACTTCTGGCACGAGGGCGCACCGGAGGACGGCGCCACCATGCTCCGCATGTTCGACGACTTCGCCGACCTGTGGGAGCGCGCCGCCGTGGACGGCACGCCGGTCCGCGAGATCGTGGGCGACGACCCGGTCGAGTTCGCCCAGAACTTCACGCAGGCGTACACCGGCAAGCACTGGATCAACAAGGAGCGCGAGCGCCTGCGGAAGGCGATCGACGCCGCCGAGGCCGAGGGTGCGAAGGGAGCGGACGCATGAACACCGCGATGACCACGGCCATCCAGGTCACCGGGCTGGAGAAGTCGTACAAGGACCTCAAGGTGCTGCGCGGAGTGGACTTCGACGTGGCGCGGGGCAGCATCTTCGCCCTGCTCGGCTCGAACGGGGCCGGCAAGACGACCGCGGTGCGCATCCTCTCGACGTTGCTCACGGCCGACGCCGGCAGCGCCCGCGTGAACGGATACGACATCACGACCCAAGCCGACGACGTGCGCCAGTCGATCAGCCTCACCGGGCAGTTCGCGGCGGTGGACGAAGTGCTCACCGGCCGGGAGAACCTGGTGCTCGTCGCCAAGCTGCGGCACCTCAAGAACCCGCAGAAGATCGCCGACGACCTGCTCGAGCGGTTCTCGCTCACCGAGGCCGGCGGACGCAAGGCGGCCACCTACTCCGGCGGCATGCGTCGCCGCCTCGACATCGCGATGAGCCTGATCGGCGATCCGCCGGTGATCTTCCTCGACGAGCCGACCACCGGTCTCGACCCGCAGGCGCGCATCGAGGTGTGGGATGCGGTGGAGGAACTCGCCGCGAGCGGCACGACCGTGCTGCTCACCACGCAGTACCTCGACGAGGCGGAGCAGCTCGCCGACCGGATCGGCATCCTCCACGAGGGCCGGATCATCGTGAACGGCACCCTCGCGGAACTCAAGCGGCTGCTGCCTCCCGCGCAGGTCGAATACGTGGAGAAGCAGCCGACGCTCGAGGAGATCTTCTTCGCCGTCGTCGGCGGCAACGACAACACGGGCGCGGTCGGCGACCGCTCGGACAGGTAAGGAACGATGATGACCACCCACTTCCTCGGCGACACCGCCGTGCTCACCGGCCGCTCCCTGCGTCACATCGCCCGGAGTCCCGACACGATCATCACCACCGCCGTCACCCCGATCGCGATGATGCTCCTCTTCGTCTACGTCTTCGGCGGAGCCATCGACACCGGCACCGAGTCGTATGTGAACTACCTGCTGCCGGGCATCCTGCTCATCACGATCGCCTCGGGGATCGCCTACACCGCGTACCGGCTCTTCCTCGACATGCAGGGCGGCATCTTCGAACGATTCCAGTCGATGCCGATCGCCCGATCGTCGGTGCTCTGGGCGCACGTGCTGACCTCGGTCGTCGCGAACCTCGTCTCCCTCGCCGTCGTGATCGGCGTCAGCTTCATCATGGGGTTCCGTACGGGAGCCGACGTGCTCGACTGGCTCGCCGTCGCCGGCATCCTCGTGCTGTTCACGCTCGCGCTCACCTGGGTCGCCGTGATCGCAGGGCTCTCGGCGAAGACCGTCGACGGGGCGAGTGCGTTCTCGTATCCGCTGATCTTCCTGCCGTTCATCAGTTCGGCGTTCGTGCCCACCGACACCATGCCGGGACCGGTGCGCTGGTTCGCCGAGAACCAGCCGGTCACCTCGATCGTCAACACGATCCGCGACCTCTTCGCCGGCCAGCCGGCGGGGAGCGGCATCTGGATCGCGCTGGCGTGGATGACCGGGATCCTCCTGGTCGCGTACGTCTTCGCGACCCTCTCCTACCGGCGCAAGACGGCCTGAACGGAGGTCGCGCAATGAACATCTGGGAGACCCTCACCGGGAGCGACATCTCGAACGCGTGGAAGGCGTTCGAGGTCAGAGCCGAGGAGCTGCCGCCGGACCACCGGGAGGCATGGGAGCAGATGAAGGCCCACCTCCTGCCCTACGGGAGCTTCACCGCGGGCAACCTGACGCCGATCATGGACAACGCCCTCGGCCTGCTCGAGCAGACCGCGGCGGACGGACTGAGCATCGACGAGGCGCTCGGTGGCGACATCGAGGGATTCTGCGCGGCGATCGCCGGCGGCGAGGCCGCCGCGGGCTACCGCGCGCGCTGGCGCGCGCAACTGAATCGGAACGTCGCGAAGAGACTGGGACGACGGGGACACTGACATGGGCATCCACGACATCATCGAAGGCAAGAAGCAGTGGCGAGCCCACGTCGCACGGGTGAAGGCCCTGCCGCGGGACTACCGGATCGTGTACGAGGAGATCCAGCGGTACTTCTTCAAGGTCGGACCGGTCGGTATCGGCGACGGACCCCTGCTGCCGGACCTGCTGGACTTCTTCGAGCAGGGGGCGGCGGACGGGAAGGACGTGCTCGAGCTCATCGGCGACGACGTCGCCGCGTTCTGCGACGAGCTCATCCGCGACGCCCCCACCTACGCGGACCTGCACCAGCGGTCCCTCGGCGGAGGACCCGCAGCGGCGAAGGGCTGACCACCCCGGACCCGTCACGCAGTGTTGCGGCGCACACAGCGCCGCAACACTGCGAGACTGGCCGGATGACGGGGGTGCTGATCGGGTTCGCGGTCATCGGCGCCGTCATCCTGATCGGCTACATCGTCGGCCGCACCGGCATCCTCGGACCGCACTCGCGGGAGGTGCTGAGCCGGCTCGTGTTCTTCGTGCTCTCGCCGTGCCTGCTCTTCACCGTGCTCGCCGACGCCGACGTGCACCTGCTGTTCTCCTCGCTGCTGACCGTGTCGCTCATCGCCGCGGTCTCGTGCTTCCTCGTGTTCGCGCTCATCGCCGCCCTGCTGTGGCGGCGCGACCTCGCACGCACGGTCGTCGGATCCCTCGCCTCCGGCTACGTCAACGCGAACAACATCGGCATCCCGGTCGCCTTCTACGTGCTGGGCGATCCCGCCTACTCGGCGCCGGTCGTGCTGCTGCAACTGCTCGTCTTCACCCCGATCGCGTTGACGCTGCTCGACGTGTCGACCACGGGCCGGGTCTCGATCAGACGCATCCTGCTGCAGCCGCTGCGCAACCCGCTCATCATCGGCAGCGCGCTCGGCGTGCTCGTGTCGGTCACCGGCATCGAACCGGCGGATGCGGTGATGGAGCCGTTCCGGATGATCGGGGCCGCCGCGGTGCCGGTGGTGCTCATCTCGTTCGGCATGTCGCTCTCGGGGCAGCGCGTGCTCGCCGCCGGCTCCGGGCGCCGCGACGTGGTGCTCGCGACGGCGCTCAAGCTCGCCGCGATGCCCGTCATCGCGTGGGCGGTCGGCCGCTTCCTCTTCGGGCTCGAGGGGCAGGGGCTCTTCGCGGTGACCGTGCTCGCCGCGCTCCCGAGCGCGCAGAACGTGTTCAACTACGCCCAGCGCTACGACCGCGGCGAGATCCTCGCCCGCGACACGGTGCTCATCACGACGGTCGGGTCCATCCCCGCGCTCGTCGTCGTCGCCGCCCTCCTCGCGCCGCACTGACCCCGCGCCGCGCTCCACCCCCACCCCGGTGGTGAGTTGCGGACATCTGCGGCTATCCCGGGGCCCGTTCCCGCACTTCTCCGCAACTCGACTCGGGGAACTGGCTGGGACGGTCGGCCACCTTCTTCCCTTTCGGCCTAAACCGGTATAGATTGCCTGCCATCGCACCCCGTCTAAACCGGTTAAGGCGCGTACGGACCAGACGGACTCGACGACGAGGAGACCCGATGCGCGGCCCCACCATCGCCGATGTCGCCCGCCGCGCGGGCGTCAGCAAGGGTCTCGTCTCGTTCGCGCTCAACAACCGCCCCGGGGTCGCCGACGGCACTCGCCGGCGCATCCTCGAAGCGGCCGACGAACTCGGCTGGCAGCCCAGCATGCGCGCCCGCTCGCTCAGCACGAACCGCGCCTTCGCCCTCGGGCTCATCATCGCCCGCGAACCGAGCGTGATGAGCGCCGACGCCTTCTTCCCGATGTTCATCGCGGGCGTCGAGAGCGAGCTCGGGCCCGCGGGTCAGGCACTCGTGCTCAGCATCGTCCCCGGCGAAGACGCCGAACTCGCCGCCTACCGGTCCCTCGCGCGCGACCGTCGCGTCGACGGGGTGTTCATCACCGACCTGCGCGCCGACGACCCACGCATCGCCCTCGCGACCGAGCTCGGTCTGCCCGCCGTGACGCTCGGCCGCCCCGACAGCACCAGCCCGCATCCGGCCGTCACCCTCGACGACGACCCCGGCATCCGCGCGGCCGTGGACCACCTCGTCGAACTCGGCCACCGACGCATCGCGCACGTCGGCGGTCCCGATCGGATGCTGCACGGCACCCGCCGTCGCGAGAGCTTCGCCGCGGCCCTGCAGTCCGCGGGACTCGAGAGCACGCTCTCGGTCTCCACCGACTTCAGCGCCGCCGAAGGCGCCGCCGCGACGCGGCACCTCCTCGCCCTCGACGAGCCGCCGACCGCGATCGTCTACGCGAACGACCACATGGCCGTCGCCGGCCTCGCCGTCGCCCAGTCCGCCGGCGTGGTGGTGCCGCGCGACCTCTCCATCACCGGGTTCGACGGCACCGAGGTGGGCGAGCACGTCTACCCGGCGCTGACCACCGTCGCCACCGACGTCGTGGAGTGGGGGCGCGCGAGCGCACGCGTGCTGCTCCAGCTCGTCACCGGCGAACACCCCGACGACCTCGAGCTGCCGCCGGCGCGGCTCGTCGTCCGATCCTCCACAGCACCGGCACCCCACCCGGCGACGTAGCCGGAACCCACAGAAGGAGAAGACCGTGCATCGAAGCATGAGCACCACCCGCACCCGCACATCCCGAACCCGACGTCTCACCACCGTGGCCGCCCTCGTGACGGCCGGCCTCGCCCTCGCCGCCTGTTCGTCGGGAGGCGGCGGCGAATCCGACGGCGGACGCGGCGACATCACCATCTGGTACTCGAACAACGAGCAGGAGGTGGCCTGGGGCAAGCAGATGGTCGAGGCATGGAACGCCGAGAATCCGGATGAACAGATCAAGGCGCAGGAGATCCCCGCCGGATCCAGCAGCGAAGAGGTCATCGGCGCCGCCATCGCCGCCGGTAACGCACCGTGCCTCATCTACAACACCGCGCCGGTCGCGGTCGCCCAGTTCGAGAAGCAGGGCGGTCTCGTGAACCTCTCCGAATTCGACGACGGCGCGAGCTACATCGAGGAGCGCACCGGCGACGCGGCCCAGCAGTACCAGAACGCCGACGGCGACTACTTCCAGATGCCGTGGAAGTCGAATCCCGTCATGATCTTCTACAACAAGGACATGTTCGCCGCCGCGGGACTCGACCCCGAGAACCCGCCGCTCGGCAGTTACGACGAGTTCCTCGCCACCGCGCGCACCCTCGTGCAGTCCGGCGCGGCGCCGAACGCGATCTACCCCTCGCCGACGAACGAGTTCTACCAGAGCCTGTTCGACTTCTACCCGCTGTACGCGGCCGAGACCGGCGGCACCCCGCTCGTCGAGGACGGCGCCGCGACCTTCGCGGATGAGGCCGGCGTGACGGTCGCGGAGTTCTGGCGCACCCTGTACGACGAGGGCCTCGCGAGCAACGAGCAGTACCAGGGCGACTCGTTCGCCGACGGGCAGGCCGCGATGGCGATCGTCGGACCGTGGGCCATCTCGGTCTACAAGGACGTGAACTGGGGCTCGGTGCCCGTGCCGACCTCGACCGGGGTCGCCGCCGACGAGGTCTACACCTTCAGCGACGCGAAGAACATCGGTCTCTACTCGGCGTGCGAGAACCCGGAGACCGCCTGGGACGTGCTCAAGTTCTCGACGAGTGAGGAGCAGGACGGGATGCTGCTCGAGATGACGGGGCAGATGCCGTTGCGCCAGAACCTGTCGGAGACCTACGCCGACTACTTCACCGAGAACCCCGCCTACGAGATGTTCGGCGCGCAGAACGCCCGCACCGTCGAGGTGCCGAACTCGCCGAACGCCGTCGCGATGCTGCAGGCCTTCCGCGACGCGTACTCGAAGTCGGTCATCTTCGGCGAGGAGGACATCCAGTCCGCACTCGAGGGTGCCGCCGAGAAGGTCGACGACCTCGCCGGTCAGCAGTAGGCGGTCCGTCGTGACCGCCGTCGCGACCCCGGGTCCGGTGACGGACCCGGGGTCCCGCCCCCGCCGCTCGCGCGGCGCCCGCGGGAGGCCGTTCGGCCGCAACCCGCTCGGGCTGCTGTTCAGCGCGCCGTACATCGTGTTCGTGCTCGCCGTCTTCGCGTATCCGCTGATCTTCTCGGTGTGGATGTCGTTCCAGGACTACTTCTTCTCCGCACCGGGAGCGCAGGTCGATCGGCCGTTCGTCGGACTCGCGAACTACGAGCAGGTGCTCTCCGACCCCGCCGTCTGGCGGTCGTTCGGCAACGTCGGCATCTTCCTCATCATCAACGTGCCGCTCACGGTCGTGTTGAGCCTCGTGCTCGCCTCGGCGCTCGACAAGGCGGTGCGCGGACGCACGTTCCTGCGGGTGAGCTACTACGTGCCGTACGTCACGGCGAGCGTCGCCGTGGTCGGCGTGTGGCTGTTCCTCTTCAACGGCAACGGGCTCGTCAACCAGATCCTCGGCCCGCTCGCGCCGGACCCCTCGTGGCTCGTGAACTCCTCGCTCGCCATGCCGACGATCGCGCTGTTCGTCACCTGGAAGCAGCTCGGCTTCTACATCCTGCTGTACCTCGCGGCGCTGCAGAACGTGCCGAAGGAGCTGTACGAATCCGCCTCGACCGACGGGGCCGGGCGCATCCGCAGCTTCTTCAGCGTGACGGTGCCGGGCGTGCGTCCCGCGACGCTGCTCGTGGTGCTGCTGTCCACGATCACCGGCGCCAACCTGTTCACGGAGCCCTACCTGCTCACCGGCGGGGGCGGGCCGAACGGGGCGTCGACCTCGCCCGTGCTGCTCATGTACCAGAAGGGCCTCGAGCAGGGCACCCCCGACACGGCGGCGGCGATCGGCGTGATCCTCGTCATCCTCGTGCTGGGCATCGCGCTGCTGCAGCGGCGCCTCGTGGGAGGTGACGAGTCGTGAGACGGCGTCGCGGCATCTCCCCTGCCGGCGGGATCGTGCGGAACATCGTGCTCGCGCTCGGCGCGATCGCGTTCCTGTTCCCCTTCTATTACATGTTCATCGGGTCGCTGCAGACCGAACCCGACCCGACCGTCGCGGGCGCCTTCCCGAACCCGGGCAACCTCACGACGCAGAACTACGCCGACATCAACGAGCGCATCAACCTGTTCCAAGGACTGCTGAACTCGGGCATCTTCACCGGGGGCGTCATCCTGTGCACCGTCGTGTTCGGGGTGCTCGCCGGCTACTCGCTCGCCGTGCTGCAGTGGCGCGGACGCGAGGCGACCTTCGCCCTCGCGCTGCTCGTGCAGGTGGTGCCGTTCCAGCTGCTGATGATCCCGCTGTACGTGATGATCGCCCGCGACTACGGTCTCGCCGACACGCACCTCGGCATGATCCTGCCGTTCGCGATCAACTCGTCGGCGGTCATCATCTTCCGGCAGTACTTCATCCAGGTGCCGAAGGAGCTGTTCGAGGCCGCCCGGATCGACGGTGCGGGCGAGCTGGCGCTGTTGTGGCGCATCGCGCTCCCGCTCGTGCGGCCCGCAATGCTGACGGTCATCCTGCTCACCTTCATCGGTCCGTGGAACGAGTTCCTCTGGCCGTTCCTCATCACCAAGGAGGCGTCGATGCAGCCGCTCGCCGTCTCGCTCGCCAACTACATCAGCAATGTCGCGGCGACCGCGAGCAACCCCTTCGGGGCGACGCTCGCGGGCGCGTTCGTGCTGGCCGTTCCGGCGGTGACCCTGTTCATCGTCTTCCAGCGGTACTTCACCTCGACGAACCTCGGATCCGGAGTGAAAGGTTGACCATGTCGACGACCCCCAACGTGCCCTACACACTCACCCGCATGGGCGTGATCATGACGCCGGAGCCCGGCAACGAGCTCGAGGCGGAGGGGGTGCTCAACCCCGCGACCGGTCGTGTCGGCGACGAGCTGTACCTGCTGCCGCGGCTCGTCGCGCGCGGCAACGTGTCGCGGGTGGGCCTCGGTCGCCTCGTCATCGAGAACGGCGTGCCGGTCGGCGTGGAGCGCGAGGGCATCGTGCTCGAACCGGATCGCGGATGGGAGCGCGGCGAGAACAACGCGGGCGTCGAAGACCCCCGGGTGACGTTCGTGCCGCGGCTGGGCCTGCACGTGATGACCTACGTCGCGTACGGTCCGCTCGGACCGCGCACGGCGCTCGCCGTCTCGGAGGACCTGCGCGCCTGGCGTCGGCTCGGCCCCGCGCTGTTCGCGTACGACGACGCGCTGGATGCGGACCTCAACCTGTTCCACAACAAGGACACGGTCTTCTTCCCCGAGCCGGTGACGGCACCGGACGGGGTGGAGAGCTTCGCCGTGCTGCACCGGCCGATGTGGGACCTCGGCGAGATCCGGCCGAGTGAGGGCATCCGGGTGCCCGCCGGCATCACCGACACGCGCCAGAGCATCTGGATCGCGTTCGTGCCGGTCGCCGACGTCGAGAAGGACCTCGCGAACCTCGTGCACTGGCGCGGCAGCCGGCTGCTCGCCGGCCCCGAGTTCCCGTTCGAAGAGGTCAAGATCGGCGGCGGCCCCGCACCGCTGCGGGTGCCCGAGGGTTGGCTGTTGCTGCACCACGGGGTCACGGGCGTGCTCGCCCGGGGTACCGATCAGCAGCAGAAGGTGAACTACGCGGCGGGCGCGATGCTGCTCGACGCTCAGGAGCCGTGGCGCGTGCTGGCCCGCACGCCGGAGCCACTGCTCGCGCCCGAGACCGAGGAGGAGCGCAGCGGCATCGTGCCGAACGTGGTCTTCCCCACCGCGATCGAGGAGATCGAGGGCGCGCACTACGTGTTCTACGGCATGGCGGACTCGAAGATCGGCGTCGCCCGCCTCGACCACACCTGATAGGTACCCCGCAACACCCACCCCCCAGCAAGGAGCAGTTCGATGAAGAACTCACGACCTCGCGGCGGAGTCGCCGCACTCGCGGCGGCGACGCTCGCCCTCACCGGCGTGGGCCTCACCGCCCCGGCGGCTGCGCCGTCCGCATCCGCCGCCCCGCCCCCATCCGGAGCCCTCACCAACCTCGCCCACCTCGACTTCCTGCTCGACACGGCGACTCCTCCCGAGCAGCCCGGGCACACCACCTACCGGCTCGAGGTCGAACCCGAGCTGACGCTGCCGTGGACCTACGCCGACGCGCGTGACGGCGGCACCTTCGAACGGGTCGGCGGCGGACCGCTCGACCCCGCGACCGGCGACTGGGGTCAGGGCGCGTACAACGCCGACGACGTCTCCCGCGCGGCGGTGGTCTACATCCGCCACTGGCAGCAGACGGGGGATGCGGCGAGCCGCGACACGGCGTACGAGCTGCTGCGTTCCCTGGCCTACCTGCAGACCGTGGAGGGCCCGAACGCCGGCAACGTCGTGTTGTGGATGCAGCCCGACGGTGAGCTGAACCCGAGCGCCGAGCCGGTCGAACTGCCCGACCCCTCGGACTCCGACCAGAGCTACTGGCTCGCCCGCACCCTGTGGGCGTTCGGCGAGGGCTTCGCGGCGTTCGCCGACGACGATGCCGATTTCGCGGCGTTCCTCGCCGACCGGCTCGAACTCGCCCGCGCCGCGGTCGACCGCCAGGCCCTCGACCGGTACGGCGTCTTCGTCGAATCCGACGGCTGGCGCGTGCCCGACTGGCTCATCGTCGGCGGGGCGGATGCGACCGCGGAGGCGGTGCTCGGCCTCTCCGCCTACGTCGAGGCGGCCGAGGATGACGCGGCGGCCCGCGACACCCTCGCGAAGCTCGCTGAGGGCATCGCGGCGATGGGGCTCGGTGACGAACGGTCCTGGCCCTACGGCGGCATCCTGCCCTGGACGCAGTCCCGCTCCTTCTGGCACGCGTGGGGTTCGCAGATGCCCGCGGCGCTCGCCGAGGCATCCGTGGCCCTCGACGATCCGGAACTCGCAGACCCGGCGGTGCGCGACAACACCGGCCTCACCCCGACGCTGCTGACCGCGGGCGGACCGGACAACGGCTGGATGCCCACCCCCGGCGATCGCGTGCAGATCGCGTACGGCGTCGACTCTCGGGTGCAGTCGCTGCTCGCCGTCGCCGACGCCCGCGACCTCGACGGACTGCGGGAGCTCGCCGCCGTGCAGGCGGCGTGGTACTTCGGCGCCAACCGCGCCGGTGAGGCCATGTACGACCCGGCGACCGGCGTCACCTTCGACGGTCTGCAGCCCGACGGGTCGATCAACCGCAACAGCGGGGCCGAGAGCACGATCCACGGCCTGCTGTCGATGCTCGCGCTCGACGCGCATCCGGACGTCGCCGAGCGGGCCCGCTCGGTCGCGACGGTGACGGATCGGGAGGGACTCGTCGCGGTCGAGGCCGAGTCGGCCACGTCGACGACCGGCGCGGTCGTGACGCCACCCTCCGCCTGGACGGGCGAGTCGGCGTTCGGCGGCGGCGCGTACCTGCGGCTCGAGCGCGGTGAGACGGCGACGATCGACCTCGGCGCCGCCGATCAGGCGCGACAGATCGAGCCGGTGACGTGGCTGCGCGAAGGGCAGAACTCGCGCACGTTGTGGAAGTCGGGTCGCATCCCGATCGGCGCGCTCACCCACAACGGTCCGCCGCAGGGCATCAGCGGGGCGCCGGGTGTGCTGCTGCCGCAGACGCTCACCCTGCCGGCGCTGTCCAGTCGGCCGACCGTGACCGTCACCTCGACGAACGGGACCACCGACCTCGACGCGCTCATCCTGCGCCCGGCCGTCTCGCGGCTCGTGCTCGAGGGTGCCGGCGGGTCGACGCAGCTGCTGCATCCGGCCGGTCCGCTGCCGCTGCCGGTGACGGTCGGCGCCTCGGGGAGCCCGTCGACCGTGCGCGTGTACGACGCCTCCGGGGAGCTCGTGACCGAGCGGTCGCTCTCGGGAACGGGGCGCGTGCTGCTGCGGCCGGGTGGGTTCGCCCTCGTGACCCGCTGACGCCTCCGGGTCTCCGCCGCGTCCCGATCGCGGTGGAGACCCGCGAGGTCAGCAGAGGACGGTGGGGCCCGCTGGTCGAGTAGGCGCGGCGGAGCCCGCCGTATCGAGACCCCGCCGGATGCCGTCTCGGTGAGTTGCGGAGAAGTGCGGGAATGGCGACTCGGATCACCGCAGAAGTCCGCAACTCACGAGGTGGGTGGGGCGGATGCGTCGGCGACGGGTCCCGATCAGCGACCGGCGCGGCGCTGCTCGCGGCGCAGGCGCCGGCGCTCACGCGGCGAGAGCGCGTCGAACGCCTCCTTCTCGCGGCGCAGGGCTTCCGCGTGGGCGAGGTGCCGGGCATCGCGACGTGCGCGCCAGGCGGCCACTTCGGCGTCGACGTCGCGCAGCGGCGTGACGACCGGGGGGCCGCCCTGCAGTTGCCGTCGGGCCTCGATGATGCGCTTGTTGAAGTCCTCGAGCGCCTCGCGCACCTGATCCTCGTGATGGATCGCGTCGAGCCGTCCCTCGAGCGCGGCGTTCTCGACGCGGAGCGTCACCGCGGGCGGACCGAGCCCCGTGAGCTGCTCCCGCTCGATCTTGCGGCGGATCCACCAGTCCGGGTCGTGCGTGCCGCCGAGTCCGGTGAGGGGCTTGCCCGCCCCCGGCAAGTCGTCGAACTCGCCGCGCCGGATCGCCTGGTCGATCGCCGTCTCCACGTAGGCGGCGCGCTGTGCCGCGTTCGGCACGGTGGGCGACGCGTCCTCCTCGTCGGTGTCCGGCTCGGGAGCGGCGTCGCCGCGCATCTCCCGGTCGAGCTGGTCGAGGCGGTACCGCCACGCGTTGCGTCGCGCATCCTGCACCATGGGCCACCTCCGAGCGCATCCAGGCTAAGCAGCCTGTCTCCGTGCCCGCTGAAGGCGCGGCGACCATCGCTAGCATGACCGGATGCGGGTCGAAGCGGTGGTGTGTCCGCGCTGCGGTGCCGCACTCGACGCGGGGGCCGGCAGCTGGGTGTGCGCGTCGGGGCACTCCTTCGACGTCGCGCGACAGGGGTACGTGAACCTGCGTCCGAGCCGCCCGGCCGGACTCGCGGCCGACACCGCCGAGATGGTGCAGGAGCGCGACGCGTTCCTCGGTGCCGGGCATTACGCGCCGATCGCGGAGGCGCTCGCGCGGCTCGCCGCCGAGCACGCGCCGCGGACCGACGGGGTCGTGCTCGACATCGCCGGCGGCACCGGCTACTACCTCACGCGGGTGCTCGACGCGCTGCCCGCCCCGCGGGGCGTGTGCCTCGACCTCTCCACGCCGGCGCTCAAACGAGCGGCCCGGGCGCATCCGCGGGTCACCGCGATCGGGGCGGACGTGTGGGACGGGTTGCCGCTCGCCGACGGGTCGGTCGGCGTGGCGATGACGGTGTTCGGTCCACGCAACGCGGATGAGGTGGCGCGGGTGCTCGAACGCGGCGCGCCCTACCTCGTGGTCACGCCGACGCCGGAGCACCTGCGCGAGCTCGTCGAGCCGCTCGGCCTCGTCGCGGTCGACGAGACGAAAGAGGACCGCCTGCGCGCGACCCTCGCGGGGTTCGATCTCGTGGCGGAGGAGCGCGTCGTGCGCGAGCTGACCCTCGACCGGGCATCCGCCTTCTCGCTCGCCCGGATGGGTCCGAGCGCGCATCACGCCACGCGGGAGCAGACGCAGGAGCGCGTGGCCCGCCTCGCCGACCCGACCGTGGTCACGCTCGCGGTGCGGATCGGCGTCTACCGTGTCGCCGCACTCTGAGCGGCGCCTCCGCCCGCGTGTTCCCTGACGCTGTCGTTCCCTGAGCTCGTCGAAGGGAACCGTGGTCCGACCCGCTTCGAGGGCTCAGCGGGCGCTGCGCTCCAACTCCACGCCCACCGGGATCCGGGTCAGAAGATCATCGGGCGGTCGTCGTCGTCCCCGGGACCGAAGTCGAGGTCGACGACCACCGGCACGTGGTCGCTCGGCGCCGTGCCCTTGCGCTCGTTGCGCTCGATCTTCGCGTCGACGACGAGGTCGGCGAAGTCGCGGGATCCGAGGATGAAGTCGATGCGCATCCCCTCGTTCCGGGGGAAGCGCAGCTGCTGGTAGTCCCAGTACGTGAACCCCTGCGGCACGCGTTCGCGCACGACGTCGACGAGTCCGACGGACTGCAGCTGCGCGAACGCGGCGCGCTCCGGCTCGGACACGTGGGTGCGGCCGGCGAAGAAGTCCATGCTCCACACGTCGGTGTCGAGCGGGGCGATGTTGAAGTCGCCCATGAGCGCGAACGGCACGCCCGGGTTGGCCTGCAGCCACGCGCCCGTCGAGACGGCGAGCTTGTCGAGCCAGTCGAGCTTGTAGTCGTAGTGCGGATCGCCGAGCTCACGTCCGTTGGGCACGTACAGGCTCCAGATGCGCACGCCGCCGACGGTCGCGCCGATCGCCCGCGCCTCGACCGGCAGGGTGCCGTCGGGCAGCGGCTTGCCGAAACCGGGAGCGCCCGGGAATCCGACCTCGACGTCCTCGATCGGCTCGCGGCTCGCGATCGCGACGCCGTTCCACTGGTTCAAGCCGTGCAGTTCGACGTGATAGCCGGCCTGCTCGAACGCCTCGTAGGGGAACTGCTCGGGCTTGCACTTGATCTCCTGCATGCCCAGCACGTCGACGTCGTCGCGCACGAGCCAGTCCACCACCCGGCCGACTCGCGTGCGGATCGAGTTCACGTTCCAGGTGGCGATGCGCATGACCGCCATCGTATTCGCCCCCTGCGACTCCGCCTCGACCGGCGGCGAGCGGTGGCCGGATGCCGTTACCACCCCGGGCGCGGAGCATCCGAATCGCTGAAAGCGCACTGTATGGGCACCGGGCGCGCGGCGGCGGGCGCGTACCGTCGTGGCGACCCACCCCGAGGAGGCCCCCGATGAGCGCACCGGTCGCGGACATCGAGAAGACGAAACTCAAGCGCGGCATCACCGGTCCGCTGCTGTTCCTCTTCATCGTCGGGGACACGCTCGGCGCCGGCATCTACGCGCTCATGGGTGACCTCTCGAGTGAGGTCGGTGGCGCGCTGTGGGCTCCCCTCCTGCTCGCCCTCGCCCTGGCGCTGCTCACCGCGGGCTCCTATGCGGAGCTCGTGACGAAGTACCCCCGGGCCGGCGGCGCCTCGGTGTTCGCGGAGCGGGCGTACAAGAAGCCGATCGTCTCGTTCCTCGTCGGCTACTGCATGCTCGCCGCCGGAGTGACGAGCCCCGCGCTGCTGTCGCTGTCGTTCACCGGCGACTACCTCGGCACGTTCATCGACGTTCCCGCCGTTCCCGCCGCGATCGTGCTGCTCGCCCTGCTCGCCCTGCTCAACGCCCGCGGCATCAGCGAGTCGCTCAAGGGCAACGTCGCCATGACGCTCATCGAGATCATCGGCCTCATCATCGTGATCGTCGCCGGCGCGGTCGTGCTCTTCACCGGCACCGGCGACCCGGCCCGCACGATGGAGTTCAAGGACGGCGTCACCCCGATCGTCGGCGTGCTCGGGGCGACGATCATCGCGTTCTACTCCTACGTCGGGTTCGAGACCTCGGCGAACATCGCCGAAGAGGTGAAGAACCCGCCGAAGGTGTTCGCGCGGGCTCTGTTCCTCTCCCTCGCCACCGCCGGCGTCGTGTACCTGCTCGTCGGACTCGCCGCATCCATCACCCTCTCGCCGGAGGAGCTCGCGGAGTCGTCCGGCCCGCTGCTCGCCGTCGTCAGCGCGAGCGGGATCGGCGTGCCCGACTGGCTGTTCAGCATCATCGCGCTCGCCGCCGTCGCGAACGGCGCCCTGCTCATCCTCATCATGGCGAGCCGCGTCACCTACGGCATGGCCGAGCAGGGGCTGCTGCCCGGCGTGCTCGGCCGCGTGCTGCCGAAGCGCCGCACCCCGTGGGTCGCCATCCTCGTGACGACCGCCGCGTCGATGGTGCTCGCGACGATCGGCGACATCTCGATCCTCGCCGAGACGGTCGTGCTGCTGCTGCTGCTCGTGTTCCTGAGCTCGAACATCGCCGTGCTCGTGCTGCGGCGCGAGAAGGTCGAGCACAAGCACTTCCGCGTGTGGACGCCGCTGCCCTACATGGGCATCGCCTCGTGCCTGCTGCTGCTCAGCCAGCAGAGCCTGCAGGTGTGGCTGTACGGGGCGATCATCCTCGCCGTCGGGGTGGGCCTGTACTTCCTCGCGAAGCTCGGCCCGCGCAGCGACAGCGTGACCGGAAGTGTCGGGACGGTCGCGCCCGAGGCGCCGGCGAACCCGGACGCCGGGAAAGCCGCCCAGTAGACTCGCCGACGTGACCGACGCCCGCACCGAGCTCATCCGCTACATCGGCGACGAGGCCGTCTTCCACGGCGACTTCACGCTGACCAGCGGCAAGAAGGCCAGCTACTACATCGACCTGCGCAAGGTGAGCCTCGACCACCGCGTCGCGCCGCTCATCGGGCAGGTCATGGTCGACCTCATCGCGGACGTGCCCGACGTGGATGCGGTCGGCGGCCTCACGATGGGCGCGGACCCGATCGCGACGGCGGTGCTGCACCAGGGGGCCGCCGCCGGCAAGAGCTACGACGCCTTCGTCGTGCGCAAGGAGCCCAAGGACCACGGCCGCGGCAAGCAGGTCGAGGGTCCCGACCTCGCCGGCAAGCGCGTGATCGTGCTCGAAGACACCTCGACCACCGGCGGGTCGCCGCTCAAGGCCATCGAGGCGCTCGAGAAGGTCGGCGCGGAGATCGCCGCCGTCGCCGTCGTCGTCGACCGGGCGACCGGCGCACGCGAGACGATCGAGGCCGCCGGGTACCGCTACCTCGCCGCCATCGGACTCGAGGATCTGGGCCTCACCCCGTCATGACCGAACGCGACCGCGGCGACGACGACGCGAGCGACTGGCTCTCCCGGCAGTTCGAGGCGGGCGACGAGTCCGACGACGAACCCGACGAGGGGGTCCACGACGGCGGGTCCGGTCGGCAGGACGTGCCGCCGCCGCGCCGAGCCAGCGCCGAGTCGTTCACCGGCGGACCCGGCGTGCCCGCCGCTCCGCCCGCCGCGTCGGGAGCGGTTCCACCGCGCGAGCCCGGCGGGTCCGTTCCGCCCGCGGCGTCCGGAGCGGTTCCACCGCGCGAGCCCGGCGGGTCCGTTCCGCCCGCGGCGTCCGGGGCCGTTCCGCCCGAGTCCGGCGGGTCGGTTGCGTCTGCCGCGGCTGCGCCTGCGACGCCTCCCGCGGCGGACGGCTTCGTGTGGGGCCTTCGCCCGCGCGGCGCCGCCGCCGCCGCCTCACCGGAGGCGGGCGACGCTCCGAAGGCCGGCGACGCCCCGGCGACCGGCAGCGCCGCGGACGCCGACGACGCCACCCAGGCCATGGCGGCACCCGGCTTCGACCCCCGAGCGGCCGCGACCAACCCCTCCGTGATCGCCGACCCTCCCGTGATCGCAGACCCCTCCGTGATCGCCGACCCCGACGCGACGCAGGCGATGCCCGTCGCGGGTTTCGACGAGCGCGCCGCGGCGACGCCCGTCTCGATCGAACCCGCGCTCGACGGTCGGCCCGGCGCGGAACCGGTGGGCGGCGCCTTCGCCGGACTCGTCGGCGGCGTCTCGCCGACCGTCGCCGACCCCGCGCCCGCCGCACCCCTCGACGCGGACGGCGCCGCCGCATCCCGGCGCCGCGCGGACGGACGCGGCGGCTGGCACCCGACCCCCGCGCAGAAGCGACTGCTGTGGGCGGCGGGCGCGCTGCTCGCGGTGATCGCGCTGATCGGCCTCTACCTGCTCGGCACACGACTGCGTCCCGCTCCCGAGCCGACGCCCACCCCATCCGTCACCCCGAGCGCCACGCCGACACCCACCCCCACGCCGACCGTCGAACCGCCGGTCGCCGTCGGGCCGCTGCCGCCCGGCGTGCACGAGTGGGACGCGCTGCAAGGCGGGGAGTGCCTCGCCCCGTTCGCTTCCGCGTGGGACGAGGAGTTCACGGTCGTGGACTGCGCGACACCGCATCCGGCCCAGCTGGTCGACCGGGGCACGTTCCCGAGCGAGCCTGATGCGGCGTATCCGGGCGCGGACGCGTTGCAGTCGCAGATCAACCTGTTGTGCACGCCGCCGTCGGTGATCGACTTCGCCGCGGCCGCGCAGTACCCCGACGTGGTCGTGCAGGGCGCGTACCCGGTGACCGCGGAGGAGTGGGACGAGGGATACCGCGACTACTTCTGCTTCGTCACCCGGTCATCCGGCGAACCGTTCGCCGGCAGCATCGCGGTGCCGCAGGGCTGATCGGGGTCAGACGACCTCGGACTCGAGCGGTCCGTCTTCGAGCAGCTCGTACACGCCCTTCAGCACCTCGTCGGGGCGGAACGGGTAGCGCTCGATCTCGCGCTGGTCGCTGATGCCGGTGAGCACGAGCACCGTGTGCAGACCCGCCTCGATGCCGGCGACGATGTCGGTGTCCATCCGGTCGCCGATCATGCCGGTCGACTCGGAGTGCGCTCCGATGCGGTTGAGTGCCGAGCGGAACATCATCGGGTTCGGCTTGCCGACCACGTACGGCTGACGTCCGGTCGCCTTGGTGATGAGCGCCGCGATCGCGCCGGTGGCGGGCAGCGGTCCCTCGGCGCTCGGGCCGGTCGCGTCCGGGTTGGTGACGATGAAGCGCGCGCCGTTGCCGATGAGGCGGATGGCCTTCGTGATCGCCTCGAACGAGTAGTTGCGCGTCTCGCCGACGACGACGTAGTCCGGGTCGGTCTCGGTCATGATGAAACCGGCCTCGTGCAGCGCGGTCGTCATCCCGGCCTCGCCGATCACGAAGGCGGAGCCCCCGGGCTTCTGCGAGGCGCAGAAGTCGGCGGTCGCGAGGGCGCTCGTCCAGATGGACTCCTCCGGCACATCCAGGCCGGAGGCACGCAACCGCGCGGACAGGTCGCGCGGCGTGAAGATCGAGTTGTTGGTGAGCACCAGGAACGGCTTGCCCTGGTCCTTCCACTGCTGCAGCAGCTCCTGAGCGCCGGGGAGCGCCTGGTTCTCGTGCACGAGCACGCCGTCCATGTCGGTGAGCCAGCAGTCGATCTCGGAACGGTCCCTCATGCGCACATGCTAGCGAGGGCGCATGTCGGCACGCGCTCCGTGTGGTCGCTGCACGGCCCCGCTACTCTGGCCGGTGGTCCCACCCCGCCGACAAGGAGAACTCTTGCCCCGTCACCTCATCTCGTCCGGTTCGACCTTCGAAGAGCAGATCGGGTACTCCCGCGCCGTCGTCGACGGCGACTGGGTGTTCGTCTCCGGCACGACCGGATTCGACTACACGACGATGACGATCGACGACGACGTGGTCGCGCAGACCGAGCAGTGCATCCGCAACATCACGAGCGCCCTCGCCGAGGCCGGCGCGTCGCTCGAGGATGTCGTGCGCGTGCACTACCTGCTGCCCGACGCGGCGGACTTCGAGCCGTGCTGGCCGGCGCTGCGCGCCGCCTTCGGCGAGGTGCGTCCGGCCGCCACGATGATGCAGGTCGGACTCGCCGACCCCCGCATGCGCATCGAGATCGAGGTCACCGCCCGCAAGCGGGGCTGACGCCGGCCGTCCGGGCCGGCGGGCTGGCCGGCCGGCGTGCCGGTCCGCCGCCCCCTGCTCCGTCCCGTCGACCCCGCCGGTCCGCCGTCGCCCTGCTCCGCCCCGTCAAGCCGCCGTGTCCGCCGCCTGCCTGCTCCGCCCCGCCAATCCGCCGGTCCGCCGCCACCCCGCTCCAACCCGTGAATCCGCCGGTTCGCCGCCTGCCTGCTCCGCCCCGTCAACCCGCCGTGTCCGCCGCCTGCCTGCTCCGCCCCGTCAATCCGCCGTGATGCCGGAAATTCAGGAGTTCCGAGCTCCAGTGGGCGGCGGCAGTGGCGAGAGCGCCGCGATTCCGGGGCGAGGCCCGACTGGCCCGCCGCGCAGTCCTGAATTTCCGACGCCGGCACCGGATCGGCGAGCGGCGATCGCGGCGCGGATGGCGGCGAGCACCTCCGGCCAGCGGTCGAACACGAGTCGCGCGGTCGGTCGGAGGGGGTGATATCCGTCGCGCGTGATCGCCAGGTCCTTCTCGCGGTCGCGTTCGAACGCGAGCAGGTGGTGCTCTTTGCCGTCCACCTCGACCGCGACGATGTCGTCGACGACGACGTCGATGCGCTGGAGGGTGTCGGTGATGCGCACCTGCGCTCGCACGCGGTGCCCCGCGAGTTGCGCCCGCGTGCACACGAGGCTCTCGGGAAGCGACTCCCTACGCCCATCGACGAGCTCGCGGAGCACCTGCGCTCTCGCCGGAAGCTCTTCGATGAGACCGTCGATGTCGCTCCGCTCAAGGCGGCCCGAGTGGAGGGCCCAGTCGAACGCGGCCACGGCCACGTCGATCGGCTCGTCGAGCGCGACCCTCCTGAGTGCGTCGCGGATGTCGACGAACATGCTGTCGCCTCGGGTGGAACGCGCGTGCTCTTCCCAATGCCGGCGCACGCCGTCCCGTCCGGGCGCGAAGCGCCGACGGCGGTTGACCGGTGAGCGTGAACGCGCGGCGTTCACCGGGAGGGCGACGTGCAGTACGCCCGTGCGCTCGACCCATCCGCCCCACGCAGCGACCGCCGAGATCCCCGTGAGCCGACCGCCGACACGCACGGCCCGCACGCGCGGGTCCTGCGGCGGAAGCGTCGTGTACCACCCGTTGCGCACCCGGACCACCTCGCCGCGGCGGACGGCCGACGTCAGGTGGCGGTCGCCCGCCCCGCGCCGTATGAGTTGCTGTTTCTGCGCCATGCCGCCCAACTCGGCGACCCACTCCCCGATGCCCACCTCGTCACGATCGCGAGCATCCCGCACGCCCGCCGTCCGTGCAGCCGATCGGTGGACTGCTCGCCGTCCGCGCGAGGTGTGAGGGAGCACCAACAGCGGGCGTGCGTCGGAAATTCAGGATGCGCGCCGCGCCGAGCCGTTTCGGCGGGCGAGAACACTCGGCCGGCGTTCACGCCCACCGTCGCGACTCCTGAATTTCCGACATCACGAGAAGCGGGGCGACGCAACGATCGACGGATCGGTCGACGCCGGGTGGCGGATGGGGTGGACCAGGGCGGATCGGGTGCCAGGGCTGGTGGGAGAGCACACCGCGCGGCGGTCAGCCGCAGAGGGAGGGGTCTCCGCGGGTGACGCGCATCGGCACGTCCTCCGGGTCGTTGTGCATGACGTAGCCGTCGCCCTCGGCCACGAGCCAGAACTGGGTGTCGGGATGCACCCACTCGCCGCCGTTCGTGGGGGGCGCGGTCAGACGGCCGCGGAGGTTCTCGTCGAAGAGCACCTCCGTACCCCAGGTCTCGGCGATCATCGGCACCGTGATCGTCATCTCCCACGGCCCGCGGATGCCCGTGCAGCTGAGCCCCCAGTAGTCTGCGCCGTACGCGGATTCCGTGAACGTCCACACGTCGCCGACGACGGTGATGCCGGTGCCGCCGCGACCGATGCCGCGCCGCGTGACGACCTCGAAGTCGGGGTCGGCCTTGCCGTACTCCTGCCCCGCGATGAACTGGTAGTCCGCGTCGGCGATCTTCTGCGGGCCGGTCGGGTTCACGGTCGAATCGCCCAGGATGCCCGTGAGCTCGACGGTGCCGCGGGTGATCTTCTCGCCGTCCACGACGCTCACGGCGTCGACCCACAGCTGCTGCTTGTCTCCCGGCATCGGCGCGACGTCTTCACCCTCGATGACGACGTCGACGCAGTTGCCGTCGCGCCAGTAGTCCTCCGCCGCGCGGGCGAGAAGCAACGCGATCTGCTCGGCGAGGTCGTCGACTTGCACCGAGAAGGCGCCGTCGAGCTGCTGGTCGGCGGTGAGCTCGCCGCGGTCCGCGACACCGGTCTCGCCGAACTCGAACGCGTACGCGTTCTGCTCGCGGCGGGAGCTGTCGGGCTCGGGGATGCGCGTCGCGGAGTCGGCGGCCGGCGCGCCCGTCCTCACCGCCGAGTCGACGCTCGCCCAGAGCTCGTACGCGTACGCCTCGTCGTTCACGTGCGCGATCGTGTCCATGTCGAGGTCGATGGCCGTGCGCTTCGGTGTGCCGCCTGCGGGCGTGAAGGTGACCGCGGCCGTCGCGTAGAAGGAACCCTCTGCCGCCCCGTTCTCGTCGGGACACACGCTCAGCTCGAACGCGCCCTCCAGAGCAACGGTGACCGAGTTGCCGGTCTCGTCGGTGTCGCTGATCGAGCTCGTGAAGACCCCGTTCGTCGAGCCCTTCTCCACGCTCCACTCGATCGCCGGGTTGGCACCCGCGGCAGGCGTGCTGGCGGCGCTGTGATCGGTGCTGTTCAGCGAGGCCTCCCCGAGCGCATCCCGCACGATGTCGTGCAGCAGGCTCAGGCTGTTCGCCGCCGCGCCGACCGTCTCGAGGTCCGGTCGCGGCACCGGGTAGTCCGCCGGCGCGACGCCGCCCCCGGTGTGCAGCGACGCCGTGGCGATGACCGGTCCGGATGCGGCCGGCAGCGGGGCGGACGGGGCGCCGAGACGGGGCAGCGCTTCTGCCGCCTCCGCGCCGCTCACTCCGAGCGCGTCGGCCATGCCGGCCTCGGCCGCGAGCAGGGCGTCGAGTTCGCGCTCGGCGTCCACCAGTCGGGCGGTCTGCTCCTCGAGGGTCGACGCCGCCCACTCGATCGTCGGACCCGCCGCGTCGGGAGCGGGCGCGGTGCAGGCGGCGAGCGTCGGAGCGATCACGAGCACGGCGACGGCGGGGAGCAGCAGGGGGCGGATGCGGGGCATGCACTCATGCTGGTGAGTCGCACCGCCGCGCCGGACGGCGCCGACGGCGCTGCAAGCGCGCTGCAATGCGGCGCCAACGTCCGCCCTCCGACACCGGCCAGGGTCCGGCACCGCTCGGTGGTGCGCGGCGAGGGCAGGTGCAGGCGCCGCCCGGACGTGTCGGAAATTCAGGACTCGCCGGGCGGGGCGGCGGGGTCGGGTACGGATTGATGCGGCCCGCCGACCGACCGCGCACCGAATCTCCTGAATTTCCGACACCACCGCGGCGACCGACGCCGACGCCACCACCGACGCCGACGCCGACGCCGACGCCGAGGCGGACGCCGACGCCGCTGTCGGACCGCCCCCACCCCCCACCCGCAGAGCAAGTGCCAGAAGGGAGGCGGAATGGCAGCGGGGCGGGCTACTCGAGGAGCTTGCCCGTCGTGTCGACCTCGCCCATGAGCGCCGCGATCTCGTCCGGGACCGGCGGAATCTCTTCGCGCACGACGCCGGTCGTGGGGGACCAGACGAGGTTTACCCGCAGGGCGGGGTCGAGGTCGGGGTAGTCGCTCCGGTTGTGGGCTCCCCGCGTCTCGCGCCGCTCCCGCGCCGCCTCGAGGGTCGCCCGGGCGGCGAGCGCCGACGACTTCAGGTCGAACGCGTGCGCGAGGTCCTGGAACCCGGCGATGTCGGGGTGGATGCCGACGTCGGCCATCCGCGCCTCGATCGCGTCGAGTTCGGCGAGGCCGGCGGTGAGTCCCTCCTCGTCGCGCACCACGCCCGCGTGTTCGGTCATCGTGTTGCGGATCGCGCGCTGGAGGGCGCGGACGTTCTCACTCCCGTCGGCCGCGAGCAGGTCGTCGATCTCCCCCCGGGCCTGGGCGACCGCGTCCGCCGAGCGCCGCTGGGCGTCGAGACCGGCCGCGTGCGCGGTCGCCGCCTGCCCGACGATCCGGCCGAACACGAGCAGTTCGATGAGGGAATTGCCGCCGAGCCGGTTGGCGCCGTGCAGACCGCTCGACGCCTCGCCGATCGCGTAGAGGCCGTCGACGTCGGTGCTGTGGTCTTCGGGTCGCACCCATACGCCGCCCATCGAGTAGTGGGCGGTCGGCGCGATCTCGATCGGGTCCTTCGTGATGTCGAGCATCTGCAGCTCCATCATCGTCTGGTAGACCCGCGGCAGCCGCGTCATGATCGTCTCGCGCGGCAGGTGCGACACGTCGAGCAGCACGCCGCCCTTCGGGGTGCCGCGGCCTTCCTTGATCTCGGTGTACGCGGCGAGCGCGACGCGGTCGCGGGTGGACAGTTCCATCCGCTCGGGGTCGTAGCGCTCCATGAACCGCTCACCGAGGGCGTTGCGCAGGATGCCGCCTTCGCCGCGCGCGGCCTCGGAGATGAGCGTGCCCGCCGCGTTCTCGGGTTCGAGGATGCCCGACGGATGGAACTGCACGAGCTCCGGGTCGCGCAGCCGTCCGCCCGCCTCGACGGCGAGGCGGAACGAGTCGCCCGTGTTCTCGTCACGCCGCGAGGACGTGCGGCGCCAGATGCGGTTGTGTCCGCCGGCGGCGAGGATGACCGCGTCGGCGTGGATGAGGTACCTGGTGCCGTCGACGAGGTCGAACCCGTACGCGCCGAAGACGGCGTTGTCGTGCACCAGGATGCGTGTGATGTAGACGGAGTCGAGGATGGGGATCTCGAGCTGCTCGGAGCGGGTCACGAGCGCCCGCTGGATCTCGAGCCCGGTGTAGTCGCCCGCGAAGGCGGTGCGGCGGTATTTGTGGGCACCGAAGAAGCGCTGCGAGATGCGACCGTCGTGCTCGCGGGCGAAGTTCATGCCGTAGCGCTCGAGGTCCCGGATGCCCTGCTCCGCGCCGCGCGTGACGATCTCGACGGTGTGCGGGTTGGCGAGCCCGTAGCTCTCCTTGATGGTGTCCGCGGCGTGCTGCTGCCAGCTGTCGTCGGCGTCCATGGTGCCGAGCGCCGCGTTGATGCCGCCCGCGGCGAGCGAGGTGTGCGCGTCGTTGCGCGGGCGCTTACCCACGGCGAGCACGTCGACGCCCTGCTCGGCCACCTCGATCGCGGCGCGCAGGCCCGATCCGCCCGTTCCGATGACGAGGACGGTGGTGGAGACCCGTCGCTCCCGTGCGTGTGTCGCGTTCATGCACTCGACGCTACGGAGCAGCCCGCGATTACTCCAATGAATCATTCGAGTCGATTCGATACGCCTAAGCTATCGACGTGAACCTCGAACAACTCCGCGGCTTCGTCGAGGTCGCCCGCCAGGCGCACTTCACCCGCGCTGCGGAGGCGCTCCACCTGGCCCAGCCGTCGCTGAGTCGCCAGATCGCGACGCTCGAGCAGGACCTCGGCGCCGAGCTGTTCCACCGCGCCCGCGGGCACATCTCGTTGACGGCGGCGGGCGAGGCGCTCCTGCCCCTCGCGAGGCGCATGCTCGCCGACGCCGATTCCGTCAGGCACGAGATGGCGGAACTGACGGGGCTGCGGAAGGGGCGCGTGCGTCTCGGTGCGACGCCGAGCCTGTGCGCGAGCATCGTCACCGACGTCGTCAGCGCGTTCCATTCGGCCCACCCGGGCGTCGACATCCACATCTCGGAGCGCGGCTCCCGTCGCCTGATCGGCGAACTCGCCGAGGGTGCGCTCGACCTCGCGCTCCTGACGTCGACGGCCGGAGTCGAGCCGCAGACGGTGAGTCTCAGCCGTACCGCGCTGCTGACCGAGGAGCTCGTCGTGGTCTCGTCGGCCGCGCAACCGCCGGTGACCGCGCGGCGCAGCATGACCATCAGCGAGCTCGCCGCGTTGCCGCAGATCGCGTTCGCCGAGAGCTACGACCTGCGCGCGGTGACCGACGCGGCCTTCCGGAACGCCGGTCTGACGCCCGAGGTCGTTCTCGAGGGCGCCGAGATGGATGCGGTGCTGCGGTTCGTCGAACGGGGTCTCGGCGTCGCGGTGGTGCCCGCGATGGTGCCGATCGACCGCGCGGGCCTGCGGGCGGTCCGGCTGACCGAACCGCGGCTCGACCGCACCGTGAGTCTCGCGCAGCGCTCGGATGTGACGCTCACCCGGGCGGCCGCGGCCATGCGGAGCTCCATCCTCCGCGTGGCCGACGAGTACGCGTCGCGCGGCACCTCGCGGGATCGCCTCGTCACCCGCGCGGGCTGAGGCGGCGCACTCGCCCGCCGCCCGGATCGCGGCGCGGACACCCGAGCGCTGAGTCGTCAGGAGCCGGAGCCCGCGGCCTTCCGGCGGCGCGGCGCGGCGGAGCGCGGCGGCGTCGAACGCATGTGAGCGCGCACGCGCGTCAGCGCTCCGGCGAGCGCCTCCACCTCGTCGCGGGAGAGGGCGTCGAACAGCAGGCTCCGCACGATCCCGATGTGTCCGGGGAACACGGTCGCGAGCACCTCGCGTCCCGCGTCGGTGAGCGTCACGGTGATGCTGCGCTCGTCTTCGCGCGACGGCGCCCGGGTGACGAGTCCGCGTTGCTCGAGCAGCTGCGCCTGATAGGTGAGTCCGCTGCGGCTGTAGACCACGCCGTCGGCGAGGTCGGTCATCCGGTGGCTGCCCGTCGCGGAGTCGCCGAGCCGTGCCAGCAGCTGGAACTGCACATACGAGAGGTCGCCGGCGTCACGCAGCTGCTGTTCGACCGTGTGGCGCAGCAGGCTGCTCACCTCGATGAGCGCGAGGTAACCGTCGAGCTCCGTCGGGTCGAGTGAGGCGTCAGGGGTGGCCACGCCCCGAGTATACGGTGCTGCGAATTCGAAGTAGGGGCGTCGCGGGGTCAGTCGAGCTCGTGGGTGAGGAGCGAGCGGTAGACGCGTTGCGCTTCGGCGTGCACGGCGGAGCCCTTCGCGGTGACGTGTACGAACATCGATCGGCGGTCGAACCCGCACTCCTCGCGCTCGACGAGCTCGGCCTTCTGCAGGCGGTCGACGATGCGCGAGAGCGCGCTCTGCGTCATCGGGGTGCGCGCGACGAGGTCGCGCATGAGGCACTGCTGATCGCTGTTCGACTCGGCGACGAGGTCGAGCACCTCGAACTCGCTCAAACCGAGGTCGCACTTCTCGTCGAGCGCTCGCTCCAGGGCGGATGCGGTGGACAGATACGTCGTCTGCAGGGAGCGCCAGCGCTCCACCACATCGCTCTGGACCATGCCGACATCGTACCTCGCGAACGCATGATGCGGTATTTCATGCAGCCGTATCCAATGTTGACGCAACGTATGCACCGTCATATAAGTTAGCCCGGTGACTTCAACGACCGACCGGATCGCCCCCGCATCCGACACTTCGACACCCTCGTCCGCGCAGCGCTGGACGACCCGCACCTGGCTCCTGCTGCTCGTCGTCTGCATCGTCATCGCCCTCGACGGCCTCGACGTCTCGATGGTCGGTGTGGCGCTGCCCTCGATCGGCACGGAACTCTCGCTCGAGACGGGCACCCTGCAGTGGATCGTGTCGGCCTACGTGCTCGGCTACGGCAGCCTGCTGCTGCTCGGCGGACGCCTCGCCGACCTGCTCGGCCGCCGCCGCATCCTGCTCATCGCCCTCGGAGTGTTCGCCGTCGCGTCGCTCGCCGGCGGCCTCGTGAGCGACCCGGCGATCGTGATCGCCTCGCGCTTCGTCAAGGGCATCGCCGCGGCGTTCACCGCACCGGCCGCCTTCTCGCTCATCACGACGAATTTCGCCGAAGGTCCGTCGCGCAACCGCGCGATCTCGATCTTCACGACGTTCGCCGCGAGCGGCTTCTCGCTCGGACTCATCGTCGGCGGACTGATGACGTCGCTCAGCTGGCGCTGGACCTTCCTCTTCTCCGTGCCGTTCGCCGTCGCCGCCCTCGTGCTCGGCCTCTTCTTCATCCCGCGCGACCGTCGCGCCGAGAACGGCGGCCACGACATCTGGGGCGCGGTGACTCTCGCCGTCGGCATGCTGTCGCTCGTCTACACGGTCGTGTCGGCACCGGAGGTCGGCTGGGGGTCGCTGCAGACGATCCTCGGGCTGGTCGGGGCGGGTCTCGTGCTCGCCGCCTTCGCGATCATCGAACTGCGCGCCAAGCACCCGCTCATCCGCTTCGGCATCCTGCGCGAGGGCTCGGTCGCCCGGGCCAACATCAGCGCGATCGCCCTGTTCGGGTCGTACGTGAGCTTCCAGTTCATCCTCACGATCTACCTGCAGTCGGTGCTCGGTTGGCAGCCGCTCAGCATGGCGCTCGCCCTGCTGCCGGCCGGCCTCGTGGTCGTCGCCACGGCACCCTTCGCCGACCGTCTCATCGACCGGTTCGGATCGCCGCTGCTGATCACCGTGGCCCTCGGGGCGCTGTCCCTCGGCTACCTGCTGTTCCTGCGGGTCGGCACCGAGCCCGTCTACGCGGTCGACATCCTGCCGTCGGTGCTGCTGCTCGGTGCCGGATTCGCGCTCGGCTTCCCCGCCATCCAGGAGCGCGCGACCTCGGGCATCTCGAACGACGAGCAGGGGCTCGCCGCCGGGCTCGTGCAGAGCAGTTCCCAGGTCGGCGCCGCGCTCGTGCTCGCCGTCACGACGGCGCTCATCGCCGGCGGCGGCCAGGTCGCCGGCGCGAGCGCCGGGCAGCTGCTCGACGGATTCCGTCCGGGCCTCGTGCTCTCGACGGTCGTCGCCCTCGTCGGCTTCGCGGTCGCCCTCGCCCCCCGCAGGCGCCCGCGGACGGCTCGGCGGAGCCTCCGCTAGGAGGAGCCCCGAGTCAGGGCGGGCCGCGTCGGGAAGAGGGAGCCCGGCGCGGCCCGTTCCTCGTCTCCGCATCCTGTCGCGGTCTGGTCCGGTGGGCCTGAGCGCGGATGTCCCGTCGGCTCGGCAGTGAGAGCGGATGTGCGGGGTGGCGCGCCGCGTTGTGGGTCGGGTGACCGGCGTGTCGGGTCGGATGTCCGCTCTCGTTGCCGTGGGGCCGTGGGGCGTGGGCCGTGGGCCGTGGGCCGTGGGCCGTGGGCCGTGGGCCGTGGGACTGCGGCTGTCGTCGGGGCTGCCGCCGGCACGTGCTGACCCGCTCACCTCGCGGCTCGAACGTTGCAGCGCAATTGCGCCGCGCGGCGCGCCTGTCGTCCCCGACAGCCTCGTGGATAGCGTGGACACATGCTCCCGAAACGTCCTCACGACCGCTCCGTCGGCCTCCTCTTCGGCACCGTCCTCGCCCTCGCGGTCGTGGTGACGCCGGCGCTCAGTGCTGGAGCCGCGGATGCCGCCCCCGCGAGTGCCGCCGCCGAAGCCGCACCGGTGCCCGCGCTCGCCCCGGCCGACACGAGCGACTTCGAGTTCGCGAGCTTCGCAGCGGAGTACGAACTGTCCCGTGCGCAGGACGGCACCTCCCGCCTGAGCACGGTCGAGACGATCGTCGCCGTGTTCCCCGAGTTCGACCAGAACCGCGGCATCATCCGCGCGATCCCGGACTCGTATCAGGGCATCCCGCTGTACACCGAGGTCGAGTCGGTGACCGACGCCGCCGGCGAGGCGGTGCCGTTCGGAGAGTCGGAGGCGGGCGACTTCATCGAACTCGCGCTCGGCACCGACGAGTTCGTGCACGGCGAGCAGACCTACGTCATCTCCTACGAGCAGCAGAACGTGGTCGGTGCGTTCGAGGACACCGCGTCCGACGAGTTCTACTGGGACGTCAACGGCACCGGATGGGAGCAGCCCTTCGGTGAGGTCTCCGCGCGGGTCACCGTCGCCCCCGAGCTGGTCGACGCCCTCAGCGGGGCGACCGCGTGCTACTCCGGCGCGCAGGGCGATACGACGCAGTGCGAGATCACCGGGGCGGATGACGGCACGTTCACCGCATCCGTCACCGACCTCGCCCCGGGCGAGACGCTGACCTTCGCGATCGGCTTCGACGCGGGGACGTTCGTGCCGGGGGAGCCGGAGCCGACCGTCTTCGACGGCGAGGTGCCGTGGTGGACGAACCTCATCGTCGCGCTCTTCGCGATCGCCTCCGTCGTGCTGCTGGGCCTGTCGATCCTGTCGCGGGTGCGCGCGTCGCGCGCCAACCGCCCGGGCACGATCGTGCCGCAGTACTCGGTGCCCGACGGCCTCAACGTGATGGTCGCCGCGCACCTCGTCGGGCGCGCGGCCACGGCGATCCCCGCCCAGCTCGTGAGCCTCGCCGTGCGCCGCCGGTTGCGCATCCTCGACTACCCGGTATCGGGCCGGTCGGGGGCGGAGTACTCGCTGCAGTTCCTGGATGAGCGACTCACCGACGACCTCGAGCGCCGCCTGCTGAAGGTGCTGTTCGGCAAGAAGCGCACCGCCGGTCGCGTGAAGGAACTCGGCCCGCACGACACCGATCTCGGCGACGGCGCCGCGCGGGTCATCGCCCGTGCGCAGGCGCTCCTCATCGAGGGCGGGCTGCACGAGGCAGGGCAGCGGCGCTCGGGCGGCATCGGCATCTCGGTGACGCTGTTCCTGCTGCCGGCGATCATGTTCCTCGCGCTCGTGGGCGCCTCGTTCGCCGGGGCCATCCCCGTGTGGTCGATCGCGGTGTTCGTGCTGCAGGCGCTCGCGTTCCTCGCCTCGCTCTTCTTCATCCCGCGTCCGCCGCGACTCACCGCGCTGGGGCGCGAGCACCGCGATTACCTGCTCGGCATGCGCATGTACCTCGAGCTCGCCGAACAGGACCGGATGCGGATGCTGCAGAGCCCGGAGGGCGCGCAACGCGTCGACATCGGCGACACCAGACAGGTGGTCAAGCTCTACGAGAAGCTGCTGCCCTTCGCCGTCATCTGGGGCGTGGAGGACGCCTGGGCGAAGGAGCTCGAGATCACCGCGCGGGCTGCGGGCGAGAGTCCGGACTGGTTCGTGTCGACCGACGGCTTCAACGGCACCGCGTTCACCTCCACCCTGAACGGCGTCAGCCGCAGCACGACGGCGAGGCCCGCCCCGAGCTACTCCGGCAGTGACAGCAGCAGCTTCTCGGGAGGCTCGATGGGCGGCGGCTTCTCCGGCGGTGGCGGCGGAGGCGGAGGCGGCGGCGGCCGCTAGGCCACTGGGCGCGGACCCCGCCCCCGTCCGCGCTACCGTTCCGCGCTCCCACGACCCTTTCTTCAGGCGCGGGAGCGCGGATGTGTAGCGCGACGCGTTGCTTCAGGCGCGGGAGCGCGGAAGAGCAGCGCGACGCGTCCCGGTCGGCGCGATCACGCGCACGTGGATCAGGAGGCGCCCTCGCGCGCCGTCTCGACGAAGGCGGTGGCCGCGCCCAGGCGGGAGCGCATCACGTCGATCGCGTCCGGGTTGCTGTCCACGAGCACGAAACGCCGACCGAGCTCCGCGGCGACGGCTCCCGTGGTGCCGCTGCCGGCGAAGAAGTCGAGCACCCAGTCTCCGGGGGCGCTCGAGGCCTGCACGATGCGCCGCAGGATGCCGCGCGGCTTCTGGGTGGCGTAGCCGGTCTTCTCCGACCCGGTCGGGGAGACGATCGTGTGCCACCACACGTCGGTGGGCAGCTTGCCGAGGGCGGCCTTCTCCGGGGTCACGAGGCCCGGCGCCATGTACGGCTCCCGATCCACCGCGGCGGCGTCGAAGTGGTAGCCGTCCGGATCCTTCACGTAGACGAGGATCGTGTCGTGTTTGCTCGGCCAGCGCGACCTTGAGCGGGCGCCGTAGTCGTAGGCCCACACGATCTCGTTGAGGAAGCATTCCCGGCCGAAGAGGGCGTCGAGGGCGACCTTGGCGTAGTGCACCTCGCGGTAGTCGAGGTGCAGGTAGAGGGTGCCCCGCTCATCCAGCAGCCGCCAGGCCTCCTCGAGGCGCGGTTCGAGGAACTCCCAGTAGTCCTCGAACCGGTCGTCGTAGCCGTACAGGGTGCTCTTGACCGTCTCGTACCGGGCGCCTTGGAACCCGACCCGCGAGCCGGTCGCCGAGCGCACCGTCGTGGTGCGTTGCAGCGTTTGACGCCGCCCGGTGTTGAACGGCGGGTCGAGGTAGATCAGGCGGAACGCGGCATCCGGCAGCTGTGCCGTGACCGCGAGGTTGTCGCCGTGCACGACCAGATCGGGTCCGTCGGGCAGCCACAGGGTCACAGGGGGAGATTAACGGCATGCCCGCCGCGACGGCCGAGGCGCGCAGTGGGCGGCCGCCGCGAGCGGCAGGATGGACGGGTGCATCAGCCCTCGGATGACCCGTCGACCGGGCCCTCTCCCACGCCCGAGCTCTCCACGCACGGCGTGGGCCCGTGGGTCGGCGAACGTCCCGACGGGGACCACTGGGACGAGGAGCTGCTCGAGCGCGGCGACACCCGCAACGTGATCGACCGCTACCGGTACTGGCGGATGGAGGCGATCGTCGCCGACCTCGACACCCGCAGGCACGCGTTCCACGTGGCGATCGAGAACTGGCAGCACGACCTCAACATCGGGTCCATCGTGCGCAGCGCGAACGCGTTCGCCGCGGACACCGTGCACATCGTCGGACGCAAGCGGTGGAACCGCCGCGGCGCCATGGTCACCGATCGTTACCAACATGTGATGCACCATCCGGATGTCGCGGCGCTCGCCGGATGGGCCCGCGAGAACGAGCTGCCGATCGTCGCCGTCGACAACGTCGAGGGTGCTGTCGCCGTCGAGCGCGCCGAGCTCCCGGAGCGCTGCATCCTGCTGTTCGGCCAAGAAGGGCCTGGGTTGTCGCCCGAAGCGCTCGCCGCGGCGAGCTCCGTCGTCGAGATCACCCAGTACGGCTCGACCCGCAGCATCAACGCGTCCGCCGCAGCGGCGATCATCATGCACCAGTGGGTGCTGCGCCACGCGGCCAGGTAACGGCCAGCTGGGAAGGACCAATCCGGTCTAAGGTCCGCACCGAACCCTGCTTACGATGACCGCGGCGTACTCGACGCCGCGGAGGATCACCGCGGCGTTCCGAACACCGGATGCGCCCGAACCGGGGAGCAGTAGGTGGGGGAACACGCGCAACGGCGCGGCGCCGTCGGCGTACCGCGGAACGGCGTCTTCACGGATCGCGCGCGCCGGAGCGAGGACGACTCCCCCTTCACCCGCACGAGCCGTGCCGTCGCGCTCGTCGTCGCGTTCGCGGTCGCCGTGTTCGGCCTCAGTCTCGCGCCCATCGCGTCGCCCGCCGAAGCGGTCGTCGTGCAGTGGGGCACCAACAGCGGCTCCGCGCCCAACTACCAGGCGAACGTCAACGGCGACTTCCTCCAGGTCGGCAACGGTGTGCTCGCATGCTCCACGGCTCTCGGCACCGGCAACGGCAGCTGCGCCGAGCTGCACTCGACCTCGACGAACGCGAACAACGCCAACGACAACTTCGCGATGGTGAACTCGAACACCGTCGGCGGGTTCTCCACCAACTCGAGCAGCGCCACCCTCACCATCCCGGCAGGGGCGTCGGTGGCCCGGGCGTTCCTCAGCTGGAGCGCCAACACGGGCTCCTACGCCGGGGACAACCGCGCGCTCTGCACCGCGTTCACGACGGCGCGCGGCACGGCGACCCTGCCGGCCGGATCGGCGACCGGATACCGCACCCAGCCCGTGCAGCTCCGGGTCGGCGGCGGCGCGCTCACCTCGATCGCCCCCGCGAACGTGCTCGAGGACCCGACCGCGCAGGCCGCGGCCCGGTACTACTCCGCGACCGCGGATGTGACCGCCGCGTTCGCGGGTGCCGCCACGGGCAGCGCCCTCACCGTCTCGGCCGGGAACATCTGGGCGCCCACGGGTGCCGGTTGCTACGCGGGCTGGTCGCTCACGGTGGTCTACGACTTCGGCAGCTACATCGTCGGCAACACCGCCTCGGTGCCGCACCGCATCATCTGGTACCAGGGCCACGTGCGTCAGGGAACGAACGACGCCGACCTCCAGGTCGGTTTCAGCGGCTTCCAGGCGGTCGACGTGGGCACCCGCGCCGGCTTCACCCTCTACGAGGGCGACCGCAGCATCAGCGGCGACACCGCCGAGTACTCGCGTGCCGGATCGACCACGTACACCGAGATCCCCAATGCGGCCGGCGCCACCGGCAACTTCGGCATCGGGCGCGCCACCGGGTCGGTGCGGTACACCTCGAGCGGCACGCCGTTCACCAACCAGAGCGTCGACGTGACCCAGGCGCCCCTCACCAACGTCGTCGCGGGCGACAGCTCGGTGAGCCTCCGCATCGGCACGACCGGCGATTCGTATCTGCTCACGAACGCCGTGCTCTCGGTGCCGGTCGCCGGCCTGCAGGTGAACAAGACCCTGGACGGCACCACGGATGTGCAGTACCGCACCGCCGCGGAACCCGCCACCTTCACGGTCGTCATCACGAACACGGGTGCGGGCACTCTGCGCAACTTCGTGGTGGCCGATGACCAGAACGACTGCGCCCGCACGCTCACCGGCGTGAGCCTCGCTCCGCAGCAGAGCTACACGTACACCTGCCGGGCGAACACCGGGTCGGGAGCCACCTACGTGTCGACGGCGAACGTGACCGCCACGACCCTCGTCGGCAACTATCTGGCGAGCGACAGCGACTCGACCGACATCGTGCTGAGCGCGATCGGCCTCACCAAGACGAGCGCCCTCGCCCCGGGCGCCACCGGGCGCGCCGGCGACGTGCTCACCTACACCTTCACCGCCACGAACACGGGCGGGGCGCCGCTCACCGGCGTCGCCATCAGCGACCCGCTGCCGCGGCTCTCGACCCTCGCCTACGCGTGGCCCGGAGCCGCCGGCGCGCTCGCCCCCGGCCAGGCGGTCACCGCCACCGGCACGTACACGCTGACGCAGGCGGATGTCGACGCGGGCTCGATCGCGAACACCGCGACGACGAGCGGGGTCGACCCCGACGGCGGACCGACTCCGACGGCGACGACGAGCCGCACCACGCCGATCGCCGCCGCCTCGACCCTGGCCGTCAGCAAGGCCGGCTCCCTCCCGGCGGGAGCGACGGGCGTCGTCGGCGACCGGGTCTCGTACCGCTTCTCGTTCACCAACACGGGCAACGTGACGCTCACCGGCGTCGCCCTCGCCGACCCGCTTCCCGGGCTCTCGACCCCGGCGATCACCTGGCCGGGCACCGCCGGCACGCTCGCGCCCGGGCAGACCGCGACCGCGACCGCGAGCTACGTCATCCGCCAGTCGGATGTCGACGCGGGCGCCGTCCGCAACACCGCGACGGTCACCGGCCGCACGCCCCAGGGGCAGACCACCACCGGCTCGTCGCCGCAGAGCGTCGTCCCCACGATCGCCCAGGCGCCCGCGCTCGTGACCACCAAGTCCGCCGCGCGCGCCGGTGCCGGCGCCGTCGGCGACGTCGTGACCTACACGTTCACCGCGCGCAACTCGGGCAACGTGACCCTCACCGGTGTGGCGATCACCGATCCGCTGCCCGGGCTCTCGGCGGTCACCTACGGCGCCTGGCCGAGCGGTACCGCGGGCACCCTCGCGCCGGGCCAGCAGGTGACGGCGACCGCCACCTACACGATCACCCAGGTCGACGTGAACGCCGGCGCGGTGCGGAACACCGCCACGACGGCCGCGACGTCGCCGACGGGCGCGGCGATCACGGCCGCGTCACCGCAGGTGACCGTCGCCACCGTCGCATCGGCACCGGCCCTCGCGCTCACCAAGACCGGCGCCCTCGCGCCGGGCGCGACGGGTGTCGCGGGCGACACCGTCACCTACACCTTCACCCTGCGCAACTCCGGCAACGTCACGCTCACCGGCGCGACGATCGCCGATCCGCTGCCGGGGCTCTCCGCTCTCGCTTACGGCACCTGGCCGAGCGGCACCGCCGGCACCCTGCAGCCCGGGCAGCAGGTGACGGCGACCGCCACCTACTCACTGCGGCAGTCGGACGTCGATGCCGGTGCCGTGGCGAACAGCGCGACCGCGACCGCGACGCCGCCGAACGGCGCGAACGTCACGCAGACGCGAGCGGCCACCGTGCCCATCACCCCGACCGGTGCGCTCGTCGTGACCAAGACCGGTGCGCTCACGAGCGGCACCGGCGGGGTCGGCAGCACCGTCGGTTTCACGATCACCTTCCGCAATTCCGGCAACGTCACGCTCGGGCAGCTCGCCCTCACCGATTCCCTCGCCGGGCTCAGCGCCCCGGTGGTCACCTGGCCGGGCACGGCCGGTACCCTCGCGCCGGGGCAGACGGCCACCGCCACGGCCTCGTACACCGTGCGGCAGGCGGATGTGGATGCCGGTTCCGTGCGGAACACCGCGTCGGTGACCGGGCGCACGCCCGCAGGTGCGACGGTGACGGGCGCCTCTTCCGAGGCGGTCGTGCCGACCGTGACCGCGGCTCCCGCTCTCGCGCTGACGAAGACGGGCGTGGTCGCCGGTGGGGCGGCCGGCAACGCCGGTGACCGGATCGACTACACCTTCGTCGTACGCAACTCCGGCAACGTCACGCTCACCGGCGTCGCCGTCGCCGACCAGCTCCCCGGGCTCTCCGCGGTCACCTACGGCGGCTGGCCGGGCGGCACCGCAGGCACTCTCACGCCGGGCCAGCAGGTCACCGCCGTCGCGTCGTACACGATCCGCCAGGCCGACGTGAACGCGGGTGGCGTGCGCAACACCGCGACCGCATCCGCCGCGTTCGGCGCGTCACCGGTCTCCGCGGCCCCCTCGACCGTGCTCACCCCGACCGCCGCCGCGTCGCCGGCGATCGTCACCACGAAGTCCGGCACCCTCGCGAGCGGTGCCACCGGCCGCGCGGGTGACTCCGTGGTCTGGACGATCACGCTGCGCAACACGGGCAACGTCACGCTCACGGGCGTGACCGTCGCCGACAGCCTGCCGGGCATCTCGGCTCCCGCCTACGGCACCTGGCCGAGCGGCACCGCAGGCACTCTGCAGCCCGGACAGACGGTCACCGCGACCGCCACCTCGACGCTGTCGCAGCAGGACGTGAACGCCGGCGCCGTCTCGAACGCCGCCACCGGATCGGGCACGCCGCCCACCGGCCCCGCGACGTCGAGCACCGCGTCCGCGACCGTGCCGCTGGCCTCCGCTCCCGCGCTCGCCCTGGCGAAGAGCGGCGCCGTCACGAGCGGCGGCGGCGGAGTCGGCAGCACCATCACCTACTCGTTCTCGCTGCGCAACAGCGGCAACGTGACGCTCACCCAGGTGTCGATCGCCGACCCGCTCGCGGGGCTCTCCGCGCTCGAGTACACCTGGCCCGGCACCGCAGGCACCCTCGCCCCGAACCAGACCGTCACCGCCACGGCGACACGGTCGATCACCCAGGCCGACGTCGATGCGGGCTCCGTGCGCAACACGGCCACCGCGACCGGGCGCACGCCCACGGGGACCACGACGAGCGCGACCTCCGCCGCCGTCACCGTCCCCACCGTCGCCGCCGCTCCGGCGATCGTCACCACGAAGACGGCGGCGGTCACCGGGTCCGGTGTCGTCGGCGACACCGTCGTGTACACGTTCACCGCGCGCAACTCCGGCAACGTCACGCTCACCGCGGTCGGCATCGCCGACCCGCTCGCCGGGCTCACGGCCCTCGCCTACAGCTGGCCGGACACCCCGGGCGTGCTCGCGCCCGGTCAGACGGTGACGGCGACGGCCGGGTACACGCTCACGCAGGCCGACGTGAACCGCGGCTCCGTGACCAACCGCGCCACCGCATCCGGAACGCCGCCGACCGGCACCCCCGTCTCGAGCGCCTCGGCGCAGATCGTCACCCCGACCGCGCCCGCCGCGCCGGCCATCGCCGTGACGAAGACCGGCGCGCTCCCGCCCGGCTCGACGAACGTGGCCGGCGACCGCATCGACTACACGTTCACGGTGCGCAACACGGGCAACGTGACCCTCACGGGCGTGACGCTCACCGACGTGCTGCCGGGTCTGTCGGCGCTCGCCTTCGGCGCCTGGCCCGGAGAGCCCGGGGTGCTGCAGCCGCGGGAATCCATCACCGCCACCGCGTCGTACACGCTGCGTCAGGCGGATGTCGACGCCGGGTCGGTCGCGAACACGGCGACCGCGACCGGTGCTCCGCCGACCGGCGCCGGGGTCACCGCCACCGCGCCGGCCACCGTGCCCGTCACCTCCGCCCCCGCGATCGCCGTCACCAAGTCCGCCGCTCTCGCCGCCGGAGCGACCGGAGCGGTGGGTGACCGCATCGAGTTCTCGTTCACCCTCCGCAACCCGGGCAACGTCACCCTCACCGGCGTCACGCTCACCGACAGCCTCCCCGGCATCAGCGTTCCGGCGATCACCTGGCCCGGCGCCGCCGGTGTGCTGCAGCCCGGCCAGACCGCCACCGCGACCGCCGGCTACACGATCACCCAGGCCGACGTGAACACCGGCTCGGTGCGCAACACGGCCACCACCATCGGGCGCACCCCGCAGGGCGCCACCGTCACCGCCGACTCGAACACCGTGACCGTGCCGACCGTCACGCCGGCCAACTCGCTCGCCGTCACGAAGCAGGCGACGGTGTCGGGCACCGGCGCCGCCGGCGACGCCGTCACCTACCGCTTCACCGTCGCCAACGCGGGCAACCAGACGCTCACCGGTGTCGTCTTCGCCGACCCGCTCCCCGGCCTCTCGCCCCTCGAGGTGACCTGGCCCGGACCCGCGGGCACCCTGCAGCCCGGCCAGGCCGCGACCGCCGTCGCCACCTACACGATCACCCAGGCGGATGTGGACCGAGGGTCCATCGCCAACCGGGCCACCGCATCCGGCACCACACCCGGCGGCGACACCGTCACCGCCGCCTCCGCGACCGTCACCACACCGACCGTCGCCGCGGCCTCCTCCCTCGCCGTGACCAAACGCGGCGCCACCTCGAGCTCGCGCGGCACCGTGGGCGACACGGTCACCTGGACCATCACCCTGCGCAACACCGGCAACCTCACCCTCTCGGGCGTCGGCGCCGCCGACAGCCTGCCGGGCATCTCCCCGCTCAGCTACGGCACCTGGCCGAGCGGCACCGCCGGCGTGCTGCGCCCCGGTGACCTCGTGACGGCCACGGCGACCTCGACCGTGTCGCAGGCCGACGTCGACGCCGGCAGCATCGCGAACACCGCGACCGGATCGGCGACGGATGCGCGCGGCGTCGCGCTCACCGCGACCGCTCCCGCGACCGTCCCGCTCGCCGCCATCCCGGGCCTCACGCTCGGCAAGACCGCCACGGTCACGGGGAACGCCGCGGTCGGCGACACCATCGCCTACACGTTCGTCCTGCGCAACACCGGCACCGTCACCCTCACGGGCGCCGCGGTCACCGACACCCTGCCCGGCCTCTCCGCGCTCACCTACACGTGGCCCGGCCCCGACGGGCGCCTGCTGCCGAACCAGACCGCCACGGCCACCGCGACCCGGCAGATCACGCAGACGGACGTGAACACCGGCTCCGTGCGCAACACCGCGACCGCGACGGCCGCGCCTCCGACCGGTCCCGCCGTCACCGCCACCTCGCCGACCGTCACGGTGGCCACGATCGCCGCCGGCCCGGCGCTCGAGACCGTCAAGACGGCGGTGCGTGCCGGGTCCGGCGGGGTCGGCGACACCATCGCCTACACGATCGAGGCGCGCAACAGCGGCAACGTCACCCTCACCGGGGTCGGCGTCACCGACACCCTCCCGGGCCTCCCACCGCTGCAGTACACCTGGCCGGGCACCCCCGGCGTTCTCGATCCGGGGCAGACCGTCACCGCGACCGCCACGTACGTGCTGACCCAGACGGATGTGAATCGCGGCAGTGTCGCGAACGTCGCCACCGCATCCGGCGCCGCGCCGAACGGAGCGCCGATCGCCGACGACTCGCCGGCCGTGGTCACGCCGACCGCGGCGACCCAGCCGACCCTCGCGTTCTCGAAGACCGGTGCCCTCGCCGGGGGAGCGACCGGGGAGGCGGGCGACACCGTCGCGTTCTCGTTCTCCGTGCGCAACTCGGGCAACGTGACGCTCACCTCCGTCGGCATCGTCGACCCGCTCCCCGGCATCTCGGGCATCACCTTCGGTGCGTGGCCGAGCGGCACGCCGGGCACCGTCGAGCCGGGCCAGACGGTCACCGCGAGCGCGACCTACACGCTGACGCAGGCCGACGTCGACGCCGGTGCCGTCACCAACACGGCGGTCGCGAGCGGCACGCCGCCGACCGGAGCGGCGACGACCACCCCCGCGAGCGCGACCGTGCCGGTCGCCGCCGACGCGGCCCTCACCCTCGAGAAGAGCGGCCGCTTCGCGACCGCGTCGACCGGGGTCGGCAGCGGTGTCGTGTACACGTTCCGCGCCGAGAACACGGGCAACGTCACGCTCACCGGTGTCGCGATCGTCGACCCGCTGCCCGGTCTCGGGGCGATCGAGTACAGCTGGCCGGGTCGCGCGGGCGTGCTCGCCCCGGGCGAATCGGTCGTCGCCCTCGCCACGTACACCGTGCGGCAGATCGATGTGGACCGCGGCTCGATCGCGAACACCGCGGCGGTCTCCGGCCGGCCGCCGGTCGGCGGCCCCGCCACGGCGTCCTCGCCGACGGTGACGCTCACCCCGCAGGCGGCGTCCCCCGCGGTCGAGACGACGAAGTCCGCCGCGACCACCGGCACGGGGGTCGGCGACACCGTCACCTACACGCTGACCGCGCGCAACACCGGCAACACGACCCTCACCGGCGTGACGATCGCCGATCCGCTTCCGGGGCTCTCCGCGGTGCGGTACGGCACGTGGCCCTCCGGCACCGCCGGGGTGCTGCTGCCCGGCCAGGTCGTGTCGGCGACGGCGACCTACTCGATCCGGCAGGCCGACGTGAACGCGGGCACCGTGCGCAACACCGCGACGACGTCGGCCACCGCGCCGTCCGGCGCCCCCGTCAGCGACCCGAGCGGCGAGGTCGTGACGCCGACGCAGGCGGCCGCACCCGCCCTGCAGTTCACGCAGACGGGCGCGCTCGCGTCCGGGTCCACCGGTCGAGCCGGCGAGTCCGTGATCTGGAGCTTCACGTTGCGCAACACCGGCAACGTCACCCTGACCGGAGCGACGATCGCGCCGCAGCTCGCCGGCATCTCGCCGATCACGTACGGCTCCTGGCCGAGCGGCACTGCGGGGCTGCTCGAGCCGGGCCAGCAGGTCACCGGCACCGCGACCTCCACGCTCACCCAGGCCGACGTCGACAACGGAAGCGTGACGGACCCGGCCACCGCGAGCGGCACGCCGCCGACCGGCCCGGCGGTCACGGCGACCGCGCCCGCGACCGTGACGATCACGCCGCGCGCCGCCGCGACCATCGAGAAGTCCGGTCGACTCGCCGACCCGGATGAGGGCGACATCGGCGACACCGTCGTGTACTCGTTCGTCATCCGCAACACCGGAACGGTGACCCTGTCGGGCGTCACCTTCTCGGACCGGCTCGCGGGCGTCGGCGACCCGACCTTCGTGTGGCCCGGTGCCGCCGGCGTGTTGGCCCCCGGCCAGACCGCGACCGCGACCTCCACCTACAGCATCACCGAGCAGGACATCGACGCCGGCGTCATCGAGAACGTGGCCGACCTCACGGCCGTCGCGCCGAACGGCGCGCCCGTGCTCGCGTCGTCCGAGACGGCACGCGTCGTGCCCGGTGAGCAGAACCCCGCGATCGAGGCCACGAAGTCCTCGACCGGCGGGGGCGGTGCCGTGGGCTCCACGATCACCTACACCTTCACCGCGACCAACATCGGCAACACGACCCTCGACGGCGTGACCCTCACCGACCCGATCCCGGGTCTCGGCCCCGTCAGCTACACGTGGCCCGGCGCCCCGGGCGTTCTCAACGTGGGTCAGACGGTGACGGCGACCGCGCAGTACGCCGTGCGGCAGAGCGACGTGAACCTCGGGTCGGTGACGAACACCGTGACCGCGAGCGGCGTCGGCCCGGGGCCGGGCCTCGTGGTGGTGCGCGACACCGCGTCGACCGTCACCCCGACGGTGCCGCCGTCGCCCGCGCTGAGCGTCGGCAAGACTCCGACCCTCGTCGGCCCGCCCGCCGCCGGGTCGGACATCGAGTACTCCTTCGTCGTCCGCAACGTCGGCAACACGACGCTCACGGCCGTGGAGCTCGCCGACGAGCTGCCCGGACTCGGCGACATCGCGTTCGGCGCCTGGCCCGGCCCGGTCGGCACCCTCGAGCCGAGCCAGCAGGTGACGGCGACCGCGACCTACGAGGTGACGCAGGCCGACGTCGACGCCGGATCCGTGGCGAACCTCGTCACCGCGACCGGTCGCACCCCCGGCGACGGCACGACCGTCGCGACCGACGCGGCCACGGTCACCCTCGCGCCCAGTTCCGCCCTGACGCTCGACAAGGCGGCCGCCATCCGCGCGCCGGGCACCGGCGCCGTCGGGGATCTCGTGGACTACACCTTCCTCGTCACCAATCAGGGCAACGTCACGCTCTCGGGCGTCACCGTCATCGATGAGCTCGACGGGCTCTCGCCGCTCGTGGTGGGCGCCTGGCCCAGCGGGACCGCCGGGGTGCTCCGCCCCGGCGAGGCGGTCGCCGCGACCGCGACGTACCGGCTCACCCAGTCCGATATCGATCGCGGGTTCAAGGACAACGTTGCGTCGGTGTCCGCCGTGAGCCCCGACGGTGGGACCGTGACGGTTCCCCACGGCGTGCGCCTCTTCACCCAGGAGCCCGCTCCGGCGCTCACCACCGTCAAGACCTCCGACGGTGGAGGCGGCGGCGTGGGCGACGTCATCGACTACACGATCGAGGTCGAGAACACCGGCAACACCACCGTGACCGGCGTCGCCGTGGCCGACCCGCTGCCGGGACTCTCACCGCTCGTCTACGGCTCCTGGCCCGCCGAGCCCGGGGTGCTGCTGCCCGGAGAATCCGTGCTCGCGACGGCGACCTACACGCTGACCCAGGCGGATGTCGACCGCGGTTTCGTGCGCAACCAGGCGACCGCATCCGGAACCGCCCTCGCCGGACCGGTGGTCGATCCGAGCGACGTGCTCGACACCCCGACCGTCGCGCAGGACGAGAGCCTGGCGGTGACGGATGCGGGAGCGCTGTTCCCGGGTGCGACCGGCCGCGCCGGGGAAGCGGTGCGCTGGAGCTACACCGTCACCAACGACGGCAACGTCACGCTCGACGGCGTCGACATCGCCGAAGCGCTCGGCGGTGCGAGCGCCGTGTCGATCACCTGGCCCGGAACTCCGGGAGTGCTGCTGCCCGGGCAGACCGCCACGGCGACGAGCATCTACGTGCTCACCCAGGCCGACGTCGACACCGGATCGGTGCAGAGCACCGTCACCGCCACCGGCAACTCCCCCACCGACGTCGAGGTCGAGGAGTCGGCCACGGCGACGGTCACGATCACGCCGGCGGGCCGCCTCGACGCGGTGAAGACCGGGCGGCTGCTCGCCCCCGGCATCGGCCGCGTCGGCGACACGATCCAGTACCGGCTCGAGATCCGCAACACCGGCAACGTCACGCTCACCCAGGGTCGGCTGCTCGACCGTCTGCCCGGCCTGCAGACGCCGGTCATCACGTGGCCGGACCCCGCGCAGCCGGGTCGCGTGGGAGTCGGCGAGACGGTGGTCGGCGTGGCCGAATACCAGCTCACGCAGGCCGACGTCGACCGCGGGTTCATCGAGAACACCGCGGGCGTCGCCGCCGTCACCCCGCAGGGCGCGACGGTCACCGATGACTCGAACACGGTGCGGATCGCCACCGTGCAGGCCTCTCCGGTGCTCGCCACCGTGAAGACCGCCGAGGTCGAGGGCGAGGGTGCGCTCGGCGACACCATCACCTACTCGATCACCGCCCGCAACTCGGGCAACGTCACCCTCACCGGCGTCGGCCTCGCCGACCCGTTGCCCGGACTCGGGCTGCTCGACTTCGAGTGGCCCGGGGCCGTCGGGGTGCTCGCGCCCGGCCAGTCGGTGACCGCGACCGCCGACTACACCATCACGCAGGCCGACCTCGATCGGGGCTTCGTCGCCAACACCGCGACGTCGACCGGCACCCCGCCGAACGGTGCCGCCCCCGTGTCGGGCGTGAGCCCCGAACTCGTCACCGAGGTGCAGGAGGCGACCCCCGCGGTCGTCGTGACCGACAGCGGCGCCTTCGCGCCCGGGTCGACGGCGCGCGTCGGCGACCGGGTCGTCTGGACCTACACGATCCTCAACGACGGCAACGTCACCCTCGGCGCGGCCGCACTCGCCGACGCGCTCCCCGGTGTCGGCGCACCCGTCTACGTCTGGCCGGGAGAGCCGGGTGTGCTCCTGCCCGGCGACACGGTGAGTGCCACCGCCGAGTACATACTCACGCAGGCCGACATCGACGCAGGTTCCGTCGTGAGCGTCGTCACGGGCACCGGCACCGCGCCCGACGGCACCGTCGTGACCGACGATGCCGCGGCATCCGTGACCCTCGTGCCCGGCCCCGACCTGACGATCGTGCTGAGCGGCGCGCCGCGCACCGACGCGAGCGTCGGCGACACGATCGACTACGAGGTGCGGCTCGAGAACACCGGGAACGTGACCCTCTCCGCGCTCGTGCTCGCGCAGCAGCTCGCCGGCGCGACCGGGTTCGACTGGCCGGGCGACGGCCGCTCGCTCGCCCCCGGCGACGTCGTGATCGTGCGCACCACCTACGTGATCACCCAGGCCGACGTCGACGCCGGCAGCGTGACCAACCAGGCGACGGTCACCGGCCGCGTGCCCTCGGACGGACCGATCTCGCGCACCTCGAACGCCGTCGTCACCCCGACCATCGCGGCGGATCCGCGCGTCGACACGACGAAGTCGGCGACCGTCGCGGGCACCGGGCTCGCGGGCGACATCGTCACCTACGACTTCTCGGTGCGCAACGCCGGCAACGTCACCCTCACCGGGGTGGCGCTCACCGACGCCCTCGCCGGTCTCTCGGACCCGCTGTACAACTGGCCGGCGGAGCCGGGCGTGCTCGCCCCCGGCGAGACCGTGACCGCGCGGGCCACCTACCGCGTGACCCAGGCCGACGTGAACGCGGGGTCGATCGTCAACACCGCCCGCGGCGTCGGTTCGCCGCCCGTCGGCGCCGCGGCGTTCGACGACGCGACCGTCACGACGACGCTCGCGACCGCGGATCCGGCGATCGCGGTCGTCGACACGGGTGCGCTCGCCCCCGGCGCCACGGGACGCGCGGGCGACCGCGTCGACTGGGCCTACCGCCTCACCAACACCGGCAACGTGACCCTCACCGGCGTGAGCGTGACCGACCGGCTGCCGGGCGCCACCCTCCCCGTCTTCGCCTGGCCGGATGCGCCGGGTGTGCTGCAGCCCGGACAGTCCGTGACCGTCACCGCGTCGTCGACGCTCACCCAGGCCGACGTCGACGCGGGCAGCATCACGAGCATCGCCGACGCCATCGGCACGCCGCCGACCGGTGCCCCCGTCACGGCGACCGACTCCGCCACCGTGCTGGTCGCCGCCGTCGGAGCGCTGACCGCCGTGAAGTCGGGCGTCATCGTCGCGCCGGGCATCGGCGCCGCGGGCGACCTCATCCGCTACCGGCTCGAGATCACCAACACGGGCAACGTCACCCTCGTGAACGGGCGGCTGCTCGACCCGCTGCCCGGACTCGAGCCGCCGGTGATCACGTGGCCGGATGCCGACCGGCCCGGGCGCGTCGGCGTGGGCGAGACCGTCGTCGGTGTGGCCGACTACCGCCTCACCCAGGCGGACGTCGACCGGGGGTACATCGACAACACGGCCGACGTCGCCGCCGACGACCCGAACGGTCGCCCCGTGACCGCCACGTCGAACACGGTGCGGATCGCCACCGTGCAGGCGACCCCGGCGCTCACCACCACGAAGTCGGGCGCCACCCGCGCCGGCGGCGCACTCGGCGACACCATCGACTGGACGATCGTCATCCGCAACAGCGGCAACGTCACCGTCGACGGCATCGTGCTCACGGATGAGCTGCCCGGACTCAGCACTCCCGCGATCGCCTGGCCCGGCGTCACCGGCGTGCTCGCCCCGGGGCAGACCGCCACCGCGACCGCGAGCTCCGTCATCGACCAGCAGGACCTCGACGCCGGCGCGGTCAGCAACATCGCGAGCGCTTCCGGCAGCTCGGTGCGCGACGACGCCGCCGTCGAGAGCACGGATGCCCCGGCGACGGTGCCGACCGCGATCGCCGCGCCGAGCATCCGGCTGAGCACCTCCGGGCAGCTCGCCGCCGGGGACACCGGCGTCGCCGACGACATCGTCGAGTGGACCTACGTCGTCGAGAACACGGGCACCGTCACCTTGACAGGCACGCAGGTCGCCGACTCCCTCGCGGGTGTCTCCGCGCCCGTGTACGTGTGGCCCGGTGCGGTCGGCGTGCTCGCGCCCGGACAGTCCGTCACCGTGACCGCGTCGTCGCGCCTGACCCAGGCCGACGTGGACCGGGGCGTCATCTCGAGCGCGGCCGTCGCGACGGGGACTCCGCCGTTCGGAGCCGACGTGACGGCGAGCGACGGGGCCGATGTGACCCTGCGCCAGGACCCCGCGATGGCCGTGACGAAGGACGGCACCATCACCGGAGCGGGCGGCGTCGGCGACGACATCGAGTACGACTTCTCGATCACCAACACCGGCACCGTCACCCTCACCCTCGTCGACCTGATCGACGCGCTCGGCGGCGTGAGCGACCCGGTCATCAGCTGGCCGGGCCCGCCCGGCGTGCTCGCGCCCGGCGAGGTGGCGACCGCGACCGCGACGTACGAGATCACCCAGGCCGACGTCGACCGCGGCAGCGTCTCCAACACCGCCGTCGCGACGGGCAAGCCCCCCATCGGCGACACCATCCGGGTGAGTTCCCCCGAGAACGTGACGACCGTGCAGCCGGCGGTGCCCGGACTGACCGTCGTGAAGACCGCCACCGGTGACGGCGGGGGAGTCGGCGACCTGATCTCCTACTCGTTCGAGGTCGTGAACTCGGGCAACGTGACGCTCACGGGCGTCGCGCTCGGCGACCCGCTCCGCGGACTCACGGCACCGAGCCTGCGGTGGCCGGGCGAAGCGGGCGTGCTCGCGCCGGGGCAGCGCGCGACCGCGACCGCCACCTACGAGATCACGCAGGCCGATGTCGACGCCGGCGAGGTGCGCAACACCGCCCGCGCGACGGCCGTCTTCGGCGCGACCCCCGTCTCCGGAGTCTCCGACGAGGTCGTCACCCCGACCGAGGCCGCCGACGCGGCGGTCACGGTGACGGATGCCGGCGCGCTCGCGCCCGGGTCGACCGGTATCGCCGGCGACGCCGTGCAGTGGACCTACGTGCTGACGAACGAGGGCAACGTGACGCTCGCCGGCGCGAGCATCGCCGACGCGCTCGCCGGCGTCTCCGCGCCCGTCTACTCCTGGCCCGGCGAACCCGGTGTGCTGCTCCCGGGTCAGTCGGTGACGGCGACGGCGACCTCGACGCTCACCCAGGCGCAGGTGGATGCCGGCACGGTCACCAGCAGCATCACCGGCTCGGCCCTCGATCCGGCAGGCGACGACGTCGACGCGACGGCGACCGCCGCCGTGACGATCGCGGCGAACGGCGTGCTCGTCGCGCTCAAGACCGGCGTGCTGCTCGCCCCGGGAATCGGTCAGGTGGGCGATACCGTGCAGTACCGCCTCGAGATCTCGAACCGGGGCAACGTGACGCTCACGCAGGGGTCGCTCGTCGACCCGCTCGAGGGACTCGACCCGCCGCAGATCACCTGGCCCGATCCGTCGCGACCCGGTCGCGTCGGCGTCGGGGAGACGGTCGTGGGCGTGGCCACGTACCAGCTGCGGCAGGCCGACATCGACCGCGGCTACATCGAGAACACCGCCCAGGTCTCTGCACGCACCCCGCAGGGCGCGCTCGTCGAGGCCGACTCCAACACCGTGCGCGTCGCGACGGTGCAGCCCGCACCCGCACTCGAGACGATCAAGACCGCCGTCGTCACGGGCACCGGCGGTGTCGACGACGAGGTGCGCTACAGCTTCACCACCCGCAACACCGGCAACGTGACGCTCTCGGGCGTGACCATCGCCGATCCGCTGCCGGGGCTCGCCCCGCTCGCCTACGGCGACTGGCCGGGCGCCGTCGGCGTGCTCGCCCCGGGCGAGCAGGTGACCGCGACCGCCGACTACCCGATCGACCAGTCCGACGTCGATGCGGGCCGCGTGCTGAACACCGCGACCTCGTCGGGCACGACGCCCGCCGGCGCGGCCGTCTCCGACTCCTCGCCCGAGGTCGTCACCCCGCTGCAGGCGGCGACTCCGTCGGTCACCGTCACCGACCGCGGCGCGCTCGCGCCCGGCGCCACCGGCATCGCGGGCGACACGGTCGTGTTCACCTACGAGCTGACCAACACCGGCAACGTCACGCTGACGCAGGCGTCGTTCGCCGACGCACTGCCCGGCGCCGGTGCCCCGCAGTACGTCTGGCCCGGAGAGCCCGGCGTGCTGCTGCCCGGCCAGAGCGTCACCGCCACCGCCGCGTACGTGCTGACGCAGGCCGACGTGGATGCGGGGGCCGTCGTGAGCACGGTGACCGGTGCCGGGGCGCCGCCGATCGGCGCGCCCGCGACCGCGACCGCGTCGGCCACCGTGACCGTGTCCGCCGCGCCCGCGCTCAGCCTGGTGAAGACCGGTGCGCTTGCGACCGCGGGGGCGAACGGGCGCGGCGACGTCATCCGCTACACCTTCGAGCTCCGCAACCGCGGCAACGTCACGCTGAGCGACGTGGTGCTGACGGACGCCCTCGCCGGGATCACCGCACCGCGGTTCGACTGGCCCACCGACACGGCCGGCGTCATCCCGCCCGGCGGTGTCGCCACGGCGACCGCGGAGTACACGATCGCTCAGGAGGACGTCGACCGCGGCACCGTCGACAACACGGCGACGGCCTCGGCCGCGCCGCCCACGGGCGTGCGCGTGACGGCGCAGTCCGCGCTCGTCTCCATCCCGACGGTCGAGCACCGCCCCGGCATCGCGACGGTCAAGAGCGCCGAGATCGCCGGCACCGGCGCCGTCGGCGAGACCATCACGTACTCGTTCGAGATCACCAACACCGGCAACGTGACGCTGCGCCTCATCAGCCTGCGCGACGAGCTGCCCGGCATCTCACGGCCCGACATCGACTTCCCGTCGACGACCGGCATCCTCGCACCGGGCGCGAGCGCCATCGGCACGGCCACCTACGTGGTCACCCAGGCGGATGTGGACCGCGGTTCGGTGATCAACCGGGCGACCTCCATCGGCACGTCGCCGCGCGGCGTCGTCGTGAGCGGCGTCTCGAACGAGGTCACCACCGCCACGGCGGTCGCGGCCCCCGTCATCACCACGACGCACTCGGCGGCGCTCGCCGCCGGCGCCACGGGAGTGGTCGGCGACACGATCGAGTACTCCTTCGAGGTGCGCAACACCGGCAACGTCACGCTCGGCGGCGTCTCGCTCGCCAACACGGTCGACGGCCTCACCCCTCCGGCGTTCACTTGGCCGGGTGCCCCGGGTGTGCTGCTTCCGGGTCAGGTCGCGACCGCGACCGCCACCCGCACGGTGACCCAGGTCGACGTCGACGCCGGCGCCGTGCGCAACGTCTCGACCGCGACCGGCACGCCGCCCACCGGACCGGCCGTGAGCGACCGGTCCGGGCAGACGACGGTGCCGCTCGCGGCGCCGGCCACCTCGCTCGCGGTCACCAAGCAGGGCACGCTCACCGGGGCGGGTGGGGTCGGCGACCTCGTCACCTACCGCTTCACGGTCGCGAACACCGGCACGGCGACCCTCACCGGTGTCGGCCTCAACGACCCGCTGCCGGGACTGGGCGCCATCGAATACGGCGCCTGGCCGACCGCCACCGCCGGAGCGCTGCCGCCCGCCACCGCGGTGGAGGCGACCGCCGGATACCGCATCACCCAGGCCGATCTCGACCGCGGTTCCGTGCTCAACGTGGCCACGGCATCCGGTGCCACGCTCTCGGGCACCGAGGTCACCGCCTCGTCGCCGCCCTCGGTCGTGCCGACCGTGGCCGCCGACCCGCGCATCCAGGTCGAGAAGCGGATGCGCCTCGCGGAGGGCGCCACCGGTCGCGCCGGCGACGTCGTGGAGTACAGCTTCCGAGTGCGCAACACCGGCAACGTGACGCTCTCCGGCGTGACCCTGCTCGACGCGCAGAGCGGACTCTCGGCGATCGAGTACACCTGGCCGGCCGGCGCGGGCGTGCTCGCACCGGGAGCGGAGGCGACGGCGATCGCGCGCTACGTGCTCACCCAGGCCGACGTCGATCGCGGCACCCTCGGCTCGGAGGTCACGGCCACGGCCGACAGCCCGCTCGGGGTGGAGGTGCTCGACGAGGCCGACGACGCGATCGCCATCGCCGCGGACCCGGCGCTGTCGCTGACCAAGTCCTCCCGCCTCGAGACCTACGCGCAGCAGGGCGGCGTCATCGTCTACACGTTCGCCGCGACGAACACCGGCAACGTGACCCTCGACGACGTCACGCTCACCGACCCGCTGCCGTGGCTTTCGGCACCCGTGCTCACCTGGCCGGGGGAGCCCGGTCGCCTTCTGCCGGGCCAGACGCTCCGGGCGGAGGCACGCTACGTGATCGACGACGCCGACGTGACGGCGGGCGCGGTGTCGAACACGGCCACGGTGAGCGGGACCGGTCCCGACGGTCAGCCGGCCACGGCGAGCGGCTCCGCCTCGGTGCGGATCCTCGACGCGGCATCCATCGCGCTCGACATGTCGGTCGCGTTGCGCCCCGGCCAGCTCGGGTTCGCCGGGGACACCCTCGAGTACACCTACGTCGTGACCAACACCGGCACCCGTCCCCTCATCGACGTGCGGGTGGCGGACGGTCGCGCGGGGCTGTCGCCGATCACCTACGCGTGGCCCGGGGAGCCGGGAGTGCTGCTACCCGGCCAGTCCGTCGTCGCGACCGCCACGTACGTCATCACCCCGCTCGACGAGGGCCGCGTGCTGCCAGGTGCCGCCGAGGCGATCGCGACGGATGCCGACGCGGGCACCGCCGTGACGGCCGCGGACACGGCCGACATCACGCTGCCGGCGCGACCGATCCCGGGCGCCCCCGCTGCTCCGCCGGTATCGGGAGGACTCGCGCGCACCGGCGGCGACGTCGGGGCTCTCGGCTATGCCGCAGCTCTCCTGCTGCTGAGCGGCCTAGCCTTGGCACTCGGCGCCCGAACCGCCCGACGGAAGGACCTCGCATGACCGCCAAGCCCACTCGCACCGCCACGCCCGTCCTGGCCGTCGCGACCGCGCTGACGGCGCTCGCCCTCGTGCTCACCGGGTGCACCGCATCCGGCACCGAGAAGCCGAAGCCGACCCCGTCGGCCACCGAGACGGAGCAGGCCGAGGCACCCGGGATCACCGAGGTCACCGACCCGCCCGGAACGGGCGAGAACCTCGTCGGGGCGCTGAGCGACACCGCAGTCACCTCGTGCGAGCTCGCCGACGGCACCTGGAACGTGGTCGGCACGGTCACCAACCCGACCGACGCGCCCGCCGACTACCGCATCTACGTGTCGCTGTTGAACCCCGAGAGCGACACCCGCGCGCTCAAGCAGGTCGACGTGCCGGGCGTCGAGGCGGGCGCCACGGCCGACTGGCAGACGAGTGTGGAGCTCGCCGACGAGGGTCTCACCTGCGTGCTGCGCGTGGAGCGCTACACCGCCTGAACCGCGATCGGACGGTGTCGCGGGCCGACGCCGATCCGGGGGCTCGGACCCTCGCGGGGCGCCCTGCTCGACTTGCGGGCCCGTGGCTGACGACGCCGCCGACGCGAAGGAGGCCGGCCCCGCAGGGCCGGCCTCCTCGTGTCGGTGCTCAGCGGCGCGTGTCCGCGTCGCCGTCGAACTCGATCTGCTCCTTGCGCACGGTCTCGTCGACCTGCTGCTGCTCGGTGACCGTCTCCTTGTCGAGGCGTACGCGCTCGACCGGCACGGTCTCCTTGTCGACGACGACGCGCTCCTCGGTGAGGGTCACCTCGTGCTCCTCCTCGCTCAGGTCGGGGCCCGAGAGGGCGTCGCCCACGTTCGCGTCGGTGATGGGCTCGCGCTCGAGCCGCACCTCCTCGCGCGTCACCGGAACCGTGACGGTCTCGTTCTCGGTGACGACGTACTTGCGCAAGCGGGCGCTGCCGGTCTGCACGCGCTCCGTGCCGACGTGTAGCTGCTCCTCGGAGCGGGTCATCGCGTCGTCGGTGTTCGGCCCCGACGTGTCGTGCCCGACCGTGCCGGTGTCGTGCCCGACCGTGTCCGAGTATCCGGTGGTCGTCGTGTCGACGCCGTCGGTGAGACTCGAGCCGCCGCTCACCGACGAGTCGGCGCCGGAGAGTCCGTAGTAGTCGTACAGCGCGTTCTCCTCGGAGGGGTCGAGCGCGCCCTCCGGTTCGATGCGAGGGGCGTCCTTGACGAACGACTTCTCGTACGGCACGACGATGCCGTCGTCGGTCTGGTCGGCCGCCTCGAGCGGCACGAACGTCTGCGAGGTGCCGAAGAGGCCCGTCGTCACGGCCGCGAAGAGCGGGCGCTCGGTGCCCGGGTCGACGTAGATCTGCTCGACCGAGCCGATCTTCGAGTGGTCGCGGTCGTAGACCGTCGAGCCGATGAGGGATGAGGGGGAATCGGTGTTCAGCATGGGGATGATGCCTTCCAGTGGGTGCGGGATCTTGCGGGGGGCGATCAGCATCTCTCCGGCGCCGGTGCTGCATCAGGGTGCAGAAACGATGTGCAGCGCACCCGCAGCGCGACCACATCCGCTGCCCAGGGTTGTTGCTTTCCCAGGGAGCCTGTCGCGGCCGGCGCCGGGTGGTTAGGGTTGCGGTCATGACGGTGATCACCGACGATCTGCCCGCGCGACTCCTGCACGAAGAGCAGATGGGCTGGAAGGCCATCGCCGCGGGCCGGGGCGGCGCCCACTACGCCTCTGCGATGACACCCGACGCGGTGATGGTGGTGCCCGGCGCGGTGATCGATCGCGACGGGATCGCCGCCGCACTCGACGGCTCCACCTGGGACGAGTGGGAGCTGCACGAACCGAGGATCGTGCGCGTCGGCGACAAGGGCGCGGTGCTCGTCTACCGCGCCGTCGCCCGCCGCGGCGACACCCGGGTCGAGCTCATGATGAGCACGACCTACCTGTGGCGGGACGGCCGGTGGAAGGTCGCGCTGCACCAGCAGACGCCGGTGTGAGACTCCTGACGTTCGACCTGGGCCATCGGTAGGATGGGGTGTAATCCCCATTTCTTGAGGAGGCGAGCCCATGCCCGCAATCGTGATCGTCGGCGCCCAGTGGGGCGATGAGGGCAAGGGCAAGGCGACCGACCTGCTCGCCGGCCGCATCGACTACGTCGTCAAGTTCAACGGCGGCAACAATGCCGGCCACACGGTCGTGGTCGGCGACGAGAAGTACGCGCTGCACCTGCTGCCCTCCGGCATCCTGACCGAGGGTGTCATCCCGGTCATCGCCAACGGTGTGGTCATCGACATCGAGGTGCTCTTCAACGAGCTCACCGCGCTCACCGCGCGGGGCGTCGACGTGTCGCGGCTCAAGGTGAGCGCGAACGCGCACGTCATCACCCATTACCACCGCACGCTCGACAAGGTGACCGAGCGGTTCCTCGGCAAGCGTCAGATCGGCACCACCGGTCGCGGCATCGGCCCCACCTACGCCGACAAGATCAACCGGGTCGGCATCCGCATCCAGGACATCTTCGACGAGAACATCCTGCGCCAGAAGGTCGAGGGCGCGCTCGACCAGAAGAACCACCTGCTGGTGAAGATCTACAACCGCCGCGCGATCGCCGTCGACGAGGTCGTCGACGACCTGCTGAGCTACGCGGAGCGCCTGCGGCCGATGGTCGCCGATACCGCGCTCGAACTCAACACCGCGCTCGACGCGGGCAAGACGGTGCTCTTCGAGGGCGGCCAGGCGACGATGCTCGACGTCGACCACGGCACCTACCCCTTCGTCACGTCGTCGAACTCGACCTCCGGCGGGGCGGCGACCGGCTCGGGGATCGGCCCGAACCGCATCGAGCGCGTCATCGGCATCGTCAAGGCGTACACGACGCGTGTCGGCGCCGGCCCGTTCCCGACCGAGCTGCACGACGAGCAGGGCGAGTGGTTGCGCTCCCGCGGCTTCGAGTTCGGTACGACGACCGGTCGACCGCGGCGCACCGGCTGGTACGACGCGCCCGTCGCCCGCTACTCGGCGCGCATCAACGGCATCACCGACTTCGTGCTCACCAAGCTCGATGTGCTCACCGGCCTCGAGCGCATCCCGGTGTGCGTCGCCTACGAGGTCGACGGCGAGCGCGTCGACGAGGTACCCGTGTCGCAGTCGGACTTCCACCACGCGAAGCCGATCTACGAGGAACTCCCGGGCTGGAGCGAGGACATCTCCGGCGCGCGCGAGTTCGGCGACCTGCCGCAGGCCGCGCAGGATTACGTGCTCGCGATCGAGGCGATGAGCGGATCGCGCATCAGCGCGATCGGCGTCGGCCCGGCGCGCGACGAGATCGTCGTGCGTCACGACCTGCTCGGCTGAGGGGCTCCTCCGAGGGCGACCGGATTCCAGCCCACTCGGCGCCACGCCTGGTGGAGTGGTGGCATGGAGACTCTCTACACCGCGATCGCGCACGCCACCGGCGGCGAGAACGCCGGACACGTGCGCAGCGAAGACGACCGCATCGACTTCGACACCCGGCAGGCGCTCGAAGGCGACGGCGAGGGATCGAGCACGAACCCGCAGCAGCTGTTCGCGGCGGGCTACGCGGCGAGCTTCCTGAGCGCGCTGCACGGCGCCGGCGCCGAGTTCAAGACCGACACGTCCGAGGCGGCGGTCTCGGCGACGGTCGAACTCTCCCGGTCGGGAGAGGGCTACACGCACGGGATCGAGCTCGTCATCTACCTGCCGAAGGTCGCCGCCGAGCAGCGGGAGCAGGTCGTCGAGCGCGCCTTCCACATCTGCCCGTACTCGAACTCCATCCGCGGCAACATCGAGGTCACCCGCACCCTCGTCGACTGACGCGCCGCCGGCGTCAGGGGCTCGGACGACGGTGCGATGTGCCGGATCACCATCGGTGCCATCGCCCGCAGGCCGAACTGGCGAACGAAAGCCTCGACTCGACGGGCTACGCCGTCGGGATACCGCGGACGGGATAGGGCCGAGTGCCGATGAGGTGCTCGCCGCGCGGAACCATCAGGTCGATGGGGCCGTCGCAGGCGGTGGTCACGATCTCGCGCCGGTCGTCCATTGCGGCCAGCGTCCCGCGAAGCAGGTCATCGAAGAAGTAGCGCTCCGGGCCGGCCAGTTCGATCTCGCGATCTGCTGGTTCCGTGATGAGTGTGGCACGTTCGATGAGTTCCACGACTTCGTCGAGGTCCACGGGCTGGATGAGCGACCGCTCTGCGACGACGCGTCCGTCGGCGGTGTGCTGGTCGGCAAGCACCGGAACCCAGGAATGGAACTGGGTGGTGCGGATGATCGTCGCGGGGGTCGACGAGGACCGCAACACTTGCTCTTGGGCGATCTTGCCGCGCCAGTACCCGTTGTCCGGTCCGTCTTCCGCGTCGACCCCCACGATGGACAGAAGAACATGATGCCCGACACCCGCTCCGTCGCCCGCACGCACCAGGTTCCGCGTAGTGGTCTCGAAGAAGACGGCGGCCTCATCGTCGAAGCGCGCGATGTTGAGCACGTTGACGATCGTGTCCACGCCGATCATGGCGGCATCCAGTCCATCCCCCGTCATCGGGTCCTGGCCGTTTGCGCGGCTACCGACGATCACCTCGACGCCCCTCTTCGCGAGTGCCTCTGCGACTCTCGCTCCTACCTGGCCGCGGCCGCCCGCGATGAATACCTTCATGTCCGCTTTCTCCCTTCACCGGGCGAGGTGTCGCCCGAGGCATGACGACGTGGGTCGCTGACATGTGAGGTGCACGACTTGGCGCACCTCACAATTCCGGGGCGTCCCTCGTCATGGGTGACGACGAAAGGTGCGCGCGTTGACCCACAGCACTTCCGGACGAGGGCGGCCCCCGAAGCCGGCTCGTCACCACCTTCCGGACGTCTTCGACGAGCGCCGTCGTCTGGTCGCGATCGGCTATCGAATGCTCGGCACTCTCGCCGAAGCCGAGGATGCCGTGCAGGAGACCTACGTCCGGTGGTACCGGATGACGGACGCCGAAAGGGCCGCGATTGCGAACCCGCAGGGGTGGCTCACCCGGGTGATGAGCAGGGTTTGCCTCGATGTGCTCGGATCCGCGCGGGCGCGACGCGAGCGTTACGTGGGCGAATGGTTGCCGGAGCCCATCCCGGCGGACCTGTTCTCCCTTCCCGGACGCTCTGTCAGTCGCGCTCCGAGCGCCGACCCGCTGGACAGCATTTCGCTCGACGAGGAGGTCAGCACCGCGATGCTGATCGTGATGGAGACGATGACGCCTGCGGAGCGCGTCGCCTTCGTACTGCACGACGTGTTCGCGGTGCCGTTCGATGAGATCGCCACCATCGTCGGTCGCAGTTCGGCGGCGGTGCGGCAACTTGCGACGTCGGCGCGCCGCCGTGTTCGTGCGCACGACGCCCGGCCGCGGAATACGCACGAGCATGATGCTGTGATGCGCGCCTTCGCGCAGGCCGTTACACAGGGCGATCTCACGACCTTGACGCACCTGCTCGATCCCTCGGTCACGTTACGGGTCGACGGGGGCGGCGTTGTCAACGCAGCACGCCGTCCGGTCCTCGGCATGTCGAACGTCGCCCGCTTCCTGGTCGGCGTCTTCCAGAAGCAGCCGGAGTTGGCATTGCAGGAGCACCGCACCGGAGACGGCCTCGCTTTCACGGCGGTGTACGGCGATCAGCTCCGTGGCGTCGTGAACGTCCAGGTCCGTGAGGGTCGCATCACCGACGTGTGGTTGCAGGCCAACCCCCGGAAGCTGACTGCGTGGGCCGTCAGGAGCTGACCTCACAATCCGCGACCCGTGTCGTCACTATTACGGGCGGTGATCTGCCGACCGGAAAGGACATCCATGAAGATCCTGATCGTCGGCGGCAATGGGCACGTCGGCACCCGCCTCGCGGCCAGACTGCGAGACCTCGGAGAGGACGTGATTGCGGGCTCCCGCTCGACCGGCGTCGACGCTGTGACCGGCGAAGGCCTGGGCGCAGCCATGGACGGCGCGGATGTCGTCGTCGACGTCCTCAACACGATGGAAATGGACGTGACTGCCGCGACCGCGTTCTTCCGCGGCACCACCGAGCGCATCCTCGCCGCTGAGCACACCACCGGGGTGAGGCATCACGTGCTCCTGTCAGTGGTGGGCGCCGACCGTGCGCTCGCCAACGGGTACTACGCCGGAAAAGTCGCTCAAGAGGACGCCCTCCGGTATGGGGACATCCCCTTCACGATCGTCCGTGCAACGCAGTTCCACGATTTCGTCCCCACGATCGCTGACTGGCTCACCGTCGAGGGACGCGTCGAGACCCCGCGCATGCTGTTGCAGCCGGTCGACGTCGATGACGTCGTCGAGCTCCTGGCGATGACTGCACGAAGCGCACCGCTCGAGGACACCGTCGACCTCGCCGGACCTGACAGATTCCACCTCGACGTACTGCTCCGCGAGACACTCTCCGCCGCATCCGACCAGCGCGATGTCGTGACGGTTGAAGGAACCGCGCTCGGTGCGGACGCGCTGGACTCGCTCGTCCCGTTGGGTGCCCACCGCGTCGGCACGCACCCGTACCCCGTCGCCGTCACTCCTGCGCAGCAGTAGCAGATTTCACCAGAACGAGGTACTCCATTGGCCAGCGCATCACTCGTCCGAGACCGAGTCGGTCGTCTTCAGATCGTCGCACTCGTCGGCACGGTCGTCATCGCCGCGGGAGTCGGCATCTGGGCATACGTCCTGCCCCGCGAGTTCTACGATCACTTCCCCTCCGTCCTGGGCGAGTGGATCTCTCAGGACGGCCCGTTCAACGAACACCTCATCCGCGACCACGGCGCGCAGTACCTCGCCCTGGGCGCCGCAAGCGTCGGCGCGCTGATCTGGCGAGCACAACCGCTGTACCGAGTCCTCGGGATCGCCTGGGGCGGCTTCGGGGTCCTGCATTTCGCCTACCACGTCACTCACATAGGGCATATGAGCGCCCCGGACGCCACCGCCCAGATGATCGTTCTCGCCGTCGCCGGCACCCTCGGTATCGGGATCGCCATTCCGCCACGACACCGCGAGAGCGCACTTCAGAGCAGCGACGCCGGGTCTCCGCCGAACAGCAACGCCACTCGGCGCTGGATGTGAGTCGAAAGGAACGGTCATGTCGATGCAAACGAGGCCACGGCCGCATCCCCATGGAGATGCCCACGGAGTAGCGCGTCTTCGCCTCGCCATTGCGAATGCCGCGGAGAAGCTGGTGATGCCAACGCATTCCAAGGCGGTAGGCGTGCTGCAAGCAGCGATCATCTCCAGGGACTCGAGTGCGATATCGAAGCTGCTGAGCCCATCCGTCCGCATGGTGATCGACCCGGGTGGGCATGGTCGACAGAGCGCACGAGTCTTGGTCGGGGTGGCTGATGCCGTCAGGATGCTGCTGCACGGAACGACGCCAGCGCCCGGACGAAAGCTGGCGCTCCGCGAGGTCAACGGTCAAGCGGGACTCATCCTGATGCGCGGGGACCTCGCGGAAGCGACGATCGGCATTGATTTCGATGCGGACCGCGCTTCGATCATCTGGATACGCCTTCATCCCGACTATCAACGCCACGGCAACAGGACCTAGTCGACGGTTCCGGGGCACCATCCGCAGGGCCACCGATCGGACGGCGGCCCTGCCGCACGCCGGGCGTCGGTCGGAAGACTGGCGGCATGACCGCGACGCGCCCCGAACCCGCGCCCCTCGAGGGCCGCTACATCCGCCTCGAGCCGCTGACTCCGGAGCTCCTGCCCGAGCTCGCCCGGGCGATCCGCAGGCCCGAGGTCTTCGCCGGCGGGTACGGCGGCGGACCGGCGGGTCTGCCGCAGAGCGATGAGGCGTTCGCGGAGTGGGGTCTCGACTACTACCAGTTCGGCGCCGGCAACCCCTACGCCGTGCGACTGCGGGGCGGCTCGGCGGACGGCCGGCTCGTCGGAACAACGACCCTCGGCGACTTCGAGGAGCGCCTCGAACGCACCCACATCGGGTGGACGGGCTACGACCCGTCGGTCTGGTCCACCGCCGTCAACCCGGAGGCGAAACTACTGCTGCTGCAGCTCGCCTTCGACTCCGGGTTCGGCCGGGTGAAGCTGCAGGCGGATGCCCTCAACGCCCGCTCCCGCGCCGCGATCGCCCGTCTCGGCGCCACGTTCGAGGGCGTGCTGCGCCGCCACCGCATCCGTGCCGACGGGTGGGGCGACACGGCGGTCTTCTCGGTGCTCGTGGACGAATGGCCCGCTGTCCGCGCGGGACTGGAGGCGCGCCTGGACGCCTTCGGCGGAGTGCCCGTGACGCCGCGCGAGCGCTGAGCGGCTGCGGGTAGGGTCGGAGCATGACCGACCTCAGCATCCTCGGCGAAGACGGCAACGAGGCGCTCGCGGAGCTCACGGCCCTGCGTCAGAGCATCGACAACATCGATGCGGCGCTCGTGCACATGCTCGCGGAACGGTTCAAGTTCACGCAGCAGGTCGGCCGGCTCAAGGCGACCGTCGGGCTGCCCGCGTCCGACCCGGATCGCGAGCGCGTGCAGATCGCCCGCTTGCGCGCCCTCGCGGAGGAGTCGCACCTCGACCCGGCGTTCGCGGAGAAGTTCCTGAACTTCATCGTCGCCGAGGTGATCCACCACCACGAGCGCATCGCGCAGTCCGGCGAGCTGTAAGCCGGTCCTACCGCTCGTGCGGGGCGTCGATCTCGTCGACGGCCTCACGCATCCGGGCCAGGAATCGCACGACCGCGGCCGCCTCATCCGGTTCGAGGGATTCGGCGACGTCGATCATGCGTTCGTGCATCTGACCGAGCGTGCCGCGCACCTCGGTGTTGGTGTGATGCGTCGGCGCCACGATGATCGCCCGCCGGTCCGTCGGGTGCGGCTGGCGCTCCACGTGCCCGCTCTTCACGAGACGGTCGATGAGCACCGTCACCGAGGCCGACGAGATCTGCAGTTTCGCCGCGAGGTCCTTCGGGCTCACCTGCAGACCGAGCTTCTCGGCCTGCAACAGGTAGCGGATGGCGAGGATGTCCGTCTCGCCCATGCCCATCGACGTGCGGGTACGACGGCGCATCTCGCTCTCCGCGGCGCGGTACTGCCGCAACGCGTTGAGCACCTCGATGCCCCGGCGGGTGCGCGCGGCATCGGCGTACCAGTAGCCGGAGTCCTGGGTGGCGGGGGTGTCGGGTCGGATCGTCGTCATGAGGTCAAGCCGTCGCGGCGAGCAGTGCCTCCTCCACGGTGGATCGTGTGTCGGGAGCCACGATATCGTCGTCGGCCATCACGGATCTGTCGACCTCCGGCAGGTCGTGCGGCAGCGCCCACCAGAACGCGTGAGGCCGCACGAACTGGGCGACCGCGTCGTCGAATGTGGCGTGCCAGGAGCGGATGTGCGGCCGTCCGATCCGCACCACCTCGTAGAGGCCGGTGCGCATGCGCACGAAACCGACCAATCCGCGGGGGGTCACCTCAAGGCGCCGATCATCGGCGATCGACCATTCCGTCGGGGAGAGACGCGCGACGGTGATGTACCGGGGGATGCGCTGCTGGCTCATGCGAACACCGTCCCGACCACTCCGAGGGTGGTGACCGCCATGCCGAAGCCGACGAGGGAGAGGGTCGCGAGGGCGAGCATCTCCGCGCGGGAACGTCGTTCTTCTCGCGCGGCGCGGGCGAGCGCGCGGCGGCTGGGCTCGAGAGCGACCTCGGCCTCAGCCAGGGTCGCGTACGCGCCGACCTCGGCGCCTTGCCAGTCGGTCACGACGTAGCCGTGTCCGTCGCGTTCGATCAGGCCGGCGAAATCGTCGCCGATCTGCCCCGCCCACAGTCCCGGATGCACGCTGGTCCAGGTCACCACTCGCGCGTCGGCCGTCATCTGCGGCCGTTCGATCGTCTGCATCATTCCGCCCCCCTTCGGGTCACATCCGGACTCTATTTGCTAACTAGACGAACTAGCAACTAAAGCGTCTAGCGAACTCAGGAAACCGTGATGTTGGCGTCGTCCGCTCCGAGATCATCCGCCCGGATGACCCGCTCACTCCTCGCGGCGGACGCCCGCGTCGGCCCGCGTGACGAGGCTGAAGGCATGTCCAACGTCATCCTCGAGGCCCGGGGTCTCGACAAGTTCTACGGCCGTACGGCGGCGCTCGCCGCGGCATCCCTGGCGATCACCGAGGGGGAGTCCCTCGCGATCATGGGCGCCTCGGGCTCGGGCAAGACCACACTGCTGCACTGCCTCGCCGGCATCATCACGCCCGACACCGGCCAGGTGATCCTGCGCACCCGGGGCACCGAGACCGACGTGGCCGCGCTCGACGAGCGGGAACGCTCCCGCCTGCGCCGGGAGGCGTTCGGCTTCGTCTTCCAGCAAGGGCTGCTCATCCCCGAGCTCACCGCCCTCGAGAACGTGGCCATCGCGCTCATGCTCGGCGGGATGCCCCGTGCCGCAGCCGAAGGGCACGCGGCCGGCTGGCTCGCCGCGCTCGGCCTCGCCGGATTCGAGGACCGCAGGATCGGGCAGCTCTCCGGCGGTCAAGCCCAGCGCGTCGCCATCGCCCGCGCCCAGGTGACCGGCGCATCCGTCGTCTTCGCCGACGAGCCGACCGGCGCCCTCGACTCGCACACGTCGAGCGAGGTCATGGACGCGCTCCTGCACTCGACCACCGGCCAGGGCCGCACACTCGTCGTCGTGACCCACGACGCCGACGTCGCCGCCCGCTGCTCCCGCATCGTGCACATGCGCGATGGTCGCATCCAGCCGTCGGAGGTGGCGGCATGATCTGGCGGATGACGTGGCTGCTCGCGCGGCCCACGCGCGACTCGCTCGGGGTCACCGCGCTGCCGATCGTCGCGTTCGGCATCGTCACGGCGCTGCTGCTCGCGGTGCTCGGAGGCGCCCAGGCGTTCTGGCGCTGGGACGACGACATGGCGCTGACCTACCAGGCGCTCGCAGTGCTCGCGCTCACGCTGCTGCTCGTTCCCCTCGCCACCCTCGGAGGCTCAGCCGCGCGGCTCTCGGCCCGCCGTCGTGACGATCGGCTGTCGACGCTGCGCCTGCTCGGCGCCACCCCCGCGGCCGTCGGGGCGATGACGGTCATCGAATCGGCCGCCCTCGCGCTCATCGGCGCCGTGCTCGGCACCGCCGCGTCCTTCGGTCTCGCGCCGATCATCGGTGCGATCCCGTTCCGCGGCGAGCCGCTCGGCTTCAGCAACGTGCTGCTCCCGCTGCCCGTGCTGCTCGGCGCCATCGTGGGGGTCGTCGCGATCGCCGTCGTGAGCGCGGTCATCGGACTGCGTCGCGTGACGATCTCACCGCTCGGGGTGCGGACCCGGCAGGAAGCCCCGCGCATGTCATGGGTGCGGGCCCTCGTCGCCGTCGCGGTCGTCGCCCTCGCGGCGATCGGCATGAGCGTTCTCGGCATGGGCGGCGCGGCCGTCGTGCTCCTCATCCTCGCCGCCGGCTTCGGCGGCACGATCGCGGTGCTCAACCTCGTGGGTCCGTGGGTCATCGGCCTCGTCGCCCGCGGCCGCGCACGTCGCGCGCAGACGCCGCAGAAGCTGCTCGCGGCGCGCGCCATCCTCGAATCCCCGCAAGCGGCGTGGCGCCAGGTGAGCGGCACGGCGATGGTGAGCTTCATGGCGGTGTTCGCCGGAACCGGCACCGCCCTGCTCGACGCGCTCAGCGCATCCGACGGCGACGCCGACACGCGCATGCTCGCCACCGACATCGGCACCGGGCTCACCATCACGGTCGTGATCTCGTTCCTCATGGTCGCGTGCTCGGTGGGTGTCAACCAGGCGGCGGGCATCCTCGACCGGGCGGAGCTCTACGCGAGCCTGCACCGGCTCGGCATGCCGGAGGCGACGGCGGATGCGGCCCGGCGCGGCACCGTCATGGTGCCGCTGCTCATCACGTCGATCGGCTCCGCGGTGATCGCGGCGATCGTGGTGTTCCCGCTCACCGGGATCGCGCTGATCGTCGCCCCGCTGTCGCTCCTGGTCATCGCGGGCGTGCTCGCCGCGGGCATCCTGCTCGTGCGGCTCGGTCTCCTGGCGACGCGCCCGCTGCTGCGCCGTGCGTCGCTCGCCACCCCCGGCGCCGTGTGACGCGTGCCGCCGGGGTGTCTCCGGTCGCGGAGCCCGGTCGCTGAGCCTGTCGAGTAGGCGCGCGAGGCCGCCGGATCGAGACCCACCGCGCGCGGCGCCCCCCGTCCGCTGGTCGAGTAGGCGCGCGAAGCCGCCGTATCGAGACCCCACCGCGGGCCCGCCCGGTCATCCTGATCGTCCGCCCCCGGCGGTCAGGGCGGGGTCGCCCGCCAGGGGTATAGTCCCGCGGGTACCTCGGAAGGACGCGCGTGACCACCTCCCTCAAACCCTGGCCGGCTCTCTGGTCGCTCGTGATCGGGTTCTTCATGATCCTGATCGACACGACGATCGTCTCGGTCGCGAATCCGTCGATCATGCGCGGGCTCGACACCGACATCAACTCGGTCATCTGGGTGACGAGCGCCTACCTCCTCGCCTATGCGGTGCCGCTGCTTATCACCGGGCGACTCGGCGACCGCTTCGGTCCGAAGAACCTGTACCTGACCGGCCTCGTGGTCTTCACCCTCGCATCCGTCTGGTGCGGATTCGCGGGCAGCGTCGGAGCGCTCATCGCGGCGCGGGTGCTGCAGGGACTCGGAGCGGCGATCATGACGCCTCAGACGATGGCCGTGATCACCCGGATCTTCCCGCCCGATCGCCGCGGCGCGGCCATGGGTCTGTGGGGTTCGGTCGCCGGGCTCGCGACGCTCGTGGGGCCGATCCTCGGCGGAGTGCTCGTCGACGGGCTCGGCTGGGAGTGGATCTTCTTCATCAACCTCCCGGTCGGCATCGTCGGGTTCATCCTCGCCGCGCGTTTCGTGCCGCGCCTGCCGACGAACTCTCACAAGTTCGACATCCTCGGCGTCGTGCTGAGTGCCGTCGGCATGTTCCTGCTCGTGTTCGGCATCCAGGAGGGCGAGACCTACGACTGGGGTGTCATCGCCGGACCGATCTCGGTGTGGTCGCTCATCATCGCGGGCGTCGTCGTGCTCGTCGGGTTCGTCGTCTGGCAGCGCGTGAACCGCGGTGAGCCGCTGCTGCCGCTCGGACTCTTCCGGGAACGCAACTTCTCGCTCGGCAACGCCGCCATCTCGACGATCGGGTTCGCGGTCACGAGCATGTCGCTGCCGCTCGTGTTCTTCTACCAGACCGCCCGCGGGCTCACTCCGACGCAGTCGGCGCTCATGCTCGCGCCGATGGCGGTCATCTCGGCTGTGCTCGCCCCCTTCGCCGGGCGCCTGCTCGACCGGGTGAACCCGCGCAACTTCGCCGTGCTCGGCACGCTGCTGCTCGCGTCCGCGCTGGTCTGGTACTCGCTGCTGCTCTCGCCGGACACCGCGATCGGCTGGTTCCTGCTGCCCTCCGCTCTGCTCGGCGTCGCGAACGCGTTCGTCTGGGGACCCATCTCGAACGCGACCACCCGCGCCCTCCCGCCGCAGCAGGCGGGCGCCGGATCCGGCGTCTTCAACACGACGCGGCAGGTGGGCGCGGTGCTCGGCAGCGCGTCGATCGCCGTGCTCATCGAGGCGCGCCTCGCCGCGGAGATGCCGGCCGGCGGGGCCGGCGCCGCCCCCGCCGGCGAGATCGGCGGCGGTCTGCTCCCCGAGGCGCTGCGTGCCGGGTTCTCCACCGCGATGGCGCAGTCGCTGCTGCTGCCCGCGGCCGTGGCGGTCGTCGGCGCGATCATCGTCGCCTGCTTCGCCCGCCCCAAGGCCGCGGTCTGGGGAGCGCCCGGCGCCGCGCCCGGGGCCGCGTCCGGCGGAGCGCCCGGCGGGGCTGAGCCTGCGGTTTCCCGTCAGTAGATGCCCTTTCGGCAGCTTGGTGAGGGCATCTACTGACGGAAAACGGCCTCGGGCACAGGCCCGCTGACGTCTCAGCGCCTGGGGGGCATGCGGGCAATGGGCGCGCGGTCCCGCCCGTCGGCATCGTGGAGGGCCCGTTCGATCCGCAGCACGAGGGCGGCCCTTGCCCGCCGCCGCATGTGCGCCCTGTTGACGCGGATGACACGCCATCCTTCCTCCATGAGGCGGTCGAGGCGGTCGACGTCCTTCTGGTACTGCTCGGCATCGAGACGATGCTGCTCACCGTCGTATTCGACCAGCACCCGGCGCTCGGCATAGACGAGGTCGCCGTATGCCAGGAACCGGCCGGCGGAATCCAGGATGGGTGGGTTCACCTGAGGTTCGGGCAGCCCGGCGCGCGACATCAGCAGGCGCAGCATGGTCTCGCGTGCCGAGTCCGTGCCCGCGCGCAGGTGCGGCAGCGCCGCTCGGAGCGCCGGCGCTCCGTGAGCTCCCGTCCAGCGCCTCACCGCATGGTGCAACGACTCGAGGTCGCTCACGGGATCTTGTCGACGGATCAGTCCGTCGCCCGCCACGATCACCTCCTCCGGGGTCAGCACCGCCGCCAGCTGGCACCATGCGACCACGGGCGGGACGGTCCGGAGACCTCCGACGTGCACGACGGCGACGGGCGGCCGCATCTCGTGTCCTACAACGCCCGCCACTCGCGGCGACCGTCGCGGCCACACCACCCCCACGTGCAGCGGCTCGGATGACGCGTGATGCGGAAGCCGCATGCCGTGGATGTACGCAGCGGTGACGTGGGAGAAGAACTGGTTGCCGGGCATCCGCACCGCATAGCGGCGTGCGCGCGACAGTGTGTCGTCTCCCGAGCCGATGGCCCGTGCGCCGCGGAAGGGCTGCGCGAGATCCGTTCCGCGCAGCCGCTTCGCGGTGACGCCGACGGACAGCGCTTCGGCGACGCTGAACGGTCGCTCATGCAGGGGATCGGGAAGCGGGCGGCGAGGTCTCACGTCGCGATGGTGGCCCGACCCGCTCGCGGCGGGCGTGCGCGGGCGGCGATCTGTGGACGCTTGCCGCAGCCCCGCCCACGTGGAGGGGCTGCGCCACGCAGCGCCCGCCGCCCGGGACCGCGGCCCGATCCGTTTCCCGTCAGTAGATGCCCTTATGTGGCGTCGGAAAGGGCATCTACTGACGGGAAACCGCGCGGAGGGGCGCCGCACGCGGTCAGCCGGCCGCGCGGCCACGCGCCGCCGCCGGGGCGAGTCAGCGGACCGCGTGGCGGCTGACGATGCGCGCCGCGAGGTCGGCGAGGTCGTCGGCGGTGAGACCGGGCCAGCCGTGCACGATGTCGCGCCACTGCGTCGGGATGCCGCCCGCGCCGTAGGCGGCGCCGGCGAGGGAGCCCGCGATGGCGGCGACCGTGTCGGTGTCGTTCCCGCCGCGCACCGCCCGCTCGAGCACGTCCACGAGATCCACACCGGCGCAGATCGCCGACCACGCGCCCTGCAGCGCCTCGACGACCCAGCCGTTGCGCTGGAAGTCGGACGGCTGCTTGCCCTCCGCGTCGTCGAGCAGCAGGGACCAGCGCTCCGCGGCCTCGCCGCCGAGCGCGCCGAGGCCGACGCGCACGTCCAGTTGCCCGGTCAGCACGGTGTGACGGATGGCGAGGCACCACAGCACGCACGCGTCCCCGGCGTCGGGATCGAAGTGCGTCAGCCGGCTGATCGTGCGCGCCGCCTCGGCGAGCCCGCGCTCGTCGTCGAGGAACGCGAGCGCCACCGGAGCGGTGCGCATCACTGAGCCGTTGCCGCCCGAACGGCCCGTGAGCTCGTGCACCTCGCGGCCCGCCGCGGCGGCGGCCTTCGCGTCCGGCTCGCGCAAGCGGGCGAACACGTTCTTCGTCTGCGCTCCGATGTCGCTCGATGTCTCCGCCCAGCGCATCCATTCGCCGACCACCCAGTCGAGCGTGTCGCGGGCGAGCAGGTCGCGCCCGGCGGCGGCCGCCTGGGCGAGCGGCACCGACATGGCGGTGTCGTCCGTCCACTCGCCCGGAGCGAATCGCGTGCCGCGCTCGCCGCGCATCTCGACCGGCACGTCGGGAGCAAGCGGCGGCTGGAACTCGTAGGCGGCTCCGAGGGCATCGCCGGTCGCGCATCCGAGCAGCACGCCGACGGCGCGATCCGTCACATCCATGACCCCTTGCTAGCAGGGCGGGCGGCGCGGACGAAGCCGACGCAGGGTACTTGGAGCGCCCGACGAGCCGCGGGCTCGGGATCTGACAGCCGAAGCCGGCGTCGTCAGGAGCCGGCGGACCATTCCGGGCGCAGCTTCTCGATCCCGTCGAGGATGAGGTCGAGGCCGAGCTGGAACTCGAGGTCGTAGTCGTAGCCCGAGCGGGCGAGCTCGACGACGACCTCCGCGAGGTAGGGGAACATCGCGGCGATCGCCGCCGGGTCGGGCTGCGCGCTCTGCTTCTGTGCGGCGACGACTCCGGACTCCTCAGGCGTCTCGAACGGCAGGGTCTTCTGCTGCAGCGCGAACCCGTACACGTACGCGTCGAGGGTGGAGGTGCAGTGCACGGTGGTGCGGAACGAGAATCCGGATTCGCGCAGGCAGCCCATCATCGCGTCGTGGTGCCGCAGGTTCTCGGGTCCGGGCGACATGCGGGACTCCATCAGCCCGACCGCCCACCGATGCCGCGAGAGCGCGTCGCGCAGCGACACGGCCCGGCCGCGCATCGCGGCCTTCCATCCGGCGGAGCTGTCGGGCAGCTGCACCTCGGCCCAGACGAGGTCGACCATGCCGTCGAGCAGTTCGTCCTTGTTGGCGACGTGCTTGTAGAGCGCCATGGGCACGACGCCGAGTTCCTGCGAGAGGGTGCGCATCGTGAAGCCGTCGAGACCCACCCGGTCGGCGAGTGCGACGGCCGTGCGCAGCACCGTCTCCCGGTTCAGGCGCGGGCGTCGCGCGCTCGGATCCTCTGCCACCGGCTCACTCCATCCACGTCGCGGTTTGACAAGGTGTACGCAGTACACCTACGGTGATCCCATCAAGGTGTACCAAGTACACCACAACCTCGTCGAGAGGCACCGCCGTGCAGCCCAGCAGAAGGAGCGCCCTCATCGTGGGTGTGCTCTTCGTCATCACCTTCGTCTCGGCCATCACCGGCGCGGCCCTCTACACGCCCGCGCTCACCGACCCCGGATACGTGCTCGGCCCGGGTTCCGACACCATGGTGCGCTGGGGTGCGGTGTGCGAGATCGTGCTGGCCATCGCGAACATCGGCACGGCCGTGGTGCTGTTCCCGATCCTCCGGCGGGTGAACGAGAGCGTGGCGCTCGGCTACGTCGCCGCCCGCGTCATGGAATCGGCACTCATCGGCGTCGGCATCCTGAGCGTGCTCTCGATCGTGACGCTCCGCGAGTCCGGTGGCACGGATGAGGGTGCGCTGCTCGTGGCGGCGCGTTCCCTCGTCGCCGTGCACGACTGGACGTTCCTTCTCGGCCCGGGCTTCCTCGCGGGCTTCGGCAACGGCCTGCTGCTCGGCTACCTGATGTACCGCTCCGGCCTCGTGCCGCGCGGCATGGCGCTCGTCGGGCTCATCGGCGGGCCGCTGCTCTGCCTCTCCGGCATCGCGGTGCTGTTCGGCTGGTACGCGCAGGATTCCGTCTGGTCGGGGCTCGCCACACTGCCCGAGATCGTCTGGGAGGGCTTTTTGGGCATCTGGTTGATCGTCAAGGGCTTCCGCCCCTCCCCGGCCGCCGCACCTGCGGATGCCCGACAGCCGCGGCTCGCCGGCTGAGCCGGAATCGACGAAAGGACACCACGATGCGCGCGATCGTCCAAGAACGGTACGGATCCCCCGAACGGCTGCGGCTCGCGGAGGCGGACGACCCCGCCCCCTCACCGCACGAGGTGCTCGTGCGCGTGCGGGCCGCTTCGGTGAACGCCTACGACTGGCACGTCATGCGCGGCGATCCCTACATCGCGCGGCTCATGGCGCCCGGGGTTTTCGGTCCGCGCGGCCCGAGGCGGCGCATCCGCGGGCGGGACCTCGCCGGCGTCGTCGAGGCGGTCGGCGACGCCGTGACCACCCTGAAGGTGGGGGATGCGGTGTTCGGCGACATCGGACTGGTCGACGGGGCCTTCGCCGAACTCGCGCGGGTGCCGCAGGACCGGCTCGCACGGATGCCCGCGGAGCTCGGATTCGAGGAGGCCGCCGCGGCGCCCCTCGCGGGCACAACCGCCTACCGTGCACTCGTGGAGCTCGCCGAGGTGCAGCCCGGCCAGCGCATACTCGTCAACGGGGCCTCCGGCGGAGTCGGCACCTTCGCGGTGCAGATCGCCGTCGCGCTCGGCGCGGAGGTCACGGCCGTGTGCAGCACCCGGAACGCGGAACTCGTGGCCGCGCTCGGCGCGGACCGCGTCGTCGACTACCGCCGCGAGGACTTCACCGAGTCGACCGCACGCTACGACACCGTGCTCGACCTCGTCGGCAACCGGGCGCTCGACGAGCTGGCGGGTGTCGCCGCCGACGACGGCGCACTGCTGCTCTCCGGTGGCGGCACCTCGAACGGGCCCACGGTGTTCGGTCCGATGCGCCGACTGATCGCGGCGCAACTGCGCGCCCGGTCCCTCCCGCAACGGGTCGTCGTGATGACCGGCGACCCGCCCGTGACCGAGAGTCTCGCGGGGCTCGCCGGACTTGTCGAGCGGGGTGCCGTGCGTCCGATCATCGACCGCTCGTACCCGCTCGAGCAGGTGCCCGACGCGATCCGCTACGTCGAGACGGAACACGCCCGCGCGAAGGTCGTCATCACCGTGTGACGCGGGGCCCGGCCGCGCGCCGCCATCCGCGCGGTTCGCGTCAGGCCCGTTCCCGTCGCTGCAGCCCGCGCCCCTCGTGCCACGACTCGATGACGAGCACTTCGGCGTCCTCGTCGACGCGGGTGAGCACGACCTCACGCACGTCGAGCCGGAACTGTCCCGCTCCAGGATGCTCCGGATCCTCCCGGCCGACGAACTCGACGGCGTTCCCGGCGAGCTTCGCGTCTCCGCGCCACTCGCTCTCCGCCCCTCGCCGCACGAGCGTCGGCGAGTGGATCGCCACGCGTGGGTCCCGTCGGACGTCCCGCAGCTTCAGCGAGTCGCGGAGCATGCCGAACTGCACATCGCCGTCGAGGAACTCCATCTCGATGCCGCTGATGCGCGGGGAGCCGTCGGCTCGCAGGGACGCGATGGTCTTGTCCCGCCCCGCTTCGAACAGCTCACGCACCCGCCGCGCCAGCTCGGGCGCTTCCGTCTCCACTCGCGTCCATCCGGCCATGCCCGTACGGTAACGCGCACCTCCGACGGGGAGGCGGGGCGGAAGAGCCGCGAGTGAGCCGACCGCCCCTAGCCGCCGACGACCGGACCGAAGTGCGCCGGCAGCACCCCGCGGTGCGTCTCGCGCAGCTCGTCGAGCGACACGGAGAACAGGCCCTGCACGTCGAGGCCGACGGTCGAGTCGGTCACGCCGATGCGCATCACGGGGAAGCCGCGGCCTTCGCACAGACCGAGGAACCGCACGTCGTCCTCGCGCGGCACCGACACGATCACACGGCCGGTCGACTCGCTGAACAGCGCGGTCGCCGCGTCGACGCCGTCCCGCTCCTCGATCTCGCGCAGCCAGACGCGGGCGCCGAGACCGAACCGCAGCACGCTCTCGACGAGCGCCTGGGCGAGACCGCCGTCGGCGAGGTCGTGCGCGGATCCGATGAGCGACTCGGATGAGGCGGCCGCGATGAGCTCGCCGAGCGCCTTCTCGCGGGGCAGGTCGACCACGGGCGGCACGCCGCCGAGGTGACCGTGCACGACTCCCGCCCACGCGGAGCCGTCGAGCTCCTCGAGGGTCGTGCCGAGCAGGTAGATGTTGTGTCCGTCGTCCTGCCAGCCGGAGGGGATGCGGCGGGCGACGTCGTCGATCACGCCGAGCACCGCGACGACCGGGGTCGGGTGGATGGGCACGTCGCCGGTCTGGTTGTAGAACGACACGTTGCCGCCGGTGACGGGGATCTCGAGCTCGAGGCAGCCGTCGGCGAGCCCCTCGACCGCTTGCGAGAACTGCCACATCACCTCGGGGTTCTCCGGGCTGCCGAAGTTGAGGCAGTCCGAGACACCGACCGGGGTCGCGCCGGTGACCGACACGTTGCGGTACGCCTCGGCGAGCGCGAGCTGAGCACCGCGGTACGGGTCGAGGTAGCAGTAGCGGCCGTTCGCATCCGTCGCCACGGCGAAACCGAGACCCGACTCCTCGTCGACGCGCACCATGCCGCCGTCGTCGGGGTAGCTCAGCGCGGTGTTGCCGAGCACGTACTTGTCGTACTGGTTGGTGATCCAGCTCTTGTCGGCCTGGTTCGCGCTGCCGAGTAGCTGCAGCAGCTGGCCGCGCAGCTCATCCGCATCCGTCGGGCGCGGCAGCTTCGAGGCGGAGTCGGCCTGCACCTCGTCGAGCCACTTCGGGTAGACGATGGGGCGCTCGTAGACCGGTCCGTCGACGGCGACGGTGCGCGGGTCGACGTCGACGATGCGCTCGCCGCGCCACTCGATCACGAGGCGGCCGGTGTCGGTGACCTCGCCGAGCACGCTCGTCTCGACGTCCCACTTCTTCACGACCTCGAGGAAGGCGTCGAGCTTGTCGGGGTGCACGACCGCCATCATGCGCTCCTGGCTCTCCGACATGAGGATCTCCTCGGCGGTGAGCGACGGATCGCGCAGCAGCACCTTGTCGAGCTCGATGTGCATGCCGCCGTCGCCGTTGCTCGCGAGTTCGGAGGTGGCGCACGAGATGCCGGCTGCGCCGAGATCCTGGATGCCCTCCACGAGCTCGTTCGCGAACAGCTCGAGGCAGCACTCGATGAGCACCTTCTCGGCGAACGGGTCGCCCACCTGCACGGCGGGGCGCTTGGTCGGTCCCCCTTCGGAGAACGTGTCGGAGGCGAGGATGGACGCGCCGCCGATGCCGTCGCCGCCCGTGCGGGCGCCGAAGAGCACGACCTTGTTGCCCACGCCGCGGGCGTTCGCGAGGTGCAGCTGGTCGTGCCGCAGCACGCCGACCGCGAGCGCGTTGACGAGCGGGTTGGCCTGGTACACCGGGTCGAACCAGGTCTCGCCGCCGATGTTCGGGAGGCCGAGGCAGTTGCCGTAGAAGCTGATGCCGCTCACCACACCGGGGAGCACGCGGGCGGTGTCGGGGTGATCCGCCGCACCGAAACGCAGCGCATCCATCACCGCGACCGGGCGGGCGCCCATCGAGATGATGTCGCGCACGATGCCGCCGACGCCGGTCGCAGCACCCTGGAACGGCTCGATGTACGACGGGTGGTTGTGGCTCTCGATCTTGAAGGTGACGGCCCAGCCCTCGCCGACGTCGATGACGCCCGCGTTCTCGCCCATGCCGACCATGAGGTTCTTCTTCATGGCGGGGCTGACCTTCTGGCCGAACTGGCGCAGCCAGACCTTCGAGCTCTTGTAGGAGCAGTGTTCGCTCCACATCACCGAGTACATGGCGAGCTCACCGCTCGTGGGGCGGCGGCCGAGGATGTCGCGGATGCGCTGGTACTCGTCCGGCTTGAGACCGAGTGCCGCGTACGGCTGCTCCTTCTCGGGCGTGGAGGCGGCGACGTCGACCGAATCGACGGGGGCGATGGAGGGGGTGCTCACGTGGCGGGTGCTCCTGGATCCGAGGGCGTGCCGTACCGCTCGATCCTACCGGCGCGGTCGGATGCGGTCGGTCGTTGCGCCGTGACACGGGCGGGCCGTCGGCGTAGCCTCGGCGCATGAACGGCTCCGATGCCCCGGGCGAGGTGGACGCCTACATCGACGCGCTGCCCGAACGGCGTCGGGAGGATGCGCGGGTGCTCCGCCGGCTGATGGAGCGCGCGACCGGGCATCCGGCGACGCTCTGGGGCACGATGATCGGGTTCGGCCACGTGCACTACCGCTACGAGAGCGGCCGTGAGGGCGACACCTTCGCCGTCGGCTTCGCCCCGCGCGCCTCCGCGATCACCGTCTACAACATCCACAACGCCTACGACGAGGGATCGGGTGCGGCGCTCGCCGACCTCGGACCGCATACGACCGGCAAGAGCTGCATCTACCTGAAGCGCCTCGATGGCATCGACCTCGACGTGCTCGAGCGGCTGGTGCGCGAGGCCGCCGCGAAGGCCGGCTGACCCCGCTATCCGCACACTTCTGCGGGCGACCAGCCCGTCGCGCCCGCGCGGGTCCGCAGACATCGCGTGCTTCGAGCGCAGGCGACGGGGCGGATGCCGCCTCCGGATCCGCTACGCGTCACGCGAACATCCGTGACGCGCACGGGTCGCTCCTCGTAGCGTGGGAGCCGGCGATGGTGCTGCCCCTTGTTCCCGACCCGGAGGTACCCCCTTGCCGTTCGATGTCATGCCCTGGCTGGAGTTCGCCGCGTGGGTGCTCGGCGCCCTCATCGCCGCCGTCGCGATCGCCGCACTCGTCGCCGTGATCGTCCGCTCGCTCGCGAAACGCCGCGGCTGGGACGAGCGGCACATCGGGCGCGTGCGGCGACCGTTCCGCGTGCTGCTGTTCCTCGTCGGCCTGTGGATCGCGGTCGGCGTCGCGTTCCCGAGCCGCGACCTGATCGTGCCGCTCGACACCACCCTGCGGCTGCTCGTCATCGGCGCATCCGGGTGGCTGGGCGCCGGCATCGTGAGCTTCGCGTTCGAGAGCGTGCTCGGACGCTGGCGCACGGATGTGGCCGACAACCGGGTCGCGCGCCGTGTGCGCACGCAAGTGCTCATCCTGCGCCGCGTCGTCGTGGTGATCATCGCGATCGTCACGCTCGGCGCCATGCTGCTCACCTTCCCGGAGGTGCGCGCGGTCGGAACGAGCCTGCTCGCCTCCGCCGGCGTCGCGAGCATCGTCGCCGGTCTGGCCGCCCAGTCGGTGCTCGCCAACATGTTCGCCGGTGTGCAGCTCGCGTTCTCGGACGCCATCCGCGTCGACGACGTCGTGGTCGTCGAGGGGGAATGGGGCACGATCGAGGAGATCACGCTCACCTATGTCGTCGTACACATCTGGGACGATCGGCGGCTCGTGCTGCCCTCCACCTATTTCACGAGCACTCCGTTCGAGAACTGGACCCGCCGCAACAGCGAACTGCTCGGCTCCGTCGAGTTCGACCTCGACTGGCGCGTCGCGCCGTCGGCGATGCGCGAGGAGCTCGACCGCATCCTCGCCCGCACCGACCTGTGGGACGGCCGCGTCAAGGTGCTGCAGGTGACGGATGCGGTCGGCGGCTTCGTGCGCATCCGAGTGCTCGTCACGGCGAAGGATGCGCCGACCCTGTTCGACCTGCGCTGTTTCGTGCGCGAGGAGCTCATCGAGTGGATGCACGAGCACGCCGGGTCCGCGCTGCCGAGGCAGCGCGTGCAGCTCGTCGAGCAGGAGCACCGTCCGCAGCGGCGCGACGCCGTGAGCGAGCACAACGGCCTGTTCTCCGGCAGCATCGAGGCGCAGCAGCGCGCGTCGGACTTCACCACGGCCATCCCCCTGCCCGACCTCGACGACGAGCCCGAGTCGGACCTCGCCGAACGCGCCCGGGGTCGCGGCGACAGCTGAGGCGGGGCACCCCGCGGGGGTCTCGATACGGCGGCTTCGCGCGCCTACTCGACCGGCGGGAGGGCGGGTACCCGCTGGTCGAGTAGGGCGCCCTGGCGCCCGTATCGAGACCTCCCGACCGCGGCCTCGGCCCCGGGCATCCGACCGACTCAGGGGGCGGCGAGCTCCGGCGATGGCTCCCCCGTGCGCAGCCAGTGCGCGAGCACGCGGTGGAACAGCTCCGGGTCCTCCGCGCTCCACTGGTGGTGCATCCGCGGCGCGATCCGCGTCACGACCGCACTCGAGCGCGCGCTCAACGACGGGAAGGAGTCGCGCGTGAGGCGCGGTTCGGCGCCGCCGGCGATCGCGAGCAGCGGCACCGCGGCGTCGCGCAGCCGGTCGAGCTCGACCGCGGGCACGCCGTCGTACACCTGCCGCATCAGGCGCGTCGCGCTCGAGCGGTCGATGCCGAGCCCGGTCCGCACGAACTCGTCCACGGCGTCGGCGGGCAGCCGGAAGGCGCGGGCCGTCGCCTTCCAGTACGCGGGCGAGCCCCACATCCGCAGCTGCAGCAGCCCGAGGTGCCGCGTCAGCCCACGCACGCCGTCGACGATCGCCCCCGTGACGAGCGTCGAGCGCACGACATTCGGATGCCGCGCCGTCAGCACCACGGCGAGCACGGCCCCGAGCGACAGCCCGACGACGTGAGCCCGCCCGTCGTGGCCGTGTTCGCGGATGAGGTCGGCGAGCCGGTCGGCGACGTCGGCGAGGTCGGTCCACGGCTCGTCCGCCGATCCGCCGAACCCCGGCAGGTCCGGCACGATCGCGTGGTGGTCGGGCAGCGCTTCGGCCTGTTCGTGCCACATCCATCCGGCGACGTTGCCGCCGTGCACGAAGAGCACGCTGTCGCGGGCCTCGGGGTGGTACTGCGCGACGTGCATCAGAGGGTCCTCTCCAGTTCGTCGACCCAGGCGAGCTCGGCCTCGAGGTGCAGGACGCCGTTGCGGAGCGTCGCGGTGCGCAGTCGGGCGGCGAGGTCGCCGTCGGGCGCGGGCAGCGACCGGAGGGCATCCCGTCGGCGCTGGGCCTCGGCGCGGCGCTCGCCGATGAGCGCGCGGATGAGGGCGGGGTCGTTCTCGCGTCCGGCGAAGAAGATGCGGGCGAGGAACGGTTCGCGGTCCGGCTCGTGTTCGGCGGGGGAGCGCAGCCAGCGCGACAGCTCGGAGGATCCCTCCGCGGTGATCCGATGCTCGCGGCGGTCGGGCTTGCCTGCTTGCGGAATCACCTCGACCTCGACGAGCCCGTCGGCCTCCAGGCGCGCGAGCGTGCGGTATATCTGCGCCTGGTCGGCGGACCAGAAGTGCGCGACGGAGCCGTCGAACGCCTTCTTGAGGTCGTACCCGGTCATCGGGCGCAGGTCGACGAGGGCGAGGATGCAATGGCGGAGTGACACGCTCATAGTAGACCACGCACATATAAGACCCCGCAAGTATGCGTGCAGTCGACGCGGTCGTAGGGTCGACGCGTGACGACGTGGACCGCGGGCGATCCCGGCGTGCTCGAGTTGCCGTCGGGGCGGCGTGTGCGCGGTCGGGGATTGCGGCATCCGCTCCCGGCCGGACCCGAGCCGCACTTCGTCGTCTACCTGCTCGGGCGGAGGCCCGCGCCCGTGGCGTGGGACGCGCGGTGGGTGCGCTGGCCCGACTTCCGGTTGCCCCGGGATCCGGCGGACGCGGCCGAGGCGTTCCGGCACGCGTGGGAGCGTTCCGCCGACGAGCGGGTCGAGATCGCGTGCGGTGGCGGGCGCGGACGCACCGGCACAGCGCTCGCGTGCCTCGCCGTGCTCGACGGGGTATCGGGGGCAGATGCGGTGGCGTTCGTGCGCGGCCGCTACCACCGGCGCGCGGTCGAGACGCCGGCGCAGCGCCGGTACGTCGAGCGGTTCAGCACCGACTGAGTGCCGCGCTCCACTCGAGCAGGTCAGCGTCGAGCGTGCCCGTTTGCGACGGTTTTCCCGGCGAATCGAGGCATTTCCTGTCGCGAACGGGCACGCTCGACGGCGCCCTTCGACATGCTCAAGGGCGCGGGCGGTGACGCGTCAGGCGCGGGCGAGCGCGCCCTGCACGAGGGAGGTGAAGATCGTGAGGCCGTCGATGCCCGAGCGCATCGCCGCGGGCGTGTCCGGACCGAAGCCGGGCTCCACCGCGTGCTCCGGGTGCGGCATGAGGCCGACGACGTTGCCGCGCTCGTTGCTGAGGCCGGCGATGTCGTTGATCGACCCGTTCGGGTTCACGTCGAGGTAGCGGAACACGACGCGCCCGTCGCCCTCGATGCGGGCGACCGTCTCGGCGTCGGCGATCCATCCGCCTTCGCCGTTCTTGAGCGGGACGACGATCTCCTGGTCCTGCTCGAACCCGTTCGTGAACGCGGTCGAGGTGTTCTCCACGCGCATCCGCTGGTCGCGGCAGATGAACTCGCCGTGGTCGTTGCGGATGAGGCCGCCGGGCAGCAGGTGCGCCTCGACGAGGATCTGGAAGCCGTTGCAGATGCCGAGCACCGGCATGCCCTTGTTCGCGGCGTCGACGACCTCGCTCATGATCGGCGAGAGCGCGGCGATCGCGCCGCAGCGCAGGTAGTCGCCGTAGCTGAAGCCGCCGGGCAGCACGATCGCGTCGACGCCCTTGAGGTCGTGGTCGCCGTGCCAGAGGGCGACGGCTTCGCCGCCGGCGAGCCGCACGGCACGCTGGGCGTCCCGGTCGTCGAGGGATCCGGGGAAGGTGACGACGCCGACGCGCATCAGTGGGTCTCTCCCGCCATCACGCTGTCGTCGTGGTGGATGGCCACGACGTCTTCGATCACGGCGTTCGAGAGCACCGTCTCGGCGAGGTGACGCACCTGCTCGAGCAGTTCGGCATCCACCGGCCCGTCGACCTGGATCTCGAAGCGCTTGCCGACGCGCACACCGGTGATGCGCTCGGCGCCCATCCGGGTGAGGGCGCCGGCCACGGCCTTGCCCTGCGGGTCGAGCAGTTCGGCCTTCGGCATGACGTCGACGACGATGGTGGGCACGGCGGACCGCCTTCTCGTGAGGGGTGGAGTAGGACGATTCTACCGGAGTCGTCCGCGGCTCACTCGGTGAGGTCGACGACGTGGTCGGCGCGCTCCCGGGTGCCCTCGATCAGCCGCGCGTTGGTCTCGTCCGGGCCGAGCGACCAGGCCCGCGCGGCCTCCTCCGTCTTGCCGAACCGCACGTGCCGTTCGATGAGTCGGGCCAGGCGGATGTCGTGGGCGAGCGACACGAAGAAGGTCACGTCGAGCAGGGGTGCGACACGCTCCCACCCGCCCTCGTCGTGCAGCAGGTAGTTGCCCTCCACCACGACGATGCGCGTGGATGCCGGATACACGAGCGCGTCGGCGACCGGCTCCTCGATGCGCCGGTCGAATCCGGGCGCGCGCACCTCGCCCCGGGCATCCCGCACCGCCTGCAGCGTGGCGACGAACCCGTCGACATCGAACGTGTCGGGCGCGCCCATCCGGTCGCGGCGGCCGAGTTCGATCAGGCGCCGCTGGGGCAGGTGGAACCCGTCCATCGGCAGCAGCGCAGCGCCGTCGCCGAGCTCGTCGACGAGTCCGTCGGCGATCGTCGACTTGCCCGCCCCGGGCGCCCCGGCGATGCCGACGAGGGTGCGGTCGCGACCGTCGGCGACGGCGCGCACCGTGTCGAGCAGCTCGGGGATGGTGCGGATCACGGCCACGGCAGCTCCAGTCCGTCGAGGGCGAAGTGCGCCCAGTCGCGGTAGCCCGACGCGCTCGGGTGGAACCCATCGCGCGCGAAGAACCCGTCGGTGTACGGCGGCGGAGGTGCCGACATCGTCGCGTCACCCCGTGCCTCGACGACGGCGCGCGCCGCGGATTCGAGGCTGCGCGTGTGCAGCGACAGCGTGCGCCGCAACGGCTGCGGGAAGACGGTGAAGCGGTGGAACGCCGGCAGTGACGACAGGATGAGCACCGCACCCGGGCTCGCGGCGCGCAGAGCGCGCAGCAGGATGCCGACGTCGCGGGCGAACGCCCCTCGCGATCTCAGGCGCAGGGCGTCGTTGGCGCCGACGCTCAGCAGCACGACATCGGCCGGCTCGCGCACGGCTTCGACGAGGTGACGGTCGAGCAGCTCCCGCGAGGTGGCCCCGCTCTCCCCGACCGCTCGCCAGTGCACGCCGCGGCCGGTGCGTTCCGCGAGCACGTCCGCGACGTGACCGGCGAGCGCCTCGCGGTGGTGTTCGACGCCCACCCCGACCGCGGTCGAGTCGCCGAACACGAGCAGGCGCAGCGGATGCGGTCCGTCGACGGTGCCGTTCCATGGACGTGCCGCGGGCGGCAGGATCGGCACGTCGCGTTTCACCCGGCGTGCCTGAATGAGCAGCACCGGCGCCAGGGCCGCCGCGACGGCGCGCGAGGAGCGGAGGGCGAGCGACATCGGGCCCCACGCTACCGCGGGGCGCCCGCCGTCGATAGTGTTGTGAACGCCGTCCACAAGGAGCAGCATGCCACCGTACGACCCCCGGCTCTTGACCGCCCCCACCGGTCCCGTCGTAGCGTCGCCGTCATGAGCGTCGCCCCCGCATCCGTCGACCTCGTCGCGCTGCAGCGGCGCACCGTCGGCGTGCTCGTCACCGGTCAGGTGCTCGGCGGCATCGGAGCCGGTGCGGTGCTCTCGATCGGCGCGCTGCTCGCGGTCGAGGTCTCCGGATCCGAGGCCTGGGCGGGTGCCGCGGCGACCGCCACGACGCTCGGCGCGGCGGCTGCGGCGGTGCCGCTGGCGCGCCTCGCGCAGCGCGCGGGCCGGCGCATCGCCCTCGGCAGCGGCACCCTCGCGGCCCTCGTCGGAGCGGCGGTCGTCGTCGGCGCGACGGCGCTCGCCGCCTTCCCGCTGCTGCTCGTCGGTTACGCGGTGCTCGGCATCGCCAACACGGTCGGGCTGCAAGCGCGCTTCGCCGCGACCGACCTCGCCGAGCCGCGGAACCGCGGTCGCGCCCTCTCCGTCGTCGTCTGGTCCACGACGGCCGGTGTCGTCATCGGTCCCAATCTCTTCGCACCGGGCGAGGAGATCGGCCGCGTGCTGGGGATGCCCGAACTCACCGGGTCCTTCGTCATCGCCGTCGTCGCGCAGGCGATCGCGGGCGCCGTGTATCTCGTCGGGCTGCGCCCGGACCCGTATCTGCTGAGTCGCACACTCCCGGTCGTGCCCGACGAGGAGCGCCCGGCCGGTGGCGAGGTGCGGGCGCGGCGCCTCGTCGTGTTCGCGATCACCGCGATCGCGTGCGCCCACGCGGTCATGGTCGGTGTCATGGCGATGACGCCCGTGCACCTCAGCCACCACGGCACGGGAGTCGCCCTCATCGGGTTCACGATCAGCCTCCACGTCGCCGGGATGTTCGGACTCGCGCCCGTCTTCGGCTGGTTGAGCGACCGCATCGGCCGCGTGCCGGGACTCCTCGTCGGGCAAGCGCTCATCGCGGCGGCCCTCGCGTTCGTCGGGTTCGGCGCGGATGATCCGACCCTCGTCACGGTGGGGTTGGTGCTGCTCGGCCTCGGCTGGAGCGCCTCCACCGTCTCGGGCAGCGCCCTCGTCGCCGATCTCGTGACGGGGAGTGCCCGTCCGCGGATCCAGGGCCGCACCGACCTCATCATGAGTGCGGCGGGCGGTGTCGGCGGTGCCGCGGCCGGCCCCGTGCTCGCGCTCGTGGGCTACGCCGGACTCGCGGCCTGGGCCGCTCTCATCGTGCTCGCGGTCGTGGTCGCCGCGGTGCTCGTGCGCGGCCCGCTCGCGCGCTGAGCTCAGTCGATCCGCACGTCGAGCCGCTCCGCATCCGCGGCGGCGAAGGCGAGCATGCGCTCGGCCTCGTCCCGGATCTCGTGGCGCGTGCTCGCGGCGAGCGGCTCGAGCGGGTCGACGGTGAGCACCGTGCGATCGGCTCCGCGCTCGAGCTTCCAGAGGGCCACCACCCGTCCGTCGACGAGCACGGTCGGGAAGACCATCGCCCCGATCGACACCCGGGCCCGGGCCGCGTCGGTCATGAGCCGCGAGCGGTCGGCGAAGGCGACCATGAGATTGTCGAACTCGGGCAGCAACCGCACCGGCGGGGTCGCCTCGTCGTTCACGAGCGGCAGGTCGGCGAGGTCCACGAGCTCGACGCCGTCCACCACGTACCGCCGCAGCTCGTTCCCCATCGTGTCGATCACCTCGCCGAGCCCGCGCACGCCGCTCCACGCCTGCACATCGCGGGCGGTCGCGGGCCCGTATCCGGTGAGGTAGCGGCGTACGAGCTCCCGCGGGTCAGGACGGTCGTCGAGCGCACGGCCCAGGTACGACTCGGCGAGGGTGAACGGGGTCGCGCCTCCGCGCCGCCACGTGCCGTGGGGTGGCGGATGCACGACCGCGACGAGTGCTTGCGCCGACCAGCCGAGCGCGTCGGCGTGCACGTCGGGCCACCGGACGGCGAGACGATCTCGCAATTGCGGGCGGGTGAGCTGCTCCCCGGCGAGGTGCTCCCGTGCGAGCCGCGCGAGTTCCGTGAGGTCGACGTCGCCCATCACGCGCCCCCACCCCGCGCGCTGCGTGCGAGCGAGCGTCGGCGCGATGAGCGGTCGTAACCACACGTAGTCGTCGGCGAGCGCGACATGCTGCGTACCGCGCAGGAGCGACCCGCGCACGACCTCCCGGAGCGTCACGAGGTCCGTGAGGTCGTCGAGCGCGAACCCCTCGAGTCGCGACCACAACCCGAGGTAGGGCGCATCGGCCGCTTGCGCCTGCATCCCGACCAGCTGGCGCACGACCTCGCTCGTCGACCCTTCCGCCCGGCGCAGCAGGTACTGCCGGTCGAGCGTCGTGAGTGCGAGCCGACGCGCGTGGATGCGGTCCGGGGAGGTCATCGACCGTCGATCAGGCGGGCGAACGAGCGCAGGTCGCCGACGAGCAGTTCGGGCACCTCGATCGCGGGGAAGTGGCCGCCGGTGTCGAACTCCGACCAGTGCGGTAGCGCGTGCTGCGGGTCGACGAGGGCCCGCACGGTGTGGTCGGCGCCGAAGACCGCGACCCCGTTCGGCACGAAGTGGGCCGGCGGCGCGCTCTGCCCGGATGCGGCGAAGGCACGGAACGCCTGCATGCCGTCGAAGGTGACGTGCGCCGCGGTCGCTCCGGTGCCGGTGAACCAGTAGAGGCTCGCGGTCGTGAGGATGACGTCGTCGTCGACGCCGTCTCCCGACCACTCGTCGAACTTCTCGGCGATCCACGCCAGCTGGGCGATCGGGGAGTCGACGAGGGCGTAGCCGATCGTCGACGGACGCGTGGACTGCAGTTGGAGGTAGCCGAGACCGTTCTGCTGCCACTCGGTGAACCGGTCGAGCCGGCGACGGTCGGCTTCGGATGCGTCGGGCAGTTCGGGAGCGGGGGCGAGCGGGAACGGACTCGGTCCGGCCACGTGCACTCCCGCGACCCGGCCGGCACCCACGAACTCGAGCACTCCGGCGACGCCGGCGCCCACATCCGTGCCGTGCACGAGGTAGGAGCCGTACCCGAGCTCGTCCATGAGAGCGACCATGACGCCCGCGACCCGTCCGAGGTCGCCGGTGCCCGGCCCGACGTGCGGCGAGAACCCGAATCCGGGCAGCGAAGGGGCGACCACGTGGAAGGCCGGTTCGCCCGCGGCGGGCGCGGTCAGCGGCCGGATGACCCGCTCGTACTCGGCGAACGTGCTGGGCCAGCCGTGCAGGAGCAGCAGCGGTCGGGCATCCGGATGCTCGGAGCGGGCGTGCACGAAGTGCACCCGCTGGCCGGGCAGGTCGGCGGTGAACTGCGGGAGCGAGTTCAGCTGCGCTTCACGCGTTCGCCAGTCGAACTCGGAACGCCAGCGGTCGGCGAGGTGGCGGAGGCGGGCGGCCGAGATGCCGCGGCTGCCGTCGTCGGCGTCGACGACGGGATCGGACCAGCGGGTCTGCTCGAGGCGACGGTGCAGGCCGTCGAGATCGGAGTCGGGGATGGCGATGGAGAACGGGGTCGGTGTGCTCATGACGACGACGTTACGACCGCTACCGGACAGGATCTGGCCTCAATTCCACATCTGTGGAACGAGAGCCCGCAGGAGAGGATCAGCCGCGGTCGGGAGTGGTCACCCGGATGAGGTTCGCCCACGGATCGTCGAAGGCGACGGTGCGACCGTCGTCGCGCGCCTCGACGCCCGAGTGCCGCATCCGCTCGGTCAGTGCGCCGAGGTCGTCGTCACTCGGCACGACGATATCGACCTGGCCGAGACCGAGGGTACGCTGACGTCGTCCGGCGCCGGCGCTGTTCCACACGTTCATCGCCATGTGGTGGTGGTACCCGCCCGCGCTCACGAAGAGCGCCGATCCAGGCAGTTCGGCCGTCGTCTCGAAGCCGAGTTTCTCGACGTAGAAGTCGCGTGCCGCATCCACGTCGCCGACCGAGAGGTGCACGTGCCCGACCACCGGGCGGCTCGTGCTCGGGTCGTCGAGCGCCTGCTGCGTGAGGTTCTGCTGCAGGAACGCGTTCGGATCGAGGAACAGGGTCGACATCTCGATGCGTCCGTGCACCCAGCTCCACTGCGACCGGTCCCGATCCCAGTAAAGCTCGACCCCGTTGCGCTCGGGGTCGTCGAAGTAGAACGCCTTGCTCACGAGGTGGTCGGAACTGCCGGTGAACGATCCCGGGTGCCGCGTCGCCACGTTGTACACGGCGGCCGCGAGCGCGGCCTCGCTGTCGAACAGGATCGCCGTGTGGAACAGCCCGGCCTGTCGCGGTGCGGCGTGCCGCAGCTCGGGGGAGTGCCGCAGGCGGATGACCGGCACATCGCCGCGCCCGAGGGTGACGACGGCGCCCTCCGATCCGATCACGTCGAGCGTGACGGCGTCGCGGTAGTACGCGGTCATGCCGTCGAGGTCCGCGACGTCGAGCGTCACCGGTCCCATCGCGGTGTCGGCGGCGAGTCGATCGGTCATGGCGTGTGGAACGCCCGGCCGGCGGGGCGCATTCCGGTGCAGGGGCGGCGCCCCCACGAGGTGAGGTGACGCCGAGTGGCGTCGAAGGCCCCGGATGGACGCGGGTTGCGGGGCGTTCGACGCCCCTCGCCGGCCGACGAGGAACGCCCGCGTCAGGCGGGCGGCTCCTCGACCGTCGCCGTGACGGTGGCGGGGGTGAGGTTGCCGTCGGTGAACGAGTACGCGACCCGGGCGGTGCCCGCGGTCGTGTCGATCGTGAGGGTCGAGCCGAACGGTCCGGCCGTCCACCACATCCGCACCTCGAGGGTGGCGGGTGACGTCCAGGCGGCGGCGACGCCGACCGGATGCGGCTCCCCGCGTCCGTCGTCGGAGATGCCCATGTGCAGGCGGGCGGCGAGCGGTGCGGGCAGCGGCAGTTCCGCGTCGACCCAGCCGTCGGATGCGCCGGGCACGGGCACGCCGTCGACCACGAGTCCCTCGTCGGCGACCGTGACCTCGGTGACCCCGAGCGAGTTGGACTCGAGCCGCACGCGCACGAGCCGGTCCGTCACCGGGGCGCCGTCGGGTCGCGGCAGGGACAGGACGGGCAGCTCGACCGGCTCCGCCGTCGTGTCGAAGGCCGGCAGCAGGTGCGCCCAGATCGCGTCGAACATCCGCTGCGTGTCGGCGACCCCGGCGGTGATGGCGACCACCGCATCCTGCTCCGGCAGCACGACGACCACCTGGCCGTAGGCGCCGTCGGCGCGGTAGCCGTGGCGGGCGCGCCAGAACTGGAAGCCGTAGCCCTGCTGCGAGTCGATCTTGTCCCAGTGCGCGGTCGAGATCTGCGTCGAGGTCGCCTGGTCGACCCACTCCTGCGAGAGCAGCCGTTCGCCCTGCCACACCCCGCCGCGCAGGTACAGCTCGCCGAAGCGCGCCATCGCGTCCGCGTCGATGCTGAGACCCCACCCGCCGACGTCGATGCCCTCCGGCGACTGCTGCCAGTCCGCGTCGGTGATCGAGAGCGGGTCGAGCAGTCGAGGTCGCAGGAAATCGAGCGTGCGCTGCCCGGTGACCTTCTGCACGATCGCCGACAGCGCGAAGGTGGCCCCGCTGTTGTACTGGAAGACCGCGCCCGGTTCCTCGGTGAACGGCGACGCGAGGAAGGTCTGCATCCACGCGCGCTCCGGATGCTCGTCGAGCCCGCGCATCATCGGCTCCTCCGAGCCGATCGACATGGTGAGCAGGTGCCGCACCGTGACCTGCCGCAGATTCGAGGCCGGATGCTCGGGGGCCGAATCCGCGAAGAGGTCGAGCACGCGGGCGTCGAGGTCGAGCAGCCCGTCATCGACGAGCATGCCGATCGCGGTGGCCGTGAAGCTCTTGCTCACCGAGTACATGGCGTGCGGGCGGTCGGGTCGATACGGAGCCCACCCGGCGCGCGTGACGACGTGCCCGTGCCGGACGATCACGATCGAGTGCACCGCCGGAGTCACCGTCGACAACTCATCGAGCAGCGCGGCGACGGCGGCCGAGGGGATGCCCTGCCGCTCCGGGGTGCTGGTGGGCAGGACGCTCACGGGCGCACCTTCCGTTCGTAGCAGAGGGACGCGTCGTGGCCGACGTAGTGCCCGAAGTTCGGGATGCGCGTGAATCCCTCACGCTCGTAGAACCGGACGGCGTCGGGTTGCTGGTCGCCGGTCTCGAGCACGAGCCGGTCCCAGTCGAATCCGGCCGCGGTGGCGTCGAGCGCGGCGAGCACCGCGCGGGAGACGCCGGTGCCGCGGTGGGCGGGGGCCACGAACATCCGCTTGATCTCGCCGTGGTTCTCGTCGATGCGCCGCAGTCCGCCGCAGCCGGCCGGCTCGTCGCCGACGTAGGCGACGACGAAGTGGGTGATGTCGGCCGCGCTCGGCGCGACGCCGGGTTCCGAGTCGGGGGTGCCGTAGCGCTCGGCGATCTCCGCGCGCTGGGCGGCGCGCAGGCGCTCCGCGTCCGGGTCGTCCCAAGGCACCGCACGCACCTCGAACACGGCGTCGAGGCCCTCGGTGCTCATGCGGTGAGCCGGTCGACGAGCTCGCGGTAGCGAGCCGCAGTGCGCTCGACGATCTCGTCGGGCAGCGTGGGGGGAGTACCCTCGCCGTCCCAGTTCGCCGCGAGCCAGTTGCGCACGATCTGCTTGTCGAAGCTCTCCGTGCGGTTGCCGGCGGCGTACACCTCGGCGTCCCAGTAACGGCTGCTGTCGGGGGTCAGCACCTCGTCCGCGAGGGTGAGCGTGCCGTCGGCGTCCGTGCCGAACTCGAACTTCGTGTCGGCGAGGATGACCCCGCGCTGCTCCGCGATGGCGGATGCGCGACGGAAGATGTCGAGGCTCGCATCCCGCAGCGCGGCGGCGGCTTCCGCGCCGACGAGCTCGACGGTGCGTTCGAACGTGATGTTCTCGTCGTGCTCGCCCTGGGGCGCCTTGAACGCCGGAGTGAAGATCGGCTCGGGCAGCCGGTCGCCGTCGGCGAGTCCGGCGGGGAGGGGCACGCCGCACACGCTCTGCGTCGCCCGGTACTCCTTGAGTCCGCTGCCCGAGAGGTAGCCGCGCACGACGCACTCGATCGGGAACATCTCGAGCCGCTTCGCGACCATCGCCCGGCCGGCGACCTCATCCGGCACCGCATCCGGCAGCACGTGGTTGGGCACGTCGGCGAGCTGCCCGAACCACCACAGGGTGATCTCGGTGAGCGCCGCGCCCTTGCCCGGGATGACGGGTTCGAGGATGTGGTCGAACGCGCTCACCCGGTCGCTCGCGACGAGCAGCATCCGATCGATCGAGCCGTCGGTCGGTTCGAAGAGGTCACGCACCTTGCCCGAGTAGACGTGACGCCAGCCGTTCACCGGGCGACCCGCTCGGCGATGTCGCGGCGGTATTGGCCGCCCTCGAGTTCGATGCGCTCGAGTGCGGTGTACACGCGGCGGCGCGCCTCGACGAAGTCCGGCGCGGTCGCGACGACGCTCAGCACCCGGCCGCCCGAGGCGAGCAGGCGCTCGCCGTCGCGCACGGTCGCCGCATGGTTGACGGTGACGCCCTCGAGCGCGTCGAGTCCGCGCAGCTCCCGACCGGTCTGCGGGCTCTCCGGGTAGCCCTCGCTCGCGAGCACCACGGTGACGGCGACCTCGGGGGAGAACTTCGGATACGGCAGGCGGCCGAGGCCGCCGGTCGAGGCGGCGAACAGCAGCTCGCTCAGCGGCGTCTCCAGTCGCGGAAGCACCACCTGCGTCTCCGGATCGCCGAAGCGCGCGTTGAACTCGATCACGCGGATGCCGTCCGCGGTGACGATGAGTCCGCAGTAGAGCAGACCGATGAAGGGGGTGCCCTCGTTCTCGAGCTGCCGGATGGTCGGCAGGGCGATCGTGTCGATGACCTCGTCGACGAAGCCTTCGGGCAGCCACGGCAGCGGCGAGTAGGCGCCCATGCCGCCGGTGTTCGGGCCGGCGTCGCCGTCGAGGAGTCGCTTGTAGTCCTGCGCGGGGCTCAGCGGCAGCACATCGTGGCCGTCGCTGAGCAGGAACAGCGACACCTCCTGTCCGTCGAGGAACTCCTCGACGAGCACGCTGCCCTGCTGGAGGTAGTGGTGGGCGTGGGCGAGCGCCTCCTCGCGGGCCGGCGTGACGATGACGCCCTTCCCGGCCGCGAGCCCGTCGGCCTTCACCACGTAGGGGGCGCCGAACTCGTCGAGCGCTGCTGTCGCCTCCTCGAGGGTGCCCGCACGCACCGCGCGACCGGTGGGCACGCCGGCGGCATCCATCACCCGCTTCGCGAAGGCCTTGCTGCCCTCGAGCTGTGCGGCCGCCTTCGACGGGCCGAACACGGCGATGCCGCGCTGCCGCACCACATCCGCGACGCCCGCGACGAGAGGGGCCTCCGGGCCGATGACGACGAGTTGGATGTCGTTGTCGAGCGCGTAGTCGGCCACGATCGAGCCGCGGGTCGAGTCGAGCGCCACGACCTCGACATCGGCGGCGATTCCGGCGTTCCCGGGAGCCGCGGTGATCTCGTGCCCGGCGTTCTCACGCAGCAGAGCGGTGACGATGGCGTGCTCCCGCGCGCCCGAACCGAGTACGAGGATCTTCACCGTCCCAGGGTACTCGGCGGTCCCGGTCGTGCCCGCCGGAAAAAGTTTTGCGAACCCGCGTCATGATCTCCCGCATCCGGTGTGTACCTAGTTGGGTGCGCGCGGTGTCCCCCCAGAAGCGCCGCGCGCACTCCTTACCCCCCCGAAAACCCGAACCCGAAAAGACCCACCCCCCATGCAACGACCCGAGTTGCGAGGCTCTACCCTGCCCTCGCGCCGGGGCCCGTGGCGTGCCGTGGCCGCGATCTCGAGCACTCTGCTCGTGAGCGCCGGCCTGCTCGCTGCTGCCCCCATCGCCGCTTCCGCCGCCACGATCGACGGAGCCATCACCTCAGTCAGCACCGACAAGACCAGCTACGGCTACACCGAGCGCGTCGCCCTCGACTTCGAATGGGCCGTGCCCGACACCGCCGAACAGGGCGACTCCTTCGCCCTGCAGCTGCCCGATCAGCTCAAGGCCGTCAGCAAGGCGACGTTCGAGCTTCCCGCCCCCGACGGCGCGGCCGTCGCGAAGGCCGTGTGGAGCGACAAGAAGGTGGAGTTCACGCTCACCGACTACGTCGAGACCCACGACGGCGTGCACGGCACCGGGTTCCTCACCGCCCAGTGGGACCACTCGAAGATCACCGACACGACCGCTCCGCTCGTGCTCGATTTCGGCGGCGGCAAGGTCGTGACCGTCGACATCGGCGACAAGCCGGCCCCTCCGGCACCGTGCCAGACCAACTGCGGCCCGCAGTCCCCGCGCACCGAACGCGGCCTGTACAAGGCCGGCTCGTGGACCGACGGCGAGTACGAAGGCACCCGCGACGCGAAGAACAACATCCACTGGTGGGTCGAGTTGCCGGGCAACCCGCAGGGCTTCAACGGACCGATCACCGTGGTCGACACCCCCAACGCCGGCATGGTGATCGAGTGCTCCACCCTGGTGGTGCAGACCTTCCCGAGCCTCGTCGGCGGTACACCGCGCACCCCGGTCGACCCGTCCCGCTACACACTCGACTGCAATGAGGGTGGTTTCACCCTCACCCTCGACCGCATCGGCCCGAGCGAATTCATCAACGTCGAGTACAAGGGCACCATCACCGACCAGCGTCTCGGCGCGTACGGCAACAACGTCAAGATGACGATCGCCGGCACCACGACCGAGAAGACGGTGACGCGTAAGCGCACCGCCGCGGGCGGCAACGGCGACGGCTACCAGAGCGTCTCCGTCGGCGACCTCGTGTGGCTCGACACCGATCGCGACGGCATCCAGACCGTGGGCGAGGCGGGCATCCCCGGCGTCACCGTGAAGCTCACCGGACCCGAGGGCACCGCCGTGACGGATGTGACCGGCAAGCCGGTCGCGCCGGTGAAGACCAACGCGTACGGGCTCTACTCGTTCGTGAACCTGCCGATCCTCCCGGCGGGCCAGCACTACACGGTCACGATCGACCGCGCCGCGTCGGCGGACGCGCTCCGCGGCCTCGTCCCCACCGTCGCGGGTGCGGGCGACGATCGCGCGAGCGACTCCGCCTCGTGGACCGCGGACTCCACCGACCTCACGGTCAACCAGGCGAAGGACCTCACGCTCGACTTCGGTTTCGTGACCCCGCGCGTGTCGGTCGGCGACTACGTGTGGCTGGATGGCGACCGTGACGGCCGTCAGGGCGAGGACGAGTCGGGCATCGAGGGCGTCACGCTCACGCTGACCGGTCCGGACGGTGCCGCGGTGACCGACGTCGCCGGTGTGCCGGTGGCCCCCGTGGTGACCGACGCCGAGGGTGCGTACGTGTTCGAGAACCTGCCGGTGCTGCCGGAGGGCGAGCACTACACGGTCTCGATCGACCGCGAGGCATCCGCCACCGCGCTCGACCGCCTCGAGCCGACGATCGCCGGGGAGGGCGACGCCGAGCGCGACTCGTCGCTGTGGGCCGAGTCCTCGGTCGACCTGACCGACGACGGCGACCACGACCCGACGCTCGACTTCGGCTTCATCGAGGCCCGCGTCTCGGTCGGCGACTACGTGTGGCTGGATGCGGACCGTGACGGCCGTCAGGGCGACGACGAGTCGGGCATCGAGGGCGTCACGCTCACGCTGACCGGTCCGGACGGTGCCGCGGTGACCGACGTCGCCGGTGAGCCGGTCGCCCCCGTGGTGACCGACGCCGAGGGTGCGTACGTGTTCGAGAACCTGCCGGTGCTGCCGGAGGGTGAGCACTACACGGTCTCGATCGACCGCGAGGCATCCGCCACCGCGCTCTTCGGCGTCGAGCCGACGACCGCCGGCGAGGGCGACCTCGAGGGCGACTCCTCCACCTGGACCGTCGAATCCGGCGACCTGCCCCACGACGGTGACCACGACCCGACGCTCGACTTCGGCTTCGCCGCGCTCGAGCTGCCCACGCTGCCCCTCCCCGAGGAGCCGCAGCCGACGGTCACCCCGGCGGTCACCCCCGCCGGTACCCACCTCGCGAGCACGGGAGCGGAGGTGGCGCTCCCCCTGGGCGCCGCCGCGCTGCTCCTGCTGCTCGGCGCCGCCGCGGTGCTCATCCGCCGCCGTGGCGTGATCACCGAGGACTGAGCCCGTCCCGGCCGCCGGTGCCCCCGGCGGCCGGAACGCCGGCCTCGGATCCGCCGCTTCGTGCGGCGACGACAGCGTCCCGCCCCCGCACCCGCGGGGCGGGGCGCTTCGTCGTTCCGCCCGCATAGCCTGAGGAGTGTGCTGGATGGGGTGAGCTTCGGTCGCGCCGTCGACAGCGACGTGGCCGCAATCACGGGCCTTGTTCGTACGGCGTACCAGTTGTACGTGCCGAGGATGGGGCGCGAACCGGCTCCGATGGGTGCCGACTTCGCAGGGCTTGTCGCCGCGGGCCGGGTGACGGTCGCGCGGGCCGCCGGCGTCGTTATGGGCGTGATGGTCACGGAGCCGCGTCTCGACCACCTGCTCATCGGCAACCTCGCCGTCTCGGATGCGGTGCGCGGCCGCGGAGTCGGCGGGGCGCTCCTGAGGGTCGCAGAGTCCGAGGCGCGAGAGCTGGGCCTTGCCGAGCTGCGGCTCTACACGAACGTCACGATGACGGAGAACCTCGAGTACTACCCGCGCCGCGGATTCCGCGAGGTGGACCGACGTACGGAGGACGGGTTCGACCGGGTGTTCTTCGTCCGTGAACTGCCTCCCGCGTGATGCTCGGCGCGGAGGAAGTCGCGTGATGCGTGACTATTTCCACGGCGGACGCGAATCGCGCCGCGCACGTGAGCTACTCGGCGACGATCACGGTGACGACGGACATCGCACCGTGCGTCCCTGAGGCTGGATCGAAGTACCGCACTGCGATGGTGTGCGGCCCAGGGCTCAATTCAGGGGTGACACGGGTGATGGTCGGCCCGTCAATCAGGTGCTGGCGGCCCGTCCACACGCCATCGATCAGAATCTGCACGATCAAGCCGCGATCACCCGAGATCTCTACCGATACGGTTCCTGTCGAGGACGTCGATCCATCTGCCGGTGCGACGAAGCGGGGCACCAGCAGGGGCACATTTGCTGCAGTCGACGCGCTGGAGACGTTGCCCGCGGCATCGGTCTGCCTAGCGGAGATCGTAAGACTCTCTCCGCGCACGCTGCTGTCGAGCTGTGTCGTCCATGCACCGTTGACATCGGCGATCGCCTCGCCGATGGGTGAGCCGGAACCATCGACCAGGACGACGGTCGCTCCGCCTTCCGCCGTGCCGGCGACTCTAGGCAAGTAATGGGCGTCTCCCTCGATCTCACTCATCACCGGCGGGGCGGCGAAAGTGTCGACCGTGACACTCGAGGTCGCCGCACCGGAGGAGTTGCCGGCGGCGTCGACGGCCGTCGCGCTGAGCGCGAAGGTGCCGTCGGCGAGCGGGGCGGCCGGGGTCAGCGCCCAGGCGCCCGCCGCATCCGCCACCGCCGTCCCGATGACGGTCGCACCGGCGACGAGCTGCACGGTCGAGAGCGGCTCGGCGGTGCCGGAGAACGTCGGGGTCGGGTCGCTCGTCGGAGTCGGCACCGCGGCGAGCACCGGCGCGGCGGGGGCGACCGTGTCCACGGTGATCGTGCGGTCCACGGGTTGCGAGCGGTTGCCCGCGGTGTCCGTCGCCACGAGGCGCACGGTCTGCACGCCCTCCGCGAGCGGCGCGGCCGGGGTGAACGACCACGAGTCGTCACGCGCGACCGTCGCGGTGCCGAGCGGCACGACGGTGCCGTCGGCCGCGACCGAGGAGAGCGTGACGGTCGAGCCCGGCTCGCCGGTGCCGGAGAACGTCGGGGTGGCGCTGTTCGTGACGAGACCGTCGACCGGTCCGCTCACGACCGGGACCGCCGGCGCGGTCGTGTCGACGGGGTTCAGCACGGGCGGCGGGAGCGGCGGCACGCCCGGCAGCGGGGGGAGGGGCACGGGACGTCCCGGGCGGGTGCGCGGCGGGGTCGCCGGCGGCGGCGTCTCGTCGAGCACCGGCGGAGCGGTCACGGGCGGAGCGGGCGGCGGCACGGTGGCGGGGTCGTCGCCGGCATCGGTGTCCCCGTCTGTGTCGGCGTCCGCATCCGTGTCGGCGGGGGCGTCGGGCGAGGATGCGGTCGGCTGCGACGGCTGCGGCACGAACGCACCGTTGATCGCGAACGCGCCGACGGTGGCGGCGGCGACCGCGAGAGCGGTCGCGGCGGCGACGGCGACCGTGCGTCCGGACATCCGGAACAGGGTGCCGCCCGCCGCGGCCATCGCGGCGCCGGATGCTCCGACCCCGACCGCGGTGCCGGCTCCGACGCCGATCGTGGTCGCGCCGGTGCCGCCGTCGTTCGAGCCTCCGTTGGAGCCGTCCGCCATCGCGGGCGCTCCGCCCGAACCGTTCTGCGCGAGCAGATGCGCGAGGTACCCCGCCCCCGCGGTGCCGCCGAGCACGGCGGGCAGCAGGATGGCGGCGAGCCGGCCGGAGATGTCGTCGATCTCCTCGAGCAGGATCGAGCAGCGTGTGCACGTCTCGAGGTGCTTCTCGAACTTCTGCCGGGCGCGGGGGGTCAGGCCGCCGCGCGCGTATTCGCCCATCCGCTCGGTCGTCCAGCGGCATTCCTCGGGGATGCGGGTGTCGCTCACGTGCGCCTGCAGCCACGCCTTGCGGAGGCCCTCGCGGGCGCGGTAGGCGAGCGCGGCGACGCTGTTGGCGCTGAGTCCGAGATGCGGGGCGGCCTCCGCGGGCTCCATCCCCTCGACCTCGGTGTACCAGAGCACCGTCTGCCACCGCTCAGGCAGGGTGCGGAACGCGCGCACCGTGACCGTGTTCTCGAGCACCGTCGACTCGACGTCCGCCTTGGGGTCGGGCAGATCCTCCGCGGCGTCGATGGGCAGGTTGTTGGAGTTGCGTGCCCAGCTCAGCGCGACGTTGCGGATGGTGCGGTACAGGTAGGGGCGGAACGCCTCGGTCGGCCCTCCCCCGCGCTGCATGGCGCGGAAGATGTTGAGGTACGCCTCGGCCACGATGTCGTCGGGGTCGGCGATCGACTGGAACTGCCGCGCGGCGGCGAGGCCGGCGCGGGCGTGACGCGACCAGAGTTCGGCGAAGGCCTGCGCGTCCCCGGCGCGGGAGCGGTCGGCGAGTTCGTCGTCGCCGACGATCGGGGCGCCGTCGAGGGCGTCCTCGTATTCGTCCATGCCGCTGCGTCCTATGCGTTCCCCGGGAGAGCCCCCGCAACGATTAGACACCATGCCCGCGCGATCATGACGGCGGATGCGGCAATCGGCCCCGCGGACGGCGTTAGCGTGGAGGCATGGGAAAGGCGAGGATCGTGGCGACCGTCGGCGAGGCAGCGGTGCGCGTGTGCATCGAGGGTGATCCCGACCGCGCCACTCAGGCGGTGGCCGTGCGGTACCTGCTGCAGGTGCTCGCCGACCGCGCGCCCGGCAACGCGGTGGAGGTGCGGGTTCCACCGTTCGGCGCGGTGCAGGCGATCGAGGGTCCGGGCCACACGCGCGGCACCCCGCCGAACGTCGTCGAGACGGATGCGCGCACCTGGGTCGCCCTCGCGACCGGCGCGGAGTCGTGGGCGTCCGCGGTCGCGGGCGGCCGCGTCAGTGCATCCGGAACGCGCGCCGACCTGAGCGGGCACCTGCCCGTCACGTGGGACACGGCCGAGCAGGCGAGAATGGACCGGTGAACGAGCAGCGGTCGACCGACGAGGTGTCGCTGCGGCGTGCGCCGAAGTACTCCGCGTTCATGATCGTGGGCGGCGGGCTCGGCGCCATCGTCGCGTTCGTGCTCACCGCCGTGCGGCCGGTCGACCCCAATGTCGGGTTCGTGCCGCTGCTGGCGCTCTTCGCCCTGTTCGGCATCCCGCTCGGCATCGCCGCGGGAGCGCTCATCGCCCTCGTGCTCGACCGCCGGTCGCGCGCCCGCGCCCAGGTGGTCGCCGCGGAACGCGACGCCGTCGACGCACCCCCCGCCGAGGGCGATCTCGAGGACTGAGACCGCCGCGGAGTCGGAGGGTCAGGCCTCGGCGATGACCGCGATGGAGACCTTCAGGCCCTCCACCCGCACCGGAAGCTTGGCACCCTGCCGGGCGGGCGGATCCTCGGGGAACCACCGGACCCACTCCTCGTTCATCCCGGCGAAGTCCTCTTCGTGCGCCAGGATCACGGTCGCGCTCACGACGTCGTCGATCGAGCTCCCGGCCGACTCCAGGATCGCGGCGATGTTGGTCAGGCACTGCCGGGTCTGCTCTTGGATGGTCGTTCCGGCGAAGACCCCGGTGGCGGGGTCGACGGGCGATGTGCCCGAGACGAAGACCAGGCCCGCGGCTTTCGTGGCCTGACTGTAGCTGGGCGGCGCGGCGGGGGCCCGCGACGTCCGGATCACCGTTCTGGTCATGAGGTCTCCCAACGACTCACGAGGTGGCTGGGAGCCTACGCCTGCTCGGGCCTCGCGGACAGGGCCGGTTGCCCCGTTCCCTGAGCCTGTCGAAGGGAGCCGTCGCACACCCTCAGCTGAGCTGGTTGCGCTCCACCCAGGCGAGGTACTCCTCGGTGACGTTGCCGGCGATGTACTCGCCGGTGAAGCAGCTCATCTCGAGGTCGGTGACGTCAGACCCCTCGATGATGGCGTCGCGCATGTCGGCGACCTCCTGGTAGATCAGGTGGTCGGCGCCCAGCTCGGTCGCGATCTCGGGGATGCGGCGGCCGGATGCCACGAGCTCGTGCCGGGTCGGCATGTTGATGCCGTACACGTGCGGGTAGCGCACGGGCGGCGCCGAGGAGGTGAAGGTGACCTCGTTCGCGCCGGCTGCCCGCGCCATCTCGACGATCTCCTTCGAGGTCGTGCCGCGCACGATCGAGTCGTCGACGATGAGCACGTTCTTGCCCTTGAACTCGCTCGACATCGCGTTGAGCTTCTGCTTGACGCTCTTCTTGCGCTGTTCCTGTCCGGGCATGATGAACGTGCGGCCGACGTAGCGGTTCTTGTAGAACCCTTCGCGGTATTCGACGCCGAGCTTCTGGGCGACCTGCATCGCGGCCGGTCGAGCCGAATCCGGGATGGGCATGACCACGTCGATGTTGCCGGTGGGCGCGTAACGCTCGATCGTGTCCGCGAGCCGGTTGCCGAGCCGCAGCCGCGCCTCGTACACCGAGATGCCGTTCATGATCGAGTCGGGGCGCGCGAGGTAGACGTACTCGAACGAGCACGGGATGAGGCGGGGGTTCGCGGCGCACTGGCGCGACACCATCTCGCCGTCCATCCCGATCCACACGGCCTCGCCGGGCGCGATGTCGCGCACGAACTCGTATCCGCCGCTCTCGAGCACGAGCGACTCGCTCGCGACGACCCACTCGTCGCCGACGAGACCCTGCGAGCGGCGACCGAGCACGAGCGGGCGGATGCCGAACGGGTCGCGGAAGGCGAGGAGCCCCTGACCGGCGATGAGCGCGATCGACGCGTACGAGCCCTCGACGCGTTCGTGCAGACGCGAGATGGCGGTGAACACCTGGTCGGGGTCGAGCTCGGTGCCGCTGATCGCGGCCTGCAGCTCATTGGCCAGCACGTTGACGAGCAACTCGGTGTCGGAGCTCGTGTTGAGGTGCCGCCGGTCGACGGTGAACAGCTCCTGGGTGAGCTCACGCGTGTTGGTGAGGTTGCCGTTATGCACGAGCACGATGCCGTAGGGGGCGTTCACATAGAACGGCTGCGACTCCTCCTCGCTGCTCGCGGAGCCGCGGGTGGTGTAGCGCACGTGCCCGAGACCCATGGTGCCGAGCAGGTTGCGCATGTCGCGGGTGCGGTACGCCTCGCGCACCTGACCGCGTGCGCGGTGCATGTGGATGGTGTTGCCGTCCGAGGTCGCGATACCGGTCGAGTCCTGCCCGCGATGCTGCAGAAGGGAGAGGCTGTCGTAGACCTGCTGGTTGACCGGGCCCGATGAGACGATGCCGACGATGCCGCACATGACGCGGAATGGCTCCAAGGGGTGGGAGGTGCGCACTCGATCGAGTACGGTCCAGTCTCCCACACCGCCGGGCGACGGTCGATTCGCGGCCGTCGCCGTCACTCCAGCGAGGTGAAGTTCGCCCGGATCAGCCCCCGCGGGTCGTACTCGCGCTTGATCCGCCGCAGCCGTTCGATCGACTCGGGCGGCAGGGCGTCGGAGAGCCGCTCGGTCGGGTCGAGGAAGGTGACCGGCTTGCGCCCGCTGGTGGGGAGAGCCGCCGCGAGCGCCGCCTGCTTGGCGCGGATCGCCCGCGCGGCCTCCTCGCCGAGCGGCAGCCCGAACATGTAGAGGGCGTACGGCTCCCCGAGTGCACCGTGGGGGCTGTCGGAGGGTCGGGCGAAGGCACCGCCGAGGTGGCGCACCTGCACGCTGAGCAGGGGCGCGATCGGCTCCGAGACGAGGGCGTCGAGCGCGGCGTCGTCGAGGGCGGTGATCAATTCGGCGTGGGACGCGCCCGGTCCCGGTGCCGTCGGCTCGCCCGTGATCGACCCGAGTTCGGCGACGCTCATGGCGCGTCGGGTGTCGGAGGCCGGCGCGGGCAGCGCGTCGAGCGACGAGAGCAGCCGACGCGCGTCCACCTCGGTTCCGAGGTAGGTGACGTCGAGGGCGACGAGCGGCTCTGCGCCGGGGAACTGCAGCATCGTCAGCCAAGCGGTGAGCTCTTCGGGGGCCGTCGAGGTGAGCGCGCGGAACGCCTCGGCCACCGCGCGCGTGTGCTCGCCGGTCCACGACATCCGTCCGCCGAACACGTGCGGTGCCGGATGCAGTGCGATCTCGAGCGCCGTGACGATCGCGTAGTCGCCGCCGCCCCCACGCAGAGCCCAATAGAGGTCGGGATGCTCGTCCGGTGTCGCGTGCAGGCGTCGCCCGTGCGCGTCGACGACGTCGAAGGCGGTGACGCTGTCAGCGACCCAGCCGTGCGCCCGCCCGAACCAGCTCAGGCCGCCGCCGAGCGCCACCCCGGTCACACTCACGACGGGAGAGCTGCCCGGCAGTGCGGTGAGACCGTGCTCGGCGACCGCCCGCTGCAGGTCACCGGATCGGACACCGGCCCCGATGACCGCGCGCCGGGCGACCGGGTCGACGCTGATGCCGTCGAGGCGTCCGGTGCGCAGCAGGATCGTGTCGTCGACTCGTCCGGAGGCGCCGTGGCCGTTCGGCTGGGTGGAGACGGCGAGTCCGGCGGAGTCGGCCACGCGCACGAGCGTGGCCACGTCGTCGGCATCCGCGGCCTCGACCACGGCGGCCGGCTGTTGTGCGATCGCGAGGTTCCAGGGCCGGCTCCGCTTCTCGAATTCGTCGTGTTCGGGAGTCCAGACGCGGCCGCGGAGGGCGTCGGAGAGGTTCGCTGACAGGGCCGAGGTGATCGACATGAGGGTCCTTCGCAGAAGTAGGGTGGGCGCGTCGGATCACGCGCGTCACTTGGTTGTCGATGGACGGACCGGATGTGTGACGCGACAGGTGGGAGGTGGCGGTGTGTCCATGACGACGACGGCGCTGGCGGACGTGTTCGCCCGGCATCGCGTCCGTCTGCGGGCGATCGCCACGCGCATCCTCGGGTCGACGTGGGACGCCGACGACGCCGTGCAGGAGGTATGGCTGCGGCTCCAGCGCGCTGACGTCGACGGCATCGAGAACCTCGGAGCGTGGCTGACCACCGTGGTGTCGCGGGTCAGCGTCGATCTCCTGCGCAGCAGGGGCGCCCGCCACGAGGACCCGGATGCGGTGCTGCCGGAACAGGACGACGCCGACGACGCGCTCGTGCCGGAGTCCTCCGCCGAACGCACCGAGGACGTGGCGGCGGCGCTCGCCGTCGTGCTCGACACACTGACCCCGCTCGAGCGGCTCGCGTTCGTGCTGCACGATCTCTTCGCGCTCTCGTTCGACGACATCGCCCCCATCGTCGAGCGCACCCCGGCCGCCGCGCGCCAACTCGCGTCGCGTGCACGGAGGCGGGTGCGCAGCGTCGACGTGTCGGCGGAGCGTGCACAACGGGCGGATGCGGTGGCCGCCTTCCTCCGCGCCGCCCGCGAGGGCGACTTCGGGGCGCTGCTGCAGCTGCTCGACCCCGAGGTCGAGCTGCGGGCCGATCCGCAGGCGGTCGCGACCGCAGAGCCGTACGCCGCGGGCGGTGCCCCGCTGCTGCGCGAGAACGTCCGAGGCGCCGACGCCGTGGCGCGAGTGTTCGCCGGTCGCGCCCAGGGGGCGGAAGTGGCACTCGTCGACGGCCTGCCGGGTGCCGTCTACGCGCCGGACGCTCGTCCGCGCGCGGTCTACGTCATCCGCCTCCGGGGCGGCCGGATCACCGGCATCGACGTGCTGTCGCGCGAGGTGGACCGTTTCTCCGTCGCGCTCTCGCGCTGACGCGCGCGTCAGGCGAGCGCGGCCCGGATACCCTGATCGCATGACTTCGACGCCCACGAACAGCTACGCCGAGGCCGGCGTCGACACCGCGGCGGGCGACCTCGCCGTCGAGCTCATGAAGGCCGCGGTCGCCAAGACCCACGGACCGCAGGTGTTCGGCGGCGTCGGCGGCTTCGCCGGACTGTTCGACGTGTCGGCGCTCAAGGCGTTCGAGCGGCCCCTGCTCGCGACCTCGACCGACGGCGTCGGCACGAAGGTCGCGATCGCGCAGGCGCTCGACATCCACGACACGATCGGGCAGGACCTCGTCGGCATGGTCGTCGACGACATCATCGTGGTGGGCGCCCGCCCGCTGTTCATGACCGACTACATCGCCTGCGGCCGCGTCGTGCCGGAGCGCATCGCGGCCATCGTCCGGGGTATCGCCCGGGCCTGCGAAGAGACGGGTACGGCGCTCGTCGGCGGCGAGACCGCCGAACACCCGGGACTCCTCGGCCCGGACGACTACGACGTGGCGGGTGCCGCGGTCGGCGCGGTCGAAGCGGATGCGGTGCTGGGCCCGGAGCGGGTGACAGACGGTGACGTCGTCGTCGCGATGGCCTCGAGCGGGCTGCACAGCAACGGGTTCTCGCTCGTGCGGCACATCCTCGCCCAGCGCGGGATCGGGTACGCGGACGAGCTGCCCGACTTCGGGGGAGCCGTCGGCCGGGCGCTGCTCGAGCCGACCCGCCTCTACACCGCCCCGCTGCTCCGCGTGCTCGACGGGACCCACGGCATTCACGCACTCAGCCACGTCACCGGCGGCGGCATCGCGGCGAACCTCGCGCGTGTGCTGCCGCGCGGATCGTGGGTCGAGCTCGACCGGTCGAGCTGGTCGCCCTCCCCGGTGTTCCGGGTGCTGAGCGACCTCGCCGGGTCGACGCTGGAGAGCTCCGAGGGCACCTGGAACCTCGGCATCGGCATGTTCGCCGTCGTCGCGGCCGAATCCGCCGATGCGACCGTCGCCGCCCTCACCGCCGACGGCATCCCGTCGTGGGTCGCCGGCACCGTGTCGACGTCGGGGCGCAACCTGGACGGGTTCGAGCAGGGTGCGAAGGGCGTCGACGGCGGCGCCGTGCGCCTGGTCGGCGGCTACGCCGCCTGAGCACTCGACATGACGCGGCGGCCCTCGTCGGACGTCGGACGCCGGTGAGAGGATGACGCCGTGCCCGAGTCACCAGAGGTCGACGCGCTCGCCGGGTTCCTGCGCGCGCGAGCGACCGGCCGCACCATCCGAGCGATCGAGTTGGAAGAGTTCAGGGTGCTCAAGACCCGGAACCGCCGCACGGAGGAGCTCGCCGACCGCACGGTGATCGGCGTCCGACGGTTCGGCAAGCACGTCTCGCTCGACACCGACGGCCCGGGCCTGCTGATCAGTTTCGGGCGCGCGGGGTGGGCCCGATGGGCGGATGCGGGCGAGGCCGAGACCGTCCCGGATGCATCCGATGCCGTCGTTGCTCCCGTGGTCGCGCGGATCACGTTCACCGACGGTGCGGAGATGGCCCTCACGGACGCCGGGGACTGGTTGTCGCTCGGTATCTCCATCGCGGATGACGTCACCACGCTGCCCGCGGTCGCCGACCTGGGCCCCGACCCGACCACACCGGCCTTCACCCCCGAGCTGCTCGATGGGCTCGTCCGTGGGCGCCGCAAGCAGCTCAAAGCACTCCTGCAGGAGCAGGCGTCGCTCGCCGGCATCGGCAACGCCTACTCCGACGAGATCCTGCATGCGGCGCGGCTGTCGCCCACGACCCACGCCTCGGCGCTCGACGCCGACCAGCGCGAGCGACTCTTCGTGGCCATCACCGGAGTGCTCACGGCCGCGTTCGATGCCCGCCGCGACGTGCCGATCGACCAGCAGAAGGCGGCGAAGGTCGCGTCGATGCGCGTGCACGGCCGCACCGGCGAGCCGTGCCCGGTGTGCGGCGACCTCGTGCTCGACGTGCCCGGGTCGAAGGGCGCCGCCCAGTACTGCCCGACCTGCCAGAACGGCGGGCGGCCGCTCGAGCCTTGACCCGGGTCAGCGGCACCATCCGGGGAGGAACCCGACGACGCTGCGCGTAGCCTCGCCGGTGTCGAGGTCGACGAACACGGTCGTGATGGCGCTCGCCGCAGGCAGCCCGGGGTAGCCGTCGGTGAGCGACTCGGGCGAGATCGTCTCGATCGCGAGGTACTGGCCGTTCGGCGACGGACACAGCCGTCCGATGCGGGAGGCCGGAGTCGCCGTCTCGAACACCACACGGGTGCCCTCCGCATCCGTCACCGCCACGACCGCGTCGAAGGTCGTGCCGGCCGACGTGGTCTGCGGCGACGTGAACTCCTGCGCATAGCGGAGGCTGTCGTCGATCACGACGAGCTCACCGGGTGTCGTGCCCACCGTCTCGGTCTCTTCGGGCAGCTCGAGCGTCGTCACGTCGCCGGAGGTGAGGTCGATGAGCGTGCCGCGGTCGGGGTCGGCGACGATGAGCGTCGCGGTGCCGGGGATGAATCCGCGCAACTCCGCGTGCTGACCGAGCGGGCTCGTCGGGGTCTCGCCGAGCGGGTCCACGAGGTACAGCGACTGGTCGTAGGTCTGCGCGACGATCGAACTCGTGCCGGGCACGAACCGCCAGTCCAGTACCTGCAGCGGCGCCCCATCCGCTCCGAGCACCGGATTCACCACACCGCTGCCGTCCGCGAGGTTCATCACGTACAAGGCGTCGTTCACCGCGCCGGGAGTGGCCGCCGTGAACGCGAAGCCGAGCACGTCGCCGACGCCCTGCAGGCTCTCGATGTTGCCGACATCCGGAAGCCCCACCTCGAACGGGTCCTCGCCCCGCGTTCCGACGACCGAGAGTCCGCTGCGGTCCTCGTCGTCGAGGGTGGCCACGGCGATGAGCGAGCGCAGCCGCGCGTACTCCTGGATGCGCGGGGAGGCGAACACCACGGAGCCCTCCGAGCCGGCGCCGAGTCCCTGCCGGCGCAACTCGTCGTCACCGTCGGGGTCGCGCACGAGCGAGTACACGTCGGTGTCGGGGGTGCTCACCTCGAACTCGATGACGGACTCCGCCGTCGTGAACGCGCCGCGCACCGTCGGGAGCGTGATGCGGTAGTCGGTGTCGTAGCGCAGCGCCTGGGCGAAGCGCAGCACGATGGATGAGCCGTCGACCTGCGCGTCGACCTCGGCCTCCGGCTCGGTGCGCAGACCCTCGGCCGCGTTGTCGGCGAGCGCCTGATCCGTGCGCAGGATGACGCGCTGCCCGTCGCGCGCGACGAGATTCGCGCCGCTGTATTCGACGGCGTCGAGGGTCGGGCCGCGCACCGCGTTCGCGGCGGTCAGCCCGCCCGCAGCGAGCAGCAGCACCGCGAAGCATCCGTAGAGCAGCCGTCGGAAGCGACGGTTCGCCCGTGCGGCTCCGCGACCCTCAGTAGACATACGGGTCGGCGGGCTCGTCGATCGGCTCGACCGCGGTCGGCACGATCGCGAGCGGCTCGAGGCTCGTCGCGCTCTGGTTCGGCTCGAAGCGTCCGGCGACCCGCACCCATTCGCCGTCGGTGAGCGACTCGGCCCAGTCCGGCTGGTACACGGGCACGCCGATCGGCTGCGCATCGACCGTGCAGCAGGTGATCGCGTGCCGCGCGACGAAGAACACGTTGTCGGGGTCCGCGTCGTCGGCGATCACGAAACCGCTCACATCCGCCGGGTTCTGCGCCGTGTACTCCTCGTCGACGCCCTGGCGCAGCAGCGCGGCCCACTCCTTCACGGTGAACGACGTGGAGTCGCTGCCGACGAGCTCGGTGGTCTGTTCGTCCGGCAGCGAGCCGGCCGTGTCGGAGATCTCGTTGGACTGCACGGATGCGGTGTCGAGGGTCGACGGCGGCAGCAGCAGCATGCTCACGAACGTCGCGGCGGTGAGCACGACGGCCCCGATGCCGAACCACAGCCGGCCGGCGCGCGTGCGGGGACCCTCGCCGTCGTGATCGTGGTCGTCGTCCGCCTCCGTGTGCGGCAGCAGCGCGAATGCGCCGATCGCGAGCACCCCCGCGGCGACGGCCGCGACGGCGGTGAAGACGAAGTAGCGCGGATGCACGTAGAGGCCGAGCCGGCCCGTCGCCGTCAACCAGAGGATGGCGACGACGCCGGCGAGCGTCAGCACCACGCCCAGCCAGCGGGCGCGAAGTCGGTCAAACAAGGAGGTTCACCGCCAATCCGAGAACGAGGGTCGAGAGTGCCACGAGCGCCGTGACGAGCGCGAGGGTGCGGGCCCGGAAGGTCGTGCGCAGCATCGCGAGCATCTTGATGTCGATCATCGGACCGAACACGAGGAACGCCACGATCGCGCCCGGCATGAACGTGGAGCCGAGGGCGAGCACGAAGAAGGCGTCGACGTTGGAGCAGATCGACACGACGAACGCGAGCGCCATGAGGGCGACGACCGACCACAGCGGGTTGCTGCCGAGCGTCACGAGCACATCCCGCGAGACGGCCACCTGGATGAGCCCGGCGATCGCGGCCCCGACGAACAGCGACGGCAGCATCGCCGTGGTCTCGTGAGCGAAGAGCTCGGCGCTGCGGGTGAGGCGCTTGCCGCGCGGCGCATGCGAGTGGTCGACGCTGCAGGAGCGCTCGAACACCGGCGTGAGCGCCGACATCGGCCGCGGCATGCGGCTGTAGATGATGCCGACGAGGTTCGCGATCAGGAATCCGCCGAGGATGCGGGAGACGAGCACGCCGTCCTCCCAGCCGAACGCCTCGTACGTCGTGATGATCGTGACGGGGTTCAGGATGGGCGCAGCGAGCAGGAAGGTCATCGATTCGCCGACCGTGAGACCGCTCATCAGGAACCCACGGGCGAGGGGGACGTTGCCGCACTCGCACACCGGCAGCAACACGCCGAGCACCGAGAGCACGAGGCGCCGCGGCAGCGATCGGCGGGGGAGCCGCCGCAGCAGGAAGCCCTCCGGCAGCCACACCTGCACGATGATCGAGAAGCCGATGCCGAGGAACACGAACGGCAGCGACTCGATGATCACGCTCAGCGCGAGGGTGATCCCGTCGCCGAGCGCCCCGTCGATCGCCGCGAACGCCTGCGGCGGCGAGAGCAGTCGCGCCGTGAGGAACGCCCCGACGAGCACGACCCCGATGAGGAGTCCGCGCCCCGACACTGCGGTCGCGCGGCGTGAAGGCATGGGTTCCAGTCTACGAGAACCGTTCTCGGCCTATCCCCGACCCGCGCGAGCGCCCCCGCCGTTCGCGAGCCGTTTCCCGTCGTAGTCGCCCCTAGCGCGCATCCGCAAGGGCATCTACTGACGGGAAACCGCGGATGCGCGGGTCAGGCCCGCGTCGCGGAGCCGTCGGTGTCCGTGTCGTCGTCGTCACCCGCGAGCAGCAGGTCGGTGCGCAGCTCGGTCAGCCGCGTCGCCGCGATCAGATGGGTGCGTGCGGCGAGCAGCAGGCGGCACAGCAGCACGAGGAGCACGATCGCGCCGCCGACGAGCACCAGCATGAGCAGCGGGTAGACGATCGAGAAGAAGTTCAATCCGTACATCTGCTCACGTTAGCGGTGCGTGAGCCGATCTCGCTTCGACAGGCTCAGCGAACGTGGCTGCGTCGGCGGGCGGACTTCCCGTCGCAAAATGCGGGTGCCGATGCGTCACACCCGCTATTTGCGACGGGAAACGGGGTGGCCGCGCTTCGACAGGCTCAGCGACCGGGCTCAGCGACCGGGCCCAGTGAAGCGGGCGGGCGGGTCAGCGCGTGTAGCCGTTGTCGCTGCGCCACCAGTCGTCGGTGGGGGCGACGGGCAGCTCGCGCTTGTGGCGGGTGGAGAGGTAGCGCTGCTCGATCGCCTCGGCGACCTCGTCGGGCACCTCGAGGCCCTCGAGGTAGTCGTCGATGTGCTGGTAGGTGAGCCCGAGGTTCGCCTCGTCAGTCTGACCGGGGTTGTCGTCGAGCAGGTCCGCGGTGGGCGGCTTCGTGTAGAGCCGCTCCGCGGCACCGAGGTGCTGCAGCAGCGCCTTGCCCTGCCGCTTCGTGAGGCCGGAGAGCGGCAGGATGTCCGCGCCGCCGTCCCCGAACTTGGTGAAGAAACCGGTGATCGCCTCCGCGGCGTGGTCGGTGCCGACCACGATCGACCTCGTCTGCCCGGCGAGCGCGTACTGCGCGATCATGCGGGCACGGGCCTTCACGTTGCCCTTGTTGAAGTCCGTCATCTCCTCGCCGAGCGCATCCTGGAACTCGTCCTCGAAGCCGTCGACGCCGCGCTTGACGTTGTAGGTGACGAGGCGATCGGCGCGGATGAACTGCAGCGCGAGCTGCGCGTCGTCCTCGTCCTTCTGCACACCGTACGGCAGGCGCACGGCGATGAACTGCGCCTCCTGGCCGGCGTCACGCACGCGTTCCACGGCGAGTTGGCAGAGTCGCCCGGCGAGCGAGGAGTCCTGCCCGCCGCTGATCCCGAGCACGAAGCCGGCGGCACCGCTCGTGGTCAGGTAGTCGGCGAGGAACCCGACTCTGCGTTCGATCTCGTCCTCGGGGGAGATCGTCGGCTTCGCGCCGAGGTCGTTGATGATCCGCTCCTGCAGTTCACGCATGATCCGACCCTACGACCGTCATGTTTCGGTAGCGTGAAGCGATGAGCCAGTATTCGACCAGCTCCACGAAGACACTCAGCATCGCGAGCGTCGTCCTCGGCGTCATCTCGGTGTTCTTCGGGTTCACGTTCTTCGTGCCCATCATCGGCCTGGTGCTCGGGGTGATGGGGCGCAGGCGCGAACCGGATGCCCGCACGCTCGCCCTCGTCGGCATCTGGATCAACGCGCTGCTGCTGTTCGGGTGGCTCATCATCGCCGTGCTCGTGATCGCCTTCGGGGCCGGACTCGGCCTGCTCGCGCTCCCGTTCCTCGCCTTCGGCTGACCCGCTTCACCCCTCCGGTGTGACCGTCAGTCGCGTGCGCTGCGTTCGCGCATCCGCCACAGCAGGAGGGCGGCGAGGGATGCGGATTCCGACATACGCCCGCTGAGTATGAGTTCGTCGATCTCCGCGTCGGAGAACCAGCGGTGCTCCATGTCGGCCTCGGTCGCCTCGCGTTCGGTGGCGCCGTGCGAGAGGCCGGTCGCGATGAACACGTCGCAGGCCTGGCGCGTGAACCCGTAGGCCTCATCGAAGCGGCCCAGATGCTCGACGTGCTCCGCCCGCAGGCCGGTCTCTTCACGCAGTTCGGCGCGCGCGAGATCCTCCGCTGTTCCCGTGTGCCCGGAGGGCCACGAGCCCTGCGGGAACTCCCACACCCGTCGCTCGACGGTGTAGCGGTACTGCTCGACGAGCCAGAACCCGTCGCGGTCGCGCGGCAGGATGAGCGCGAAGTCCGGCTTCTCGACGACGCCGTAGATCGACTCGTGGCCGTTCGGCCAGCGCACGAGATCTTCGCGCACGCGCATCCAGGCGTTCTCGTACGCGACGCGCGTGCTCAAGCGATCCGGAAGGAGCCCGGATGTGCGCGCAGCAGAAATCGGCCCGTCCGTCGGGAGTTCAGCGGACGTCATTGACGTGTCGTCGATCAGGCCGTCTTCGACTCGTCGTGCTCTTCGGTCTCCGCCACGTAGTCGGCCCACTTGTCGAGGTCCTCCTGCGAGTGCCCACCACCGGTGAGTTCGCGTTCGAGGGCGTCGTAGTTCGTCTGGGGGCTGAAGTACTTCAGCTCCCGGGCCACCTTGGTGTGCTTTGCCTTCTGTCGGCCGCGCCCCATGCGTGACCCCCTCTTAGGTTCAGGAACAGGACGAGAAAACTATCCGTCATGCTACCACGCGGTCGTTCGCGCTCCTCGTGCCGGACGGCCCTGGGGACGGGCATCCGAACGCCGTGGGCGAACAGCTCTCGCACCGACCGGTCGGCTGCCGCGAGTACCCTAGCCGCGTGACCAGTGCCTCGACCGACACGTCCGTCGTCGTCGTCGGTGCAGGGCAGGCGGGACTTTCGGTCTCGTACTACCTCAAGCGCCTCGGTCTCGATCCCGGCAACGACTTCGTGGTGCTCGATCGCGGCCCGGGCACGGGCGGTGCCTGGCAGTTCCGTTGGGAGGCGCTGCGCCTCGGCTACGCGCACCGTGTGAACGACCTGCCCGGCATGTCGGAGCTGGGTGTGAGTTTCGACACCGCCGACCGCACGGCGCCCGCGAAGGATGTCGTCGCCGACTACTACGCACGATACGAGCAGCACTTCGGGTTCCAGGTGGTGCGTCCGGCGAACGTCGTGGCGGTCGAGAACGCGGGCACCGACCTGCGCGTGCGCTTCCGCGACGAGGTGGGCGAGCAGGATGTGACGACACGGCTGCTGGTGAACGCGACGGGCACCTGGGGTTCGCCGTTCGTTCCGTGGTACTCCGGCATGAACGAGTTCGCGGGCCGTCAGGTGCACACCACCGAGTACCGGCGCGCGCAGGAGTTCGAGGGCCAGCGGGTGCTCGTCGTCGGCGGTGGCACGTCGGCGATCGGGTTCCTCATGGAACTCGAGAACGTCGCCGCGGAGCTCACCTGGGTGGCACGCCGCCCGGTGGAGTTCCTCGAGGCGCAAGAGCTCGACGTCGAGGCCGGTGTCGCCTCCGTCGCGCAGCAGGATGCCGCCGCGCGCGAGGGCCGCGCGTTGCCGAGCATCGTCAGCACCACCGGGGTGCCGCGCAGCCGCCGCATCCAGGCCGCCATCGACCGCGGCCTGCTCGATGCGAAGCCCATGTTCGAACGCATCGTGCCCGAAGGCGTGCGCTGGTCCGACGGAACGGTGCAGGAGTTCGACGCGATCATCTGGGCCACCGGCTTCCGGCCTGAGCTGCGGCACCTCGCCCCGCTCAAGCTGCGCGAGAAGACCGGCGGCATCATGGTCGGGCAGGGCACGTCGTGGCGCGACTCCCGGGTGTTCTTCGCCGGCTACGGACCCACGGCCAGCACGATCGGCGCCAACCGCGCCGGCCGCACCATTGCGCGCCAGGTCGTGGCGGAACTCAGCCGCCTCTCCGCGTGAACGGTATGGCCGCTCGCTGAGCGGGTTGCCGGGGTCGACACCGTCGACGGGCTCGGGGAACGCGACCTAGCCGACGACGATCGGCGCGCCGGAGGCGTCGAGCACGTCGCCTGCCGTGTCCGTGCGCAGGCGCAGCTCGGCATCCCCGAAGCGCAGGCCCGACACCTCGACGGCACCGGCGACCGCGCTCGGCGAGACGGCGAGTCCCTCGTCGCCCGGCTCGAGGCCGAGCGTGCTCGCGAGCACCGACACGGCGGCCGCCGCCGACCACGCCTGCGGCCGGCACGCCGCGGGGTAGGGCACGGGGGTCGCGACCTCCGTCGCGGTGTCGCCCGAGTGCAGTTCGGGCATCCGGTAGTCGAATCCGGATGCGGCGGCGAGCAGGCCGCGGATGAGCGAGTCGGCGACCTCCCGATGCCCCTCGCGGACGAGTCCGGCGATGGCGATCGCGGTGTCGTGGGTCCACACCGTGCCGCCGTGGTAGCTCAGCGGCCAGTAGCCGGCGGAGTCCGTCGACATCGTGCGCAGGCCGAAGCCGGAGTCGAGTTGCGGCGAACCGAGTCGTCGCGCGACAAGTGCCGACTGGCGGGGGTCGAGCAGACCCGTGCCGAGCAGGTGCCCGAGGTTGCTCGTGACCGTGTCGACCGGCCGCTTCTGCGCGTCGAGCGCGATGGCGGGGTAGGCGCCGTCGGGGTGCTCGATCCAGAACGTCTCGTCGAAGCGCTGCTTCAGGCGCGCCGCCCAGGCTCGCCACTCCGATCCGTCCTCGCCGAAGTGCTCGAGGAGATCGGCGCCGTGCGTCGCCGCCTCGAACGCGTACGCCTGCACCTCGCAGAGCGCGATCGGGCCCTCGGCGAGCGTGCCGTCGAGCCACTGCACGGAGTCGCCCGAGTCCTTCCAGCCCTGGTTGGAGAGCCCGTGGCCGGTGCTGTCGATGTACTCGAGCAGCCCGTCGCCGTCGCTGTCGCCCGAGTCGCGCATCCAGGCCAGGGCCGCCCGCAGGTTGGGCAGCAGTTCCCGCACGTCGTCGTCGGCGAGCCCCCACTTCCACGCATCGTGCAGCAGGCACACCCAGAGGGCGGTCGCGTCGACGGTGCCGTAGTAGAGCGGCGGCAGGGCGATGCTCTCGCCGGGGATGTTGAGGGTCGCGCGGCGGAGCTCGTGCATGATCTTGCCCGGCTGCTCCGCGGTGGCCGCGACGTCGCTCTCGCCCTGCAGTCCGGCGAGCACGCGCAGCGTGCCGTGGGCGAGCCGGGTGCCGAGCGGCAGCAGCATGCGTGCCGCCCAGATCGAGTCGCGGCCGAACAGGGTGAAGAACCACGGCGCTCCGGCGGCGAGGAACTCCGCTCCGGGCAGTCCCTTCGTCTCCAGGCGCAGCGCATCGAGGTCGTCGACGGCGCGGGCGACCCAGCGGGCGAGTCGTTCGTCGCCGGTGGTGAGGGCGGGGGCGGTGAGGCGCGGTCCACGGCCCGGTCCGACGACGGCGTGCGCGTCGACCGCGGTGACCCGCCAGTCGATCGACACCTCGCCGTGTGCGGGGACGGTGACCGCCCAGGTCGCCGTCACCCGATCGCCGTTCACGACGAGTTCGGCGCCGGGCGCGTCGAACGCCGCGGAGACGTGCTCGTCTCCCCACCCGGCGCGTCCGTCGGCGAGCGTCGGCGACGCGGGCGCCTGCCCGGTCACGCCGGCCTTGATCGCATCCATGTCGCCGGTCTCGGCGACGACCTCGACCGTGACGGTGGTGCGGATGGGGGTGCCGAGCCGGGACGAGAGGGTGAGGCTCTCGACGGTGCCGTCGGCGGTGACCGCGCGGTCGTGCACGGCCCGCACGCCGGGGTCGGCGCCGCCGTCGTCGAGTCGCCTCAGCAGCATGATGAAACGTGCGCGGTCCGCGGCGTCGAGCGAGGTGGCGATGTGCTCGCCCCGGCGGCCGTCGACGGTGATCCGCAGCCCGCGCACGACGCGGACGTCCGACACGTAGACACCGTCGATCGCGGCGGACCCGATGCCTCCGTCGTGCGCCGACCATGCCTGGGCGGGGGCGCGGAGCACGACGAGGCGGTCATGCAGCAGAGGCTGGAGGTGCTCGGTCTCGCCCGATTCCGACAATGCGTTCTCCTGATCCCCGTCGATGAGTGCACGTGGCGCAGTCCATCCTGCGCGGCACGGGCGTCGATTGACAGAACCCGTCCGGCAGGTAACATAGCAGCCACAATTTGATCGTTCAAACAACCGCCTCGGGCGAATGGAACGATCAAGTCCGTCTTGACGAAAGCAGCACGACGACACGGCCAAGGAGGGTCATGGTGACGCGTCTCCCGACGGTCGACGACGTGGCCCGCGCGGCCGGGGTGTCGCGCCAGACCGTGTCGAACGTGCTCAACACCCCGGCGATCGTGCGCGACGAGACGCGGGACCGCGTGCGCCGCGCGATCGACGAACTCGGCTACCGCCCACACGCCTCTGCGCGGCGACTGCGCACCCGGGCCTCGTCGACCATCGGCATCCGACTCGATCCGATCACCAACGGCGTCTCCGGGTCGGTGCTCGATCGCTACCTGCACTCGCTCACCGAACAGGCGGCCGCCCGCGGCATGCGCATCATGCTCTTCACCGCCACCGATCACGCCGACGAGATCGCGCAGTTCCGAGAGCTGCGCGACGGTGCCGACGTCGACGCGTTCATCGTCACGGCGACCCAGTTCGACGACACGCGGTTGCGCTGGCTCGCCGCCGAGAAGGTGCCCTTCGTCTCGTTCGGCCGCCCGTGGGGCGATGACACCGCCGACACCCCGTGGGTCGACGTCGACGGACGCGCGGGCGTCGCCGCCGCGACGCGCCACCTCATCGGACGGGGGCTCGAACGGATCGGGTTCCTCGGCTGGCCGGGCGACTCCGGCACGGGCGGGGACCGTCGCCGCGGATGGGCGGAGACGATGCGCGAGCGCTTCGGCCTCGACGACGTGGCGCTCGACGCCCTCGCCATCGAGGTCGACGATGCCGTGCCCGCCGCGCGGCGCGCGGTCGAGCGACTCGTCGACGAGGGCCTGCGGCTCGACGGGCTGGTCTGCGTGAGTGACTCCCTCGCGCTCGGCGCCATGATGGCCGTGCGCGAGGCCGGGCATCCGCGCTTCCCGATCATCGGATTCGACAACACGCCCGTCGCCCAGGCCGTCGGCCTGTCGAGCGTCGACCAGCAGCTCGCCGAGGTCGCGAGCGCGACCCTCGAACTGCTCATGGGCCCGACGGGCACCCGCGTCATCCCGCCCGATTCCGACGGACCGCGCAGCCGGTTCGTCACCCCGAAGCTTGTCGTTCGCCGGTCGAGTCACCTGGCACCCGTCGACGAGGCCGGAGAGGCCGCAGCGCCCGAGACCGGCAATCACCATCGAAAGGAACAGCAATGAGAATCTCCCGTTGGGGATCCGTGCTCGTGGCGGGCGGCGTCGTCGCCGGACTCGCCGCCTGCGGCTCGGGATTCGACGACGCCGGGGCGGAGCAGGACGAGAACTCGGCACTGACCGTGCTCATCGGATCGAGCGGCGAGGCCGAGACGAAGGCCGTCGAGGATGCGGTGGCGGCGTGGGCCGAGGAGTCCGGCATCGACGCCGAGGTGTCGGTCGCGAGCGAGCTCAACCAGCAGCTCGCGCAGGGCTTCTCGTCGGGCGACCCCGCCGACGTGTTCTACCTCTCGACCGACTCCCTGGCCGGCTACGCCTCGAACGGATCGCTGCTCGCCTACGGCGACGAGCTCGAGAACAAGGACGACTTCTACCCGAGCCTCGTCTCCGCCTTCACCTACGAGGACGAGTTCTACTGCGCGCCGAAGGACTTCTCGACCCTGGGCCTCGTCATCAACACCGACGCCTGGACCGAGGCGGGCCTCACCGACGCCGACATCCCGACCGACTGGACGCAGCTCGCCGACGTCGCGGCGAAGCTGACCACGCCCGAGCGCAAGGGTCTCGTGTTCGGCGCCGAGTACCAGCGGGTCGGCGCGTTCATGGCGCAGGCCGGCGGCACGCTCATGAGCGACGACAACTCCGAGGCGACGGCCGACAGCCCCGAGAACCTCGAAGCGCTCGAGTACGTGAAGCAGCAGCTGACCGCGGGCACCTTCGCGTTCGCGTCGGATGTCGGAGCCGGCTGGGGCGGTGAGGCCTTCGGCAAGGGCCTCGCGGCGATGACGATCGAGGGCAACTGGATCACCGGTGCGCTCACGAACGACTTCCCCGACGTGAACTACACCGTCGCCGAGCTGCCCGCCGGTCCCGCCGGCAAGGGCACCCTGCAGTTCACCAACTGCTGGGGCATCGCCGCGGACAGCGACAACCAGGACGGCGCCAAGCAGCTCGTGGAGTACCTGACCGCCACGGAGCAGCAGCTCGCGTTCTCGACCGCGTTCGGTGTGATGCCGTCCATCCAGTCGGCCGCCGAGCAGTGGTCGACCGACAACCCGGTGCTCGTGCCGTTCCTCAACGGCGCCGAGTACGCCAAGAGCGTGCCGACCGCGCAGGGCGCGAACGACGTCGTGGCCGACTTCAACTCGCAGCTCGGCACCCTCGCCTCCGGCGACCCGAAGGCCCTGCTCGAGTCGACCCAGGGCAACCTCGAGGCGATCGTCGAGTGAGAACCGCCCGCATGGCGGGAGCGGGCGCATGACGTCCGCTCCCGCGGCCCGACGGACTCGCCGCGCCCGGTTGCGGCGCGGCGAGTCCGTCTCCGGCTGGCTCTTCACCGCCCCGGTCATCGTGATCCTGGGGCTCTTCCTCGCCGTCCCCGTGCTCATGGCGCTCTGGGTGAGCCTGTCGGACTGGACCGGCCGGGGCAGCCCGCTCTCGTCGAACGTCGGTTTCGTCGGCGGCGCGAACTACGGCGAGCTGCTCGCCGGGGGCGGTCTCGCCGAACGCGACTTCGGCATCTCGCTGCGCAACAACGCCTGGTACGTGCTGCTCGTCGTGCCGCTGCAGACGGCGGTGTCGCTGTTGCTCGCGGTGCTCGTCAACCGCCAGGTGCTCAAGGGCCGAGGCCTATTCCGCACCGCCTTCTACTTCCCGTCGGTCACGAGCTCGGTGGCGATCACGGTGCTGTGGTTGTTCCTGTTCTCCGCGTCCGGCGCGGTCAACCAGCTGCTCGCGTTCGTCGGCATCGCCGGCCCGAACTGGTTCAACGACCCCTCCGGCGTCGTGCACAACCTGCTCAAGGTGATCGGCGTCACCGAGGGCCCCGCGTTCCTCACCGAGTCGTCGTTCCTCAGCGTGTCGTGGTGGGAGTGGCTCGGCGGACCGTCGGTGGCGATGTCCGCGTTCGTGCTCATGGCGATCTTCACCACGAGCGGCACGTTCATGCTCCTGTTCATCGCCGCGCTGCAGAACCTCAGCGGCGACGTGGATGAGGCGGCCATGATGGACGGCGCGAGCGGCTGGCAGCGCTTCTGGCGGGTGACGCTGCCGCAACTGCGTGCGACGATCTTCACCGTCGTGACGCTCGGGCTCATCGGCACCTGGCAGGTGTTCGACCAGATCTACACCGGCACCCAAGGCGGCCCGGGCAAGACGACGCTCACCCCGGCGTACCTCTCCTACACGTCGGCCTTCGAGAGCCAGGACTGGCCCCGCGGCGCCGCGATCGCGTTCGTGCTGTTCGCGATCATCATCGTGATGACGATCCTGCAGCGGTTCCTGCTGCGCGAACGCAAGGTCTCGAAGCGGCGGATGCGGCTGTACACGTCGTCCGGGGCCGGAACCGGCGGGCGCGTGGTGCCGGTCGCCGCCCCGGGCCGCTCGATCGGCACGCCGCCGCCCGCGGACGACCCGGACGCCGACTCCGCGAAGGGGAACCGCTCATGACCGCGACCGCCGCGCCCCGCGCATCCGCCCCGCCCGCATCCGCCTCACGTCCCCCGCGCCGCCGTCGCGTCGGCACCGGACGCCTCGCGTCGCAGTCGCTGCTCTACGCGCTGCTCGTGGTGATCGCGGTCATCTACATCGCCCCGTTCCTCATCAACCTCGCGACGTCGGTGAAGACGGATGCGGAGGCCGCGTCGGACCCGCTGTCGCTCATCCCCGCCACCTGGTCGACCGCCGCCTACGAGCGGCTGTTCCTGCGGTCGGACTTCCCGACGTGGTTCCGCAACTCGGTCGTCGTGACGATCTTCGTCACCGCCGGCCGCGTGTTCTTCGACTCGCTCGCCGGCTACGCGCTCGCCCGCCTGCGCTTCCGCGGGCGCACGGTGGTGTTCGCGCTGCTCGTGGCCGTGATGGCGGTGCCGAACGTCGTGCTGCTCATCCCGAAGTTCCTCGTGGTCAACCAGCTCGGCATCTACGACTCGTTCGCGGGGCTCATCATCCCGCTGCTGGCGGATGCGGCCGGCGTGTTCATCATGAAGAACTTCTTCGAGTCGATCCCGGCGAGTGTGGAGGAGCAGGCGCGCATCGACGGCGCCGGCACGTTCCGCGTTTTCTGGTCGGTGGTGCTGCCGATGGCGCGGCCCGCGCTCATCACGATCGTCATCCTGTCGTTCCAGGGGTCGTGGAACGAGCTCGCGCACTTCATCGTCGCGGCGCAGAGTCCGGAGCTCACGACGCTCACGAAGGGCGTCGCGCAGCTCTCGAGCGGGCAGCTCAGCCAGGGCAGCCAGTTCCCGCTCAAGCTCGCGGCGGGCGCGATCATGACCATCCCGGTGGCGCTCGTGTTCTTCATCTTCCAGCGCCGCATCATGAACGCGAGCGTCGGAGCCGTGAAGGAGTAGCGCGGCTCGCGACCGTTCCGTGACGTGGCCGGGCGCGAGTTGGCGAATACATCGCTTCCGGGCGCGCCATGGCGATGCTTTCGCCAACTCGCGGGCTGACGGCGAGAGTGGATGCGGGGGAGGCGTCAGGCGCGCCCCATCGGGAACAGCAGGATCGCGGTCGTCACGTTCCACGCCACGGACGCGGCCGTGAGGCCCGCCGCCAGGTTCACCGCGACGTTGCCGACGGCGATCCAGTAGCGCCCCGAGCGGGCGAGCTGCACGGTCTCGACCGACCACGTGCTGAACGTCGTGAGTCCGCCGGCGACGCCGCCGAGCACCACCAGCCGCAGGCCCGCGTCCATCCCGCCCATCGAGCTCAGCGCGACCACCGCGCCGCCGAGCGCCGACCCGACGACGTTGACGACGAGCACCGCCCAGGGCAGGAACCGCCCGGCGAACGCGAGCGTCACGCCGTAGCGGATGACCGCCGCCACGCCGCCCGCGAGCACCGCGGCGACCGCCGCCCACGCCGTCACGCGCGACCCTCCCCCGGCATCGGACGGCGCCCGAACGCGAGCCCCGCGGCCGCCGCCGCGAGCCCGAGCACGACCGACGCGACCGCGTAGAACAGGGCGCCGAGCGCATCGCCCGCACCCTCCATCTCGAGCAGCGACACGATGACGGCGGAGAACGTGGTGAACGACCCCAGCACGCCCGCGCCGAGGCCCGCCCTCAGCCACGCCGGCGCGACCGGCCACACGCGCGTGACGAGCATCCCGAGCACGAACGACCCGAGCACGTTGATCGCGAGCGTCGACCATGGGAATGCGTGCGCCTCATGCGGGAGCAGCGCGTCGCCGCCGAGACGCAGCGCGGTGCCGATCATCCCGCCGAGGAACACCGCGAGTACGCTCACGCGCGCCCGTCGGAACCCGGACCGCGGCCCGCCCGCGCCGGAGCCTTACCCGCCGGCGTCTTGCCCGCCGGCGTCTTGCCCGCCGGCGTTCGGGCGGGCGGCATCGGCGCGCGGAGCACCGGACGCACCGGCTCCCCGCGGCGGTCCTGACCCGGCAGCGGTCGCGACCGGCGACCGTAGATGAGGTCGCTCGAATCGAGCAGCCACGGCACCACCGCGATCACGACGCCGTGCACGAGCGAGAGCTTGTGACGGATGCGGCGGGCCTTGTGGTTGTGCAGCAGGTTCTCCCACCAGTGACCCACGATGTACTGCGGGGTGTACACGGTCACCACTTCGGAGCCGTGCTGCTCGCGTCGCGCCTTGATGTACTTGATGAGCGGCACGCTGATGTCGCGATACGGCGACGGCACGATCCGCAGCGGCACCTGGATGTTCTGCTCGTCCCACTGCCGGGCGAGCCGCTCGCTCTCGGCGTCGTCGATCGACACGTGCACGGCCTCGATGGAGTCGTGGCGGGCGGCGATCGCGTAGTCGAGGGCCTTCAGCACCGGCTTCTGCACGCGTCCGACGAGCACGATCGCGTGGTCGCCCGACGAGCCGAACGTCGTCACCGGGTCGGCCTCGATCTCCCGTTCCACGTCGCGGTAGTAGCGGTTCACCCCGAGCATGAGCAGGAACAGGATCGGCATGATCACGAAGATGAGCCACGCCCCGTGGGTGAACTTCGTGATCGTCACGATGACGAGCACGCTCGCGGTCATGAGCGCGCCGAGCGCGTTGATGGCGAGGCCGCGCCACACCGAGCCGGGATCGCTGCATCCGTTCTTCAGCATCCGCCACCAGTGCCGCACCATGCCGGTCTGGCCGAGGGTGAACGAGACGAAGACGCCGATGATGTAGAGCTGGATGAGCGCGGTCACGTCGGCCTGGTAGACGACGAGGATGACGATGGCCGCGAGGGCGAGCAGCAGCACACCGTTCGAGAAGATGAGGCGGTCGCCGCGGGTGGAGAGTGCCTTCGGGGCGTAACGGTCGGTGGCGAGCACCGAACCCAACAGCGGGAACCCGTTGAACGCCGTGTTCGCCGCAAGCAGCAGCACCGCCGCGGTCGCGGCCTGGATGATGAAGAACGGCACGCTGTTGTTGCCGAACACGCTCGAGGCGATCTGCGCGATGAGGGAGCGCTGCGGCTCGGTCGCGCACTGCTCCCAGCCGATCAGGTGGCACGGCTCCTCGGCGTAGTGCACGTTCGCGATGAGGGCCACGGCGGTGAGACCCGAGAAGAGCAGGATCGCGATGCCGCCCATGAGCACGAGGGTGCGCTGCGCGTTCTGCACCTTCGGTCGCCGGAAGGCCGGCACGCCGTTCGAGATCGCCTCGACGCCCGTCAGCGCCGAACATCCGCTCGAGAACGCGCGCAGCAGCAGCAGCACGAACGCGGCTTGCGAGATCTGCTCGGCTTGCACGGTGAACTCGGCGCTCTCGGCGACGGGGGCGTCGCCGAGGGCGGTGCGCACGAGCGCCACGACGACCATGATCGCGATCGACCCGATGAAGAGGTAGGTCGGCACGGCGAACGCCTTGCTCGACTCGCGCACCCCGCGCAGGTTGACGGCAGCGAGCAGGATGACGGCGAGCACGGCGATCTCGATCCGCGCCGGGGCGAGGCCGGGGATCGCGGAGATGATGTTGTCCACACCGCTCGCGACCGAGACGGCGACGGTCATGATGTAGTCCACGAGCAGCGCGCTCGCCACCACGAGACCGGCCTTCTCGCCGAGGTTGCGGTGCGCGACCTCGTAGTCGCCGCCTCCGCTCGGGTACGCCTTGATGAGCTGGCGGTACGACGCGACCACCACCACCAGCAGCAGCACGACGGCCGCGGCGACCCACGGCGCGAAGCTGAGGAACGCGAGGCCGCCCAGCAGCAGGATCATGAGCAGTTCCTGCGGCGCATAGGCGACCGAGGAGAGGGGGTCGCTCGCGAAGATCGGGAGCGCCAGATGCTTCGGCAGGAGCTGCCCCTCGAGCTTGTCGGAGGGCAGCGGATCGCCGAGGAGCCACCGCTTCGGTGAGCGGACGTCGTCAGTCACGAACGGCGAGCATACACCCGCGAAAACACGCGGATTCCCGCGGTGAGCGCGCGCTCAGAGCGCGATCAGCGCGCTCACGGCGAGCACGGTTGCGACGACCCCGGCGACCGTGCGCAGCCCGTTCCATCGCACCCACGGCCGCTCGAAATCCTCGCGCGCCTGGCGGGGTGTTCCGCGATGCCGTTCCAGGCGTTCGTTGAGCGGCACGTTGCGGATGCCCGTGACGACGAGCACGCCCGCGAGATAGACGAGACCGGATGCGGTGAGCAGCCACCCCGCAGCGGTCGCGCCCTCGGCGAAGGCGGCGACGGCCGCCGCGACGAGCAGCGGCACGGCGCCGAAGATCGCGCCGAGGAACACCCCGTTGATGACGGCGCGGTTGATCCCGCGCATCGACTCCACGTAGACCGCGTCGCTCGTGCGGGCCAGCCCCGGCATGACCCCGCTCGAGAACGCGAGGAACACGCCGGCTCCGAGGCCCGACACGACGGACGCGGCGACCGCGAGGATCTCGGTGATCACGCGGCGCCCGTGTCGTCGTCGAGCACGTCGTGTTCGGCCGCGGCACCGGGCGCGCCGTCGGCGGACCCGACGCGCAGCGTCGCGGTGACCGCGGCGCGCAGATCGCCGAGTCCGGTGCGCAGCACGTCGACCGTCTCGCGGCTCAGCTCGCCGCGCGCGGCGTGGCCGCGCAGGTCGGAACGCAGCTGCTGGCGGAAGTGCGCGATCGCCTGCTCCGCCTCGCTCAGTCGCAGGCGCGAGTCGAGGCGCGTGTTCGAGGAGCTCGCGCCGGCGGCGTGCGGGGCGGGCGGCGGAGGTGGAGGCGGAGTCGCCGACCGCGTCTCCCGCGCGGCGGCGGCGAGCTCGGCGCGCAGGGAACGCATCGCCCCGTCGACCGAGGCGCGAACCTCGTCGGCGAGACGCCGCACCGAGTCGGTCACCTCGCTCTCGATGCCGTCGAGCTCATGGCGACGGGCGGCGAGCTCGGCGCGCCCCGCATCCGTGATCTCGTAAACGGTCTTGCGTCCGTCGTTCTGCTTGGTCACGAGGCCTTCCGCCTCGAGCTTCGACAGTCGCGGATAGATAGTGCCGGCGCTCGGAACATACGTGCCGCCGAAACGGTCGCCGAGGGCCTGGATGAGTTCGTAGCCGTGGCGCGGACGCTCCTCGAGCAGGCTCAGCAGGTAGAGCCGGAGGTGGCCGTGGCCGAAGACCGCGGGACTCACGCCGTCACCCCGTGCAGCACGTTGATGGCACCGGAGACGGTGTTCACCTTGAACTCGAGCCAGCTGCCCTCGAGCGTGCCGTACGTCTCGGCGTAGCTTCCGCGCACGCCGCGCACCTCGCGGTTGTCGAGCCGCAGCTTGCCGCTCGCGGTCGAGAAGCGGTACTGCACGGCGTGATCGGGCGACAGCCGGGCGGTCACGTCGCCGCTCACGGTGTTGACGCGCACCTCATCCGGCTCGCCGGGGAGGTCGAGGAACACGTCACCGCCGACGGTGTCGGCGGTGAGGCGGGTGATGGCGCCGCTCGCGACGAGGTCGCCGCTCACGGTGTGGGCGGTGAGCGTGCCGGTGTGGTCTCGCACGGAGAGGTCGCCGGAGACCGCGTTGAGCTGCAGCGACCCGCTGCACGCGTCGACGACGACGTCGCCCGAGACGGTGCTGAGGGAGGCGTCGGCGTGCAGTCCCGAGACGAGCACTTCGGCCCCGACGACGCCGAGCTTGAGGCGGGTGTCGCGCGGCACCATGATGCTCACGTCGGCGCGGGAGGTGTTGCGCGACGTCGCGAAGACCTCGAGGAAGTTGTCCCAGCGCAGCTGCGGGTGGTCGATGCCGAGCACGTCGCCGTCGATCGAGACCTCGAGGTCTTTGCCGGAGACGTGGTGGATCTCGACCCGGGCGCCCGGCTCGTCATGGGCGACGATGTCGATCTGCCCGCCGTACAGCCCGACCTTGAGCGAACGAACCAGCTCGAGGTCGATCACCTTCGGCCCGTCGACGAGCCACTTCTCCCGCGTCATCCCGGTTCTCCCTGTCGCATCGTAAACGCGATATAACGCGTCTGATGAAGACAAGATATATCGCGTCTTGCGCGCGCGCAAGGGTCGATCCGGTGCCGCGGAGCGACCGGCCTGGGTTTCCCGTCGCGAATCGCGGGTCGTGGCATCTCGCACCCGCGATTCGCGACGGGAATGGGGCCCGCGCATCCGCGCGCGACCGGACTGCGCTCACCCCTCGGCGAGGATCGCGTCGAGCCGTTCGAATCCCTCGCGGACGCCCGTCTCCATACCGCTCGCGAGCATGCCGTCACGGGCCTCGACCGACGGGAAGGCGCTCGTACCGGTGAGCCGGGTGCGGCCGCCTCCGAGTTCCTCGAAGACGGCGGTCTCGAGCGTCACGACGTCGGGCATCCCCTCGAACTCGAACGTCTGCACGATGCGGCGGTGTTCGTCCGCGGCGTGCACGACGCCGTTGAAGGCGTACTCCTCGCCGTCGGCGATCTGCACGTAGCGGTAGCGACCGCCGCTGCGCATTTCGAAGGTGTCGATCCTCGTCTCGTAGCCGTGCGGTCCGAGCCACCGGCGCACGAGGTCGGGCTCGACGTGCGCGCGCCACACGGCGGCGACCGGCGCGTCGAACTCCCGCACGATGGTGATGAACGGCTGCCCCTCGGGGGCGGTGATCTCTACTGCGTTGCTCATGATTCCTCCTCGTTCGTGATGGTGTCGAGCACGTCGTCGAGGCGCCGGTAGCGCTGCTCGGCGACGATCCGGTATCGGTCGATCCATGCGGTGAGTCGTTCGAGCGCGGCCGCCTCGAGATGCACCGGGCGGCGCTGCCCGTCGCGGCTGCGAGTGACGAGCCCGGCGGCTTCGAGGCTCTGGATGTGCTTCGAGACCGCCTGCACCGTGATGTCGAACGGCTCGGCCAGTTCGTTCACGGTGAGCGGCCCGCGGCTCAGCCGGGCCACCATGTGCCGGCGGACCGGATCGGCCAGGGCCTGGAAGGCACGGTCGAGTCGCTCCTCATCCGCTTGACTCACATTCAACCCTTCCATTGATCAACTGACACGTTGAAGATAACCCTCCAGCGGGTTCCCGTCAAGAGCGCGAGATCGCGCGCTCCACGAGGGCGCGTCGGACGGTGCCGGTGCGCTTGACATTGACGCGGCGTCAACCTCTACCGTCGAGTGTCGGAAGGAGAGCGAGATGGAATGGTCGATTCAAGAGGTCGCGCGGCTCGCGGGAACGACGAGCCGCACCCTGCGGCACTACGACGACATCGACCTGCTGCCGCCGAGCTCGGTCGGCAGCAACGGCTACCGCTACTACGACGCGTCCGCGCTCGCCCGGCTGCAACGCATCCTGTTGCTCCGGCAGCTCGGACTCGGACTGCCCGCGATCGCCGACGTGCTCGAGGGGCATCGCGATGACACCGCGGCGCTCGATGAGCACTTGAGGTGGTTGCGTGCGGAGAAGGAGCGGCTGGACCGCCAGATCGCGAGCGTGGAGACCACGATCCGCAAGATGAGAGGAGGTGAAGAACTGATGGCAGACGAGATGTTCGATGGATTCGACCACACGCAGTACAAGGAAGAGGTCGAGGCCCGCTGGGGCGCCGACGCCTACGCCGACGGTGACCGCTGGTGGCGCGGGCTGAGCAGCACCGACCGCGCCGCGTGGCTGACGCGCACGAAGGAGCTCGGCGTCGCCTGGGGCGAGGCCGCGCAGCGCGGCGTCGACCCGGCGAGCGGCGAGGCCCAAGAGCTGGCCCGCCGCCACTACGAGTGGCTCGCCGGGGTGCCCGGCACCCCGCGCGACGCGAACGGTCCGACGAAGGAGTACTTCGTCGGGCTCGGTGAGATGTACGTCGCCGACGAGCGGTTCGCGAAGAACTACGGCGGCACCCGGGGCGCGACGTTCGTGCGCGACGCGATGCGTGCGTACGCCGACCGCAACCTGTGATGCATCCGGGCCGGGCGTTCACCCCGAGGTGAGCGGCCGGCCCGCGGTCATCCCGCCGCGAAGGCGAACCCCGACGGATGGGCGGGTCCCTCACCCGTGAAGCCGCCGCCGTCGCCGGTCACGCCGAGCAAGCGGCGGGTGAGCAGGGAGGCCGCCGACAGGAGCTCATCGAGAGCGGCGGAGAGATCCGAGTCTGCGACCGGTCGCCCCTCGGCGACCGCGAGCAGCACCGCGCGCCGCATGAGCTCCTTCGCGAAGGAGCCGGTCACGCCCTCGGACCGCTCCGCGGCGGCGTCGATCGCCTCTTCGCTCAGCGGCAGACCCGCGGCGTACAGGCGGAACAGGCGGCGACGCGTGGCGGCGTCGGGCAGGGGAACTTCGACCGCGAGGTCGACGCGCCCCGGGCGCTGGGCGAGGGCCGGCTCGAGGGTCTCCACGCGGTTCGTGGTCAGTACGAACGCGACGTCCGCGTCGCCGTCGAGACCGTCCAGCGCGTCGAGCACGGCGAAGAGCAGCGGCTGCGGACCGCCGTGCATCCCCCGCTCCATCGCGACGAGATCGACGTCTTCGAGCACGACGAGGGCGGGCTGCATCGCCCGGGCCAGATCGGCCGCCTCGCGGATGAATCGGATGCTCGCGCCGGTCAGCAGCACGCACGTCACCCGGTCGGCGACGCCGATGAGGTGCCGCACGGTGAGCGTCTTGCCCGTTCCGGGCGGACCGTAGAGCAGCACGCCGCGCTTGAGGTGCTGCCCCGCCCGCAGCAGTTCATCGCGGCCTTCCGTGATGCCCACCACGTGTCGTCGGATGCTCTCGAGCACACCGTCGGGCAGTACCACCTGCTCCGCGGGGACATCCGGTCGCTCGAGGAACACCGCTCCGGCGGCGGACGGTCCGTGGAATTCGCCGCCGTCGAACGAGAGCACCTGCCCACGCAGCACGCTCAGGTCGACCATGAGCCGGCGCACCTCCTGCAGCAGGCGGTCGCTCAGCGCGGCGGTCGGCGTGAGCAGTTCCAGGGCTGCGGCGTCGCGGCCGAACTGCGGTTGCGCGCCGCGCTGCAGCACCGCGACCGGCTCGCCCTCGAAGGTGAACAGGCGCACGCCGAACGCGACCACCTGGCGATGACTGTGCGGTCCGGTCGGAGCAGCGATGAAGTCGACCGGTCCGGGCGCGTAGGGCATGTGCGGGTTGCTCAGCAGCTCCGCGAGCTGGGAGTGGTGGCGGCTCTGCCCACCGGTGAGACCGAGCAGCTGCGAGCCCTCGCCGGCGAGATGCTCGAGGGCGATGTCGACGTCCACCAGACGATGCCGCGCGATCGGCTCCTCGACCACGGGCAGGGCACGCACGTCGACGCCGAGGTGGCGTTCGACGAGCTGCCCGAACGGGGTCAGTTCGTCGAGGCCTCGCCGTCGGCGATGCTGCTGCACGACGTCATTGATGAAGGTCTGGAAGGTGTCGAGGAACTCCTCCTGGCGCGGGTCCATTCGTGAACCATAGTCAGCGGTGTGCCGCGCGTCATCCGTATTCCTCAGACGCGCGCGGCCTTGCGTGCCCGGTACGCCGAGACGTGGGTGCGGTTCGCGCAGCCGTCGGAGCAGAAGCGGCGCGATCCGTTGCGCGACTGGTCGAGCAGCACGGTGTCGCAGCGGTCCGCGGCGCACACGCGCAAGCGGTCGCGGTGTTCGGTGCGGATGACGTCGACGAACGCCATCGCCCCCTCGACGAGGATGCGCGTGGCGAGCGGGGCGTCGAAGCCGACCGCGTGGATGTGCCAGTCCTGGGCATCGTGGCGCACGAGCTGGGGGAGCGCGCCGGCATCGGCGAGCATCCGGTTGACGACGGGGACGGCGTCGTCGGTCGGCAGCGCCCACAATTCGCGGAACACCTCCCGCAGGGCCTGCACCTCCTGGAGCTCCTCGATCGTTCCGTCGCGTCGGCCGAAGTAGCCGTGCGCATCAAGCAGCACCTCGAGCTCCGCGACGGTGGAGAGCTCCTCCGTCTCGGAGTCCGAGGAGGTCGGCGTCGTGTTCACGAGCGCCGCGAGGAACACCAGCGCGTCGACCGTGTCATGGGTGAACACCAGTTGACTCCTGTCAGTGGGTGTCGGTAGCGTCAGGACCGTATTCGAGTTTACCCCTGACATCCGTTCGGAGGCAGCCATGGTCCGCACGACCCGCAGCGACGGCATCCTGCTCGCGGTCGCGTCCGCGGCCGCCTTCGGCACGAGCGGGGCCTTCGTGAAGCCGCTGCTCGAGGCGGGCTGGTCGCCGATCGCGGCCGTCGCCGCTCGCGCGCTCGGCGCGGCGATCGTGCTCGCGATCCCGGCGCTGGTCACCCTGCACGGCCGCTACCGCAACCTGCTGCGCGCCTGGCGGCAGGTGCTCGGGTTCGGCCTGTTCGCGGTCGCCGGAGTGCAGTTGTGCTACTTCGCGGCCGTGCAGCGGATGCCGGTGGGCATCGCCATCATGATCGAGCACCTCGCACCGGTGCTGCTGATCGCGGTCGCGTGGATCGCCACCCGTCGGGCGCCGCGCGGCGTCGTGATCGCCGGCGCCGCGGTGAGCGTCGTCGGCCTGGTCGCCGTGCTCGGCCCGAGCGGGGTCGGCGGCATCGACGCGCTCGGCCTGCTCTTCGCCCTCGGATCGACCGTCGGATGCGCCATCTACTTCGTCATCTCGGCGTCCCCGGCGCGCGGGGTGCACCCGATCGCGCTCACCGCGGCCGCGATGCTCATCGGCGGGATCGCTCTGCTGCTGGTCGGGGCGACGGGACTGCTCCCGCTCGAGGCGACCACCGCATCCGTGCCCCTCTTCGGCACCACGGTGCCCTGGTTCGTGCCGCTCGCGATCGTCGTGCTCGTCTCGACCGCGTTCGCCTACGCGACCGGGGTGGCGGCGGCTCGACGGCTCGGGTCACGGCTCGCGTCGTTCCTCGGCCTGGGCGAGGTCATCTTCGCGGCGGTCGTGTCGTGGCTGCTGCTCGGCGAAGCGCTCACCGTCGTGCAGATCGGCGGCGGCGCGCTCATCATCGTGGGCGTCGCTCTCGTGCAACGCGGGGAGCGACCGGCGGAGGCGCTGCCGCCCCGGCCGGTCGAGCCGGCTCAGGGCCGGGTGGGCACCGCGCGGTAACCGTCTCGCGCGACCATCTCGATCGTCGCGATGACGGCCCACGCGGCGAGGGCGGCGAACGCCGTCAATGTCGCGATCATGCCCGCACCTCCTCGGGTGACTCGTTCTTCGGAGCCACGACCGCCGCGGGCACCATGAGGCGCGGCAGGGTGACGTTGACCATGGGTCCGACCAGCAGCGCGAAGGCGAGCGTGCCGAGGCCGACGTTGCCGCCGAGCGCCCAGCCGATCGCCAGCACGGTGACCTCGATCGCGGTGCGCACGACCCAGATCGGCCAGCCGGTGCGGCGGTGCAGTCCGGTCATGAGGCCGTCACGCGGCCCCGGACCGAATCGCGCGCCGATGTAGAGCCCCGTGGCGATGGCGAGCATCGAGAGCCCGCCCGCGAAGAGCAGGACGCGGGTGAAGAGGTCGTCGATCGGGGGAACGAGCGCGAGCCCGACCTCCGCACTCGGGCCGACCAGCACGGCATTGAGCACCGTGCCGATGCCGGGCTTCTGCCGGATCGGGATCCACAGCAGCAGCACGATCAGTCCAATTGCGATCGTGACCAGTCCGAACGGAAGACCCGTCTGCTTCACGACGCCTTGCGACAGCACATCCCATGGGGGGACGCCGACCGCGGCGCGGATCATGAGCGACAGCGCGATGCCGTAGAGGAAGAGGCCTACGAGCAACTGGGCGATGCGCCGGGTCATGATCATCGTGGGGGACATGTTGTGAATCCAATCTCGATATTGGACTGCCGACAAGAGGCCAATTGAAGTACGGTGGTCGCATGGCCGTGATCCCGACCCGCATCCTCGTCGAGCTCTTGCGCGACTGGCGCGACCCCGACGCCGGGCCCGCCTACTCCCAGCTCGCCGACCGCATCCGCCTGCTCGTGCTCGACGGACGGGTCGGCATCGGCGACCGCCTTCCGGCGGAACGCGACCTCGCCGGGCAGCTCGGGCTGAGCCGCACCACCGTCACCGCCGCCTACGCGGAGCTGCGCGACCGCGGCTTCCTCAAGAGCGTCCGCGGATCCGGCAGCGTCGCGCGGCTACCTCTCAAACCGGTCCTGGTGCCCGATGCCCCGATCAGCGGCGCTCCCGACCTGAGCAAGGCGACACTACCGGCGAGCGTGCACCTGCCCGCTGCGATCGAACGCGCGGCCGCCCGGATGCCGGAGCACCTCCACCTGTCGGGATTCGACCCGCTCGGCCTGCCCGAGCTGCGCGCCGCGCTCGCACGCCGGTACACCGCGCGCGGACTCGCGACCGACCCCGAGCAGATCATGATCACCGTCGGGGCGCAGCACGCGATCGCGCTGCTCGCCCGCACCCTGCTCTCGCGCGGCGACCGTGCGCTCGTCGAGAACCCCAGCTATCCGCACGGGTTCGAGGCGCTCCGCAGTGCCGGCGCCCGCATCGTGCCCGTCGCCGTCACCTCCTACGAGGGATGGGATGTCGCGGGACTCGAGCAGGCGCTGCAGCGCACCAGCCCCGCTCTCGGCTACCTCATGCCCGACTTCCACAACCCCACCGGTCGCACGATGGACGACGAGACCCGGTCGAGGCTCCTCGCGCTCGCCGCCCGGCAGGGCACGACGATCATCGCCGACGAGACGATGGGTGAGCTCGGCTTCGGTGACCAGCCCGTGCGGGCGCCCCTCGCCGCGCACGGTCCCGCGGTCATCGTCGGATCGGTCGGCAAGACCGTCTGGGGTGGTCTGCGGCTCGGCTGGATCCGCGCCGACCGCGCGCTCATCCAGCGGCTCGCGCGGGTGCGCTCCGCCGGCGACCTGGGCACCCCGGTCTTCGAGCAGCTCGTGGTGGCCGACATCCTCGGCGACTACGACACGGTGCTCGACGAACGTCGCGCTCAGCTGCGCGCCGGCCACGACCACCTCGTCGCGGCGCTGCGCTCCCGGTTCCCCGACTGGGACGTGCCCGCGGTCGACGGCGGCCTCACGGTGTGGGTCAACCTCGGCGCGGCCGTCAGCTCGCAGCTCGCACTCGCGGCCCGGAACGAGGGACTGCTCATCGCCGCCGGTCCGCGATTCGGCGTCGACGGGGCGTTCGAACGCTTCCTGCGCATCCCGTTCAGCCACCCCGCCGCCGAGACCGATATTGCGGTCGGGGCGCTCGAGCGCGCGTGGGCGACGGTCATGCGCCAGCCGTACCCGGTCGAGAGCGACTACCTGGCCGAGGTCGTCTGACCCTCAGCGCTCCCTGAGCCTGTCGAGGGGAGGCGTTGTACGACCCGCTTCGACGGGCTCAGCGACCGAGGCGCCGGATGTCCGACCACGGGGGGACGCGGACTCCCAGCGGCCGCTGCGATACTGCCCCGGTCGGGCACGACGCGGTGCGACAACCGGCCCGTCCTCATCCCCAGGAGTACCGTGCACCTTCTCGCCGTCTTCAGCCTGCGCAACCGCGCCCTGATCGCGCTCGTCACGATCACCGTCGGCATCTTCGGCGGCATCGCGCTCACCTCGCTCAAGCAGGAGCTCATCCCGTCGGTCAGCTTCCCGCAGCTGGTCGTCGTCACCCAGTACCCGGGCGCCGCCCCCGAGGTCGTGAACACCGACGTGTCGACCCCGATCGAGACGGCCGTGCAGGCCGTGCCCGGACTCGAGAACACCACGGCGACCTCGAGCGCCAACATCTCCACCGTCTCGGCGAGCTTCGAATACGGCACCGACCTCGCCACCGCGGAGCAGAAGGTGCAGTCGGCGATCAACCGGCTCGGCTCCCAGCTGCCGGAATCCGTCGACCCGCAGGTCATCACGGGCAGCCTCGACGACCTGCCCGTCATCCAGATCGCCGTCACGAGCGACCTCGAGGCCCGCGAGCTCGGCACACGACTCGAAGACACTGCACTGCCCGAACTGCGCGACCTCGACAACATCCGCGAGGTGAGCATCCTCGGCGAGATCGGGCAGCGGATCACGATCACCCCCGACTCCACGGCACTGTTCGGCCGAGGCCTCAGCAACCAGGACATCCGCGACGCGCTCGACGCGAACGGCGTGCTGCTGCCGGCCGGCGAGATCACGGAGGGCGACCGCACCCTCACCGTTCAGGCCGGTCAGCGGCTCGCGAGCTCCGACGACATCGCGGCGCTGCCGCTGCTCGGCGGCTCCACCGCGACCACCATCGGTGACATCGCGACGGTCGAGCTGACCGACGACCCGGTGACCGGCATCTCCCGCGTCAACGGGGAACCGTCCCTCACCCTCGCGGTCACCAAGACGCCGGCGGGCAACACCGTCGACGTGTCGCACGCGGTGCAGGAGGCGCTGCCCGGCATCGAGGATGCGATCGGCGACGGCACCCGCTTCACCATCGTCTTCGACCAGGCGCCCTACATCGAACAGTCGATCGAGTCGCTCACCACCGAGGGCCTGCTCGGTCTCGTGTTCGCGGTCATCATCATCCTGATCTTCCTGGTGTCGATCCGCTCGACGCTCGTGACGGCGATCTCGATCCCGGTGTCGATCCTCATCACCTTCATCGGCCTGCAGGCGGCGGACTACACGCTCAACATCCTCACGCTCGGGGCGCTCACCATCTCGATCGGTCGCGTCGTGGACGACTCGATCGTGGTGATCGAGAACATCAAGCGTCACCTGGGGCTCGGCGAGGACAAGCTCACCGCGATCAAGAACGCCGTGCGCGAGGTCGCCGTCGCGATCACCGCCGCGACCGTGACGACCGTCGCCGTGTTCCTGCCCCTCGCGCTCGTCGGCGACATCACCGGTGAACTCTTCCGCCCGTTCGCGTTGACCGTCACGATCGCGCTCGGCGCCTCGCTGTTCGTCGCCCTCACGATCGTGCCGGTGCTCGCGTACTGGTTCCTCGGCAACAAGCGCCACAAGCACGCCGCGCCGGTCGTCGATGACGAGCACGAGGACGAACTCGACCGCCCGACGCGCCTGCAGAAGGGCTACCTGCCGGTCATCCGCTGGACCCTGCGGCGTCCGGTGGTCACCATCGTGGCGTCGGTGCTGCTGCTGGCCGGCACCGTCGCGCTCATCCCGAGCATGAAGACCAACTTCATCGGCGACAGCGGACAGAACACGCTCACCGTGAGCCAGAGCCTCGACCCGGGCACGAGCCTCGAGGCCAAGGACACCGCCGCGACCACCGTCGAACAGACCCTGCTCGACATCGACGGCGTCGAGACGGTGCAGATGTCGCTCGGCACGAGCGGCTCCTCCATCCAGCAGGCGTTCCTCGGCGGCGGCGACACGACCTTCTCGGTCACCACCGACGACGGCGTCGACCAGGTGGCGCTCCAATCCCGGGTGCGCGACGCGCTCGAGGGGCTCGAGGATGTCGGCGAGGTGAGCCTCGCGGCCTCGGGTTCCGGATTCGCGAGTTCCGACATCGAGGTCGAGATCACCGCGACGAGCCAGGCCGATCTCACCGAGGCGTCGGATGCGATCCTCGCCGAGGTGCGCGACCTCGACGTCGTCGCCGAGGCGACGAGCGACCTCTCGGTGCAGCAGCCGTTCCTGGCGATCCGCGTCGATCGGGCGGCCGCCGCGGCCGCCGGCCTCAGCGAGGTCGCCGTCGGCGGGATCGTGGCCGACAGCACGCTCCCGGCCGCGGTCGGCGACGTCGTCATCGACGAGACGACCCTGTCGATCTACATCGACGACCCGCGTGCGCCCGTCACCGTGCAGGAACTGCGCGACTTCCTCGTGCCCACCCCTTCGGGACCGCAGCCGCTGTCGACCCTCGCGACCGTCGAGGAGACGAACGGCCCGGCGAGCATCACGACGATCAAGGGAACGCGTGCCGCGACCGTCTCCGTGACGCCCGGCAGCGAAGACGTCGGCACCGCGTCCGCGCAGGTGCAGCAGGCTGTGGATGCGGTCGACCTGCCCTCCGGCGCCTCCGCCGAGCTCGGCGGCGTGACCGCGCAGCAGGGCGACGCCTTCACCCAGCTCGGAATCGCGCTGCTCGTCGCGATCCTCATCGTCTACATCGTCATGGTGGCCACGTTCCGTTCGCTGCGGCAGCCGCTGCTGCTGCTCGTCTCCGTGCCGTTCGCCGCGACGGGCGCGATCCTGCTGCAAATCGTCTCCGACATCCCGCTCGGCGTGCCCTCGCTCATCGGCGTGCTCATGCTCATCGGCATCGTGGTGACGAACGCGATCGTGCTCGTCGACCTCGTGAACCAGTACCGCGAACGCGGGCTCAAGGTGGGCGACGCGATCATCCACGGCGCCAGCCGCCGATTGCGGCCGATCCTGATGACCGCGCTCGCGACGATCTTCGCGCTGTTGCCCCTCGCGCTCGGCATCACCGGATCCGGCGGTTTCATCTCGCAACCGCTCGCGATCGTCGTGATCGGCGGACTCGTGTCGTCGACGCTGCTGACCCTCGTGGTGCTGCCGGTGCTGTACTACCTCGTCGAGGGGGCCAAGGAGCGCCGCACCGACCGGCGGGCCGCGCGCGAACTCGAGCCGGAGCCGGGCCCGCGCCGCCGGGGGAACGCCGCGGCGGAGTCCTCCGAGTAGGACCGGTTCAGGCGGGCACCGACACGTCGAAGTTCTGCGTGAACACCCGATCCGGATCCCAGTGCCCCTTGATCGCCCGCAGGCGATCGAGGGTCGCGGCCGGGTAGGCGCGCTCGAGGTCATCCGGCCGCGGATCCGCTTCGAAGCTCAAGTAGAGGCCGGGCATCCGGCCGCGCAGCGGCTCCCAGCCGGCGTCGAACGCCTCGCGGTCCCCGAGAGTGATCGCCGTCACCGAGAAGTTCTGGTGGCGGTGCGCGTACGCCGTCGCGTCGGCGGGCACGTCGTTGATCGCACCGCCGGCGGAGCGGATCTGCACCATCTGCGCCGCGCCGGAGCCGAGCATCCCCGCGATGTCGCCGCTGAGGGCGGGGTCCAGGTGATCGGCGAGACCGCTGTGCGACAGGGGCGACGGCCGCCCCGAGTACGTCGCGCCCGTCGTCGCCGACACCGTCGCATACGGCACCGACTGCACGCGCTGTCCCATCGCCCCCGGCAGTTCGAGGAACGGATCGAGCGGAACCGCGTCACCCACGCCGACGATGGTGGCGTGGGCGAAGGGCGTGCCGCCGCCGCTGACCGAGAGGAACGCCGAGATCGCCCGGGGCGAGGTCTCGACGAGTGCACCCCACCGCTCGAGGAAGCCCGCGGCGTCGGCGAGCACGTACGACACCACGGCGTGCGTCACCGTCGACACCGGTGTCGCGCGGAACACGAACGACGTGACGATGCCGAGGTTCGCCCCGGCACCGCGCACCGCCCAGTAGAGGTCCGGATGCTCATCCGCCGAGACCCGCACGATCCGGCCGTCGGCGGTGACCAGTTCGGCAGCGACGATGTGGTCGATCGTGAGCCCGTGCGCGCGACCGAGCAGCCCGATGCCGCCCGCGGTCGCGAGCCCGCCGACGCCGACGTCGCCGGAGTCCCCGGAGCTGATGGCGAGCCCCCACGGGGCGAGCGCCGCGGCGACCCGTCCCCATCGCGCTCCGGCGCCGACTCGCACGTGCCGGTCGTCGACCCGCTCCACCGCGTCTAGCGCACCCAGGTCGATGACGGTGCCGTCGACGTTCGTGGCGACGCTGCTGATGCCGTGACCGCCGCTGCGGATCGCGATCGGGCCGCCCGTGTCGCGCGCGAGGGCGAGCGAGTCGGCGGTCTCCGCCGCCGAGTGCGGGCGGACGATCACGCCCGGGGCGCCGCCGCCCGAGTGCACGTGCTGCAGGGCCGGGTAGCGCGGATCGTCGGGGCGGATGAGGTCGAGCACGTCGTCACTTCCAGAGGTCGAGGATGTGTTCCGCCAGGGTCCGTGGGGTGAGGCGTCCGGCCTCGATCACGTGGTCGTCGGCACCGGCGGCATCGAGGATCGCGGCCAGCTCGGGCGCCCGTCGGAGGTGCCAGGCGAGCCCGTCGGGGTCGTCGGCATGCCGCCGCGTGAGCCGCGCGATGACCGTGTCGATCGGCACCGCGATCCGCACGACCGTGAGGTCGCCCCCGACGGCGTCCGCGTAGCGCGCCCGTTCCGCCGCGCTCTCGAGCACCCCGGCGAGCACGAGCCGGTCGGTACCCGCCGCGGCGGCGTTCGCCGCGACGGCCGCGAGGTTGCGGAGCGTGAGCTCCAAGTGGAAGGGATCCTCCGGCGGCGCCGGCCAGCTCTGCCGGAGCCCATCGACGTCGACGAGGGTGTGGCGCACGCCCCGACGGCGGAGTTCGTGGCCGAGGGCATCCATCGCCGTCGTCTTGCCGGCACCGACCGTGCCGTTGAGCAGCAGCGTTCTCACGAGAGCGACTTGGCGAAGCACAGCGACGACGGGTCGCCCACGTAGGGGCCGAACGCGTCGATCGGTTCGTACCCGTGCGAGGTGTAGAGCGCGATCGCCTCCGGCTGCTTCGGACCCGTCTCGAGCCGCAGCACCCGGATGCCGCGCGCTCGTGCCGCGGTCTCGATCGAATCGAGCAGCGCGCGGGCGGCACCGCGACCCCGCGCGGTCGGATCCACGAACATCCGCTTGAGCTCTCCCGTGTCGTCGCCCGCGTCGACGAGCGCGGCGATGCCGATGGCGTGGCCGTCGTGGCGGGCGACGTGCAGTTCCACGTCGTCACGGTCGAGTTCCGAGGCGTCGAGCGCGTAGTAGCTCTCGGGCGGGTAGAGGCTGAGGCCGAACTCGTCGCCCTGGCGCACGAGGTCGAGCACACCGGGCGCGGTCGAGTGTTCCACCGTGACGACGGTCATCCCGCCACTATTCCACGAGCGGTTCGGCCACGACCGCGTCGACCGGGTCGGCGAGCTTCTCCCGGTAGAAGGCGATGATGCGTTCCCGCATCGGGTCGTCGAGCATCGCGATGGAGTGCATGGTGCCCTCCACCGTGACGAAGGTGGTGTCGACGCCGTGGCGACGCAGCTCCTTCACGAACTGCTCGGACTGTGCGACCGGGATGCGCTCGTCGACCGAGTGCCCCACGAAGAACGGCGGATCACTCGGATCGATCGCGTAGTACGGCGAGGCATCGTGCGCGACCTCACACTCGGCCAGTTCGGGGCAGCCGAGGTACGACAGCTGCACCGGCTCGAAGTCCGGAGTCCGCTGGCCCGCCGCCGTGAGGTCCACCGGTCCGCTCAGTTCGGCCACGGCGGCCACGCGGGTGCCCTCGGTCCAGTCGCCGGTCCCCTCGGTGCCGAGCAGCGCCGCGAGGTTCCCGCCGGCCGAGCCGCCGAAGAGGGCGATGCGGTCGGGGTCGATGGCGTAACGGTCCACCTGGTCCGGCTCCCGCAGCCACCCGATCGCCTGCCGCACGTCGTCGATCTGCGCGGGGAAGGTGTAGGTCGGCGCGAGCCGGTAGTTGACGGATGCGGCGACGAAACCCTCGGACGCGAGCCACTGGCACACGCTGCGCCAGTTGAGGTTCGCCTTGTCGCCGCGCGCCCAGCTCCCCCCGTGCACCGACACGATCGCGGGACGCGGGGGAGTGTCGTCGTCGATCTCGCTCGCCTCCTCGGGGAGGCACACGTCCAGCAGCAGCGGCACCTCGTCGGCCGTGCCGTACCGCACGTTCTCGAGCACCGGCACGTCGGGGTAGGTGCGCAGCTGCGGATACACCGACTCCGCGGTCGGCGTGACCTCCGCGTCCGGTCCGGTCACGGCGCAACCGCCGAGCAGAGCGGCGGTGCCGAGCGCGAGCACGACGATCCGCCCCAGGGGGACGGATCGCGCGGAGCGGCACATATTGCCGTCGAGCCTAGGCGCTCAGCGGCATGTGGAGTATCCTGAGGGAGTCGGCTCGAGACAGCGCGATTCACCGCGCCGCATCAACTGTTCGTCTCGCGGGCCGGTTCCGGTGGCGCATCCGCCCCGGACACACCAAGTGAAACGGCCCCCGGCCAGCGATTTGCCCGGGTTACGTCTTTTGCGTAGATCCGAAGAAAGCATCTCCATGCCTCAGAACAAGAAGGCGTCCTCGCGCGCCCACAGCTCGACCGGCCGCCCCGCGGCCCGCAAGGTCGGCGGCCCGAGCGCCAAGCACCGCGGCACCCGCGGCGACGCCGCTCCCGCCCCGAAGCGCCGCTGGACGGCGGACGACCGCGCGGCCCGCTCCCGATTCGGCGACGCCCCGCGCGACGGTCAGCGCAGCGATCAGCGCGGCGGCGACAGCCGGCCGAACTGGGAGCCGCGCACGAAGGAATCCCGCACGTCGCGCTGGGAGCCCCGCGGTGGAGCGCGCCCCGCGCGTGACGACCGCGCCCCGCGCGAGGACCGCGGCCGTTTCGGTCGTGACGACCGCGCTCCGCGCGAGGACCGTGGCGGCGAGCGTCGTCCGTTCCGTGACGACCGCGCTCCGCGCGAGGACCGCGGCCGTTTCGGTCGCGACGACCGCGCGCCCCGCCGCGAGTTCGATCGCGACGACCGTGCGCCCCGCCGGAACTACGACGACCGTGCGCCGCGTCGTGACCGTGACGAGCGTCCGGCTCGCGACGATCGTGCTCCCCGTCAGTGGGAGGAGCGCGCGCCGCGTCGTGACCGCGATGAGCGTCCCGCTCGCGATGACCGTGCTCCCCGCCGCAACTACGAGGACCGCGCACCCCGGCGCACCGACGACGACCGTGCACCCCGCCGCGAGTTCGACCGCGACCGGGCTCCGCGTCCGTACCGGGCGGACCGTCCGGAGCGCGCCGGTCGCGGCGTCCGCGAGTACGACCGTGCCCCGCGCCGCGAGTTCGACCGCGCCGACCGTGCGCCGCGCCGTGACGACCGCGCCGACCGTGCGCCGCGTCGCGAATCCTCGTACTACCCGAGCCGCGAGGCGCAGCCCTTCGTGCAACAGGACGACGTCGTGCTCGAGCGCCTCGAGGCCGAGGCGATCCAGGCCGAGGATGTGCAGGGTGTGAGCTTCGCCGACCTCGGACTCGGCGGCAACATCACCCGTGCCCTCACCGAGCTCGGCGCGACCAGCCCGTTCCCCATCCAGGCCGCGACGATCCCCGACGTGCTCGCCGGGCGTCACGTGCTCGGTCGCGGACGCACCGGATCCGGCAAGACGATCGCCTTCGGCGCCCCGCTCGTCGAGCGCCTCATGGAGAACGGCGGTGGCACCAAGCGCCGCCCGGGTCGCGCCCCGCGCGCCCTCATCCTCGCGCCGACCCGCGAGCTCGCACTGCAGATCGACCGCACGGTGCAGCCGATCGCCCGCAGCGTCGGCCTCTTCACCACGCAGATCTACGGCGGCGTGCCGCAGCACCGTCAGGTGGGTGCGCTGCAGCGCGGGGTCGACATCGTGATCGGCACCCCCGGCCGCATCGAGGACCTCATCGAGCAGGGCCGCCTCGACCTCTCGGGCGTCACCATCACGGTGCTCGACGAGGCCGACCACATGTGCGACCTCGGCTTCCTCGAGCCGGTGCAGCGCATTCTGCGTCGCACCGCCCCGGGCGGTCAGAAGCTGCTCTTCTCGGCGACCCTCGACCGCGGCGTCGCGACGCTCGTCGACGAGTTCCTCGAGAACCCGAGCGTGCACGAGGTCGCCGGTGAGGACCAGGCGTCGTCGACGATCGACCACCGCGTGCTGCTCATCGAACAGCGCGAGAAGCGCGACGTGATCGCCCAGCTCGCCGCCGGCGGCGGCAAGACCCTCGTGTTCGCGCGCACCCGCGCTTTCGCGGAGGAGCTCGCCGACATGCTCGACGACGACGGCATCCCCGCGGTCAGCCTGCACGGCGACCTCAACCAGTCGCGACGCACCCGCAACCTCGAGAAGCTCACGAGCGGCAAGGTCAACGTGCTCGTGGCGACGGATGTGGCCGCGCGCGGCATCCACGTCGACGACATCGAGTTCGTGGTGCAGGCGGACGCTCCGGACGAGTACAAGACGTACCTGCACCGCTCCGGTCGCACCGGTCGAGCGGGCAAGCACGGCACCGTCATCACGCTGACGAACCGCAACCGCCGTCGCCGCCTCGAGGAGTTGCTCGAGCGCGCCGAGATCGAGGCCGAATGGACGCCGGTCACCGCCGGCGACCAGATCATCACCGACATCGCCATGGGTGCCGTCGCTCGATAACGCATCACCGTCATCACGACGACCGCGCCGCCTCCGGGTGGCGCGGTCGTCGTCGTTCCGAGCCGTCTGTGCCACGCGTCACCTGGGTTCCGGCTGCTAACCGTTGATCGGCTGAGCGGGTGACGAATCCTCTTGGCAGGCGTCGCGGGGGAGCGCACCGTGGGGATAACAACCGAATCCCCCGGAGGTCAGCCATGTCTGAACGTCAGACCCTCATCCGTTCCCTGCACGACATCGGCCTCGCCGCCTGGTTCGGCGGCAGCCTGATGGGCGACATCGGCCTCAACGGCGCCGCGGCCGCCGCGAAGGACCCGACCGAACGCCTCAAGCTCGCCTCCGTGGGCTGGGCGAAGTGGGCGCCCGTGCAGTTCGCCGCGATGGCCGTGCACGGCATCGGCGGTGTCGGCCTCATCCTCGGCAACAAGGCGCGACTGCTCAAGCAGCCCGAGGCCCGCACGAACACCTACATCAAGCTCGCCGTCACCGGTGCCGCGATCGCGTCGACCGTCTACAACGGTGTGCTCGGCGCCCAGCAGGCGAAGCACTCCTATGAGCCCGTCGAGGGTGCGACCGAGGCGTCCGCAGCATCGTCGGGCAAGCTCACGTCGGTGCAGCGCCAGCAGAAGATCGTGCAGTGGGTGACGCCCGCGCTCACCCTCGTGCTGCTCGTGCTCGCGGCGCAGCAGGGTGAGCAGCAGCGGCCCGCCGCCGGACTGCTCAAGTCGGCGAAGGACCGCTTCACCCGTTGAGGCACCGCGCATCCGTCCACAATGGACGGATGCGCATCCGCCCCTTCGACGAGAACGACACGGAGGCCGTGGTCGCGCTGTGGCGCGACTGCGGCCTCACCCGTCCGTGGAACGACCCGTACCGCGACATCCGCCGCAAGCTCGAGGTGCAGCGCGAGTTCTTCCTGGTCGGCGCGGTCGACGGCGCGGTCGCCGCGAGCGCGATGGCCGGCTACGACGGGCACCGCGGGTGGGTCAACTACCTCGCCGTCGCGCCCGCACACCGCGGCGCCGGCCACGGTCGCGCCCTCATGGCGGAGATCGAGCGGCGGCTCGAGGCGATCGGCTGCCCGAAGCTCAACCTGCAGGTGCGCGCCGACAACGAGCAGGCGCTCGAGTTCTACCGCGCGCTCGGCTACGCCCCCGACGCGGCCGTGAGCCTCGGCAAGCGCCTCATCGCCGACTGACCGCGCGCCGACGCCCTGCCGCCTCCCGTGTCGCGACCCCCTCGTGTCGCGCCGGGCCCCCTCGCCCCGCGCTGCCGCCCGCCGAGCCGTTTCCCGTCAGTAGATGCCCTTATGGAGCTGCCGTAAGGGCATCTACCGACGGGAAACCGACCGTTCCCGTCGCATATCGCGGGTGCAGCGGCGTCCCACCCGCGATTCGCGACGGGGAACGCGCCTGAGGGACGCTCCGCTGACGGTCACTCCGGCGCGGACCGGGCGTTCCACCGCCCGCCGCGTGAACTTTGCGTTACCGGTTGCGGCGGATCTTCCCAACGTCGGTGCTCCGACTTAGGCTGCACCTGTCTCCCCCCATCCGGGGGTAGACGGGATGCTTCTGTCCTTTTCCACACGAGGAGACCACGAGTCCATGTCTGAACCCGCTCGTGCGCGCCGATCCCCCCTCCACCTGTCGGCGCTCGCAGCGTCGGCGGCCGTGGCCCTGGGACTCAGCGCGCTGACCGTTCCGGCCGCCCACGCGGCCGAGACGACGCACACGATCGCCCAGGTGCAGGGGACCGGGGCGACGACGCCCCTGAACGGTTCCACCGTCACCGTCGAGGGCATCGTCACCGCCGACTACCGTGCCCAGACCGCCAGCGGCTACCGCGGCGTGTTCATCCAGGCGGAAGGGTCCGGCGCGGGCGCCGTCGACCCCGCCTTCGGGTCGCAGGGGCTCTTCGTGTTCCTCGGGAACGCGAACCCGCAGCTCGCCATCGGCGACAAGATCCGGGTCACCGGCGTCGCGGGCGAGTACTTCAACCAGACGCAGGTCTCCGCGACCGCGGCCGACGCGGTCGAGGTGCTCCAGGCGGGCGCCGGCGTGCCCGCTCCGACCGTGCTGCCGAACGTCACCCAGGGCAACGCCCGCGAGGCGTACGAGGGCATGCTCGTCACCCCGGAGTCGGCGGTGCTCAGCTCGAGCCACCAGCTCTACAACTTCGGCACGCTGTGGCTCAACGTCGGTGAGCAGGCGGTCAAGAGCACCGAGACGACGGATGCCGGACCGGAGGCGAACGCGATCGCGGTCGCGAACCGCGCCAACCGCCTCCTCGTCGACGACGGCTACAGCATCCAGGTGAGCAACAACGCCCACCCGGGCGGGCAGCCGTACTTCGAGAAGGACGAGGTCGTGCGAGGCGGCGATCGCTTCGTGTCGCCCGCCGGCGGCATGGTGCTGAGCTGGGGCTTCGACGACTGGCGCCTGCAGCCGCAGGTGCCGCTGAGCGACAGCTCCGCCCCGGAGACCGCCCTCTACGAGCCCACGTTCGAGACGGAGAACGCGCGCCCCGAGACCGCCCCCGAGGTCGGCGGCGACGTGCAGGTCGGCGCATTCAACGTCTACAACTACTTCACGACGTTCGAGGAGCCGGCTCGCGGCGCCCGCAGCGCGGAGCAGTTCGCCATCCAGAAGTCGAAGATCGTGACCGCGATCAACGGACTCGGCGCCGACATCGTCGCGCTGCAGGAGATCGAGAACTCGGTCAAGCTCGGCAAGCCCGTCGACTCGGCGCTCGCCGACCTCGTCGCCGGCCTCAACGAGGCCGCGGGCGCCGGCACCTGGGACTACGTGCGCACGCCCACGGCGCTGCAGGATGCGGCGACCACCGACTACATCACCAACGCCATCATCTTCAAGCCGTCCGTCGCGACGCCGGTGGGCGAAAGTTTCACCGACATCGACGAGACCGTGTGGGACATCGCACGTGAGCCGGTCGCGCAGACCTTCGACGCCGCGGGCAAGGTCGTCACGGTCGTGTCGAACCACCTCAAGTCGAAGAGCGGCGACGGCCCCGAGCCGGCCGACGGGCAGGGTCAGTTCAACGCCGAGCGCGTCGAGCAGGCCACGCGTCTGGCCGGTCTCGTGCAGGGCATCATCGACGACCCGGCGAAGAGCGACGACGTCATCCTGCTCGGCGACTTCAACTCCTACGCGCAGGAGGACCCGATCCAGGTGCTCACGGGCGCCGGGATGGTCGACCTCGTGCCGACCCGCGCGCCGGGTCAGTACACCTACACCTTCGACGGCGAGCTCGGCTCCCTCGACCACGCGCTCGTGACCGGCTCGCTCGCCGAGAACGTCACCGGCGTCGGCGTCTGGGGCATCAACTCGGCAGAGTGGAGCGACCGAGGGTACTCCTACCCGGCGACCGAGGCGGGCACCCCGTTCCGATCGAGCGACCATGACCCGATCAACGTCGGGATCAGCGCGACCGAGGCTCCGGTCGACATCGACGTGCTGTCGATCAACGACTTCCACGGCCGCCTCGTCGAGGCCTCGCCCGCGGCGGGAGCCGCGGTGCTCGGAGGGGTCGTCGACCAGTACCGCGCCGACAACCCGAACACCCTGTTCGTCTCGGCCGGTGACAGCATCGGCGCCTCGACGTTCGACTCGTTCGTGCAGCAGGACCAGCCCACGATCGACGTGCTCAATGAGATCGGGCTCGACGTGAGCACCTTCGGCAACCACGAGTTCGACCGTGGACGAGCCGACGTCGACGAGCGGGTCATCCCGGCGTCCGACTTCCCGTACATCTCGGCGAACATCTACGAGAAGGGCACCACCGAGCCCGCCTACGACCCGTACTTCATCTCCGAGGTCGACGGTGTCTCGGTCGGATTCATCGGAGCGATCACCGAGGACATGTACGGGCTCGTGAGCCCCACCGGCATCGCGACGCTCGACTTCGGTGACATCCCGACCGCGGTGAACCGCGTGGCGGACCAGCTGCAGGACGGCGACGACGCCAACGGCGAAGCGGATGTGCTCGTGCTGCTCGTGCACGAGGGCGCCGCCGGTCCCGACATCTCGCAGGCGACGAACGACTCGGCCTTCGGTCAGATCGTCAACGGGGTCGTCGGCAACGTCGACGCGATCGTGTCGGCGCACACCCACCAGGTGTACGACCACGAGGTGCCGGTTCCCGGCACCGACCGCGTGATGCCGGTCATCCAGTCGGGTCAGTACGGCGAGAGCTTCGGTCATCTGAGCCTCTCGGTCGACCCGACCACGGGCGAGCTGCTGGAGATCTCGGCCGAGGTGAAGCCACTGTTCCGCGCGGCCGCGCCCGACCCGGAGGTCGCGGCGATCGTCGCGAACGCCGTCGCGGTCGCGAACGAGCTCGGCAAGCGGCCGCTCGGTGAGATCACCGGCGACCTCAAGCGCGGCGTGTTCTCGAACGGCACCACCGAGAACCGGGGCGCGGAGTCCACGATCGGCAACTTCATCGCCGACGTGCAGCTCTGGGCGACGCAGGATCTCGGCACCGAACTGGCGATCATGAACCCGGGTGGCATCCGCGCCGACCTGACGTACGCGTCGAGCGGACCCGGCGACCCGGATGGCACGGTGACCTACCGCGAGGCGGCCAACGTGCAGCCGTTCGCGAACACGCTCGTGACACTCACCCTCAAGGGCCACCAGCTCGAGCAGGTGCTCGAGGAGCAGTGGCAGCCCGCCGGGCTCGCCCGCCCCTTCCTGAAGCTCGGCCTGTCCGACGGGTTCCGGTATGCCTACGATCCGACCGCTCCGGCCGGCTCGCGCATCACCGCGATGTACCTGGACGACAAGCTCGTCACGGCGGATCAGTCGATCAGGATCGTCACCAACTCGTTCCTCGCGGGCGGTGGAGACCAGTTCTTCACCCTCGCGCAGGGCACGCAGCGGGCCGACTCCGGTCGGGTCGACCTGCAGGCGATCTCCGACTACTTCGCCGCCGAGTCGCCCGCGTCGCCCGACCTCGCGCAGCGGTCGTACGGCGTCACGCTGAGCGCCCCGGATGCCGACGGCTACAGCGCCGGTGATCAGGTGACGCTCGACCTCTCGTCGCTCGCCTTCAGCAACGGCGCACCGACGACCGGCACGGCGGTCGTGAGCCTCGGCGAGACCGAGCTCGCGAGCGCACCGCTCCAGTTCGCGATCACCGACTTCTACGACGAGCAGGGCTCGGCGCAGGTCACGATCACGATCCCGGAGGGCGTGTCGGGTGCGCAGGCGTTGACCGTGTCGGTGCCGGAGACCGGCTCGAGCATCGACGTGCCGATCGAGATCACCGAGACGGAGGAGCCGGTCGTGCTGTCGACCCGCACCTACGCCTCGCTGAGTCACACCTTCGCGAGTCCCAAGACGGCGGTGAAGCTCTCCGCCCGGGTGACCGCCGCGGGCGACGCGGTGCCGACCGGCGACGTGAAGGTGTACGACGGCACCAAGGTGATCGCCACGGGCACGCTGGACGACGAGGGTCGCGTCTCGCTCACGCTGCCCAAGTTCACGAAGGGCATCCACCTCGTCACCGTGCGGTACCAGGGCGACGACGGATTCGAGCGCTCGCTGAGCGTGCCGGACGTGCTCGTCGTCTGGTAATCCGCGGCACCGGACGGCCCGCACCCGCGAGGGTGCGGGCCGTTCCGCGTCCGCTAGCATCCAGGAATGGAGCCCGTTTCACATTCCGTCGTGACGCCGACGCGCGACGACGGGCGGCCCGCGGCGCGTCCGGCGGTCGAAGCGTTCACAGCAGGCGCCGTCACGCTCGCCGTGTTCGTGCTCGGGTCGGTGCTTCTGGTCGGCGCCGTCTCGGCGCAGTCCCTGCTCGCCACGGCGTCCGCGGCGGTGATCTCGTGGCGCACCCTCCTGTACGCCGTGGGGCTCGCGCTCGTCGCCATGCGGATGGCGCACGCGTCGTCGTCACGTCGCCGGATCGCCTTCGTCGTCGTCGCCCTCATCGCCACCGTGATCGACCTGGGCATCTCGACGCTGCCCTCCGCATTCGCCGCCGGCGGAGGCGGCGGAGTGCTCTTCGCGGTGATGTGGTTCCTCCAGCTCTTCGCCTTCGGCGCCAGTGCTGCCGTCGGCGCGCTCGCCTCCGGGCTCGCGGCACGCGACGATTCCCGCCCACGGGCGGCGGGGGTGGTCACGATCCTTCTGCTGCTCGGCGGTGCGGCCGCCGCCCTGCTGCTGATGCTGCAGTACCTCGAGGTGTACTTCACCATCTGGGGCGAATCCGACCGGCCGTCGCCCGGCGAGGAGGCCCGTTACCTTCTCACCGGCGGCACCGCGCTGGCACTCGGCGTCGCGGGCACCGTCGTCGCGGCGGTACGCCGGCGCACGCGCGCCGTCATCACCGGGATCGCGGTCGTGCTGCTCACCGTCGCCCTCGCCGGCGTGTTCGCCGTGCCGCAGGGGCGGTGGACCCCCGAGCCGGCTCCCGTGGTCGACGACGGCTACGTGCCCTGTTTCGGCGAAGGTGATCCGAACTGCGTCGGCGGCTGACACGGCACGGTATGGCGAGGGTGCGGGCCGTCGCGCGTCATGATGACGCGTCATCCAGCGCCGCGTCTTAGGCTGTGACCACCCGGACCCGCTCTCCTCGTACGCCCACCTTTCGAAAGAGATCACGCATGGCGCGCATCCACTCCTCCATCACCGAGGCCTTCGGCCGCACCCCCCTCGTCCGCTTGAACCGCGTGACCGACGGAGCGGCCGCGACCGTGCTCGCGAAGCTGGAATTCTACAACCCGTCCGCGAGCGTCAAGGACCGCATCGGCATCGCCATCGTCGACGCCGCGGAGAAGTCCGGCGCGCTGCAGCCCGGCGGCACCATCGTCGAGGGCACGAGCGGCAACACCGGCATCGCTCTCGCCATGGTCGGCGCCGCGCGCGGCTACAAGGTCGTGCTCACGATGCCCGAGACGATGAGCAAGGAGCGGCGGATGCTGCTGCGCGCGTACGGCGCGCAGCTCGTGCTCACCCCGGGCTCGGAGGGCATGCGCGGCGCGGTCGAGAAGGCCGACGAGATCGTCGCGAACACCCCCGGCGCCGTGCTCGCCCGCCAGTTCGCCAACGAGGCGAACCCAGCCGTCCACCGCGCCACCACCGGCCCCGAGGTGTGGGAGGACACCGACGGCGCCGTCGACGTGTTCGTCTCCGGCATCGGCACGGGCGGCACCATCACCGGTGCCGGCAACTACCTCAAGGAGCAGAAGCCCGGACTCACCGTCGTCGCGGTCGAGCCGGAGGAGTCGCCGATCCTCAACGGCGGCGCTCCCGGACCGCACAAGATCCAGGGCATCGGCGCGAACTTCGTGCCCGAGATCCTCGACCGCGAGGTCTACGACGAGGTCATCGACGTCAACATCACGCAGTCCGTCGCCATGGCCCGCCGGCTCGCCGCCGAGGAGGGCATCCTCGCCGGCATCTCCTCCGGCGCCACGGTGCACGCGGCCGTCGAACTCGCGAAGCGTCCCGAGAACGCGGGCAAGACGATCGTCGTGATCGTGGCCAGCTACGGCGAGCGCTACCTGTCGACCGTGCTCTACGAGGACCTCGCCGACTGACGTGGGGGTCCGTGACGACATCGCCGGAGCGCGCCGCCGGGATCCGGCGGCGCGCTCCGCGTTCGAGGTGTGGCTGCTGTACTCGGGGCTCCATGCCGTGTGGTGGTACCGGTTCGCGCACCGGCTCTGGCGCGCCCGGCTCCGCCTGCTCGCCCGCGTGGTGTCGCAGCTCGCCCGCTTCTTCACCGGTATCGAGATCCACCCCGGCGCGACGATCGGCCGACGGCTGTTCATCGACCACGGCATGGGCGTGGTCATCGGCGAGACGGCGGTGATCGGCGACGACGTGATGATGTACCACGGCGTGACCCTCGGCGGCACGACGGCGAATCCGGTGAAGCGGCACCCGACGGTCGGGGACCGCGTCGTCATCGGAGCGGGCGCGTCGCTGCTCGGCGACATCACGGTCGGCGACGACAGCGTCGTGGGTGCCGGGGCGGTCGTCATCCGCTCGGCTCCGCCTCGCTCGCTGCTCGTCGGTGTGCCCGCCGCCGTGCGTCCCCAGAAGCACGACTACTCCACCGAGTTCGGCTGGGAGATCTGAGCGTCGGGAGCGTTCCGTACACTCGTCGGGTGACGTCCGCCCTGTCCGTGCTCGACACCGTCTTCGGGTACGACAGCTTCCGCGGTCAGCAGGCCGAGATCGTCGACCACGTCATCTCCGGTGGCGACGCCCTCGTGCTCATGCCGACCGGCGGCGGCAAGTCGCTGTGCTACCAGGTGCCCGCGCTCGTGCGCCCCGGCACCGGCGTCGTCGTCTCGCCGCTCATCGCCCTCATGCAAGACCAGGTGGATGCGCTCACCGCCGTGGGCGCCCGTGCCGGCTTCCTCAACTCCACCCAGTCGCCCGACCAGCGGATGGCCGTCGAGCGAGCCCTCCTCGCCGGCGAACTCGACCTGCTGTACCTCGCGCCGGAACGGCTCAAGGTGTCGTCGACCCTCGCCCTGCTCGACCGGGCCGAGCTCGCGCTGTTCGCCATCGACGAGGCGCACTGCGTCGCGCAGTGGGGTCATGACTTCCGTCCGGACTACCTCGGTCTCACGGTGCTGCACGAGCGTTGGCCCAGCGTGCCGCGCATCGCGCTCACGGCGACCGCGACCGAGGCGACGCATCGCGAGATCACGGAGCGACTGCAGCTGCAGGACGCCCGGCATTTCGTCGCGAGCTTCGACCGACCGAACATCCAGTACCGCATCGAGGGCAAGAACGAGCCGGTCAAGCAGCTCCTGAGTCTCATCCGCACCGAGCACCCGGGCGACGCCGGGATCGTCTATTGCCTCTCGCGCGCCTCGGTCGAGAAGACGGCACAGGCGCTGAACGACGCCGGCGTTCCGGCTCTGCCGTATCACGCGGGCCTCGACACGGCCACGCGTGCCGCGAACCAGTCGCGGTTCCTGCGTGAGGACGGCATCGTGATGGTCGCCACGATCGCGTTCGGGATGGGCATCGACAAGCCCGACGTGCGCTTCGTCGCCCACCTCGACCTGCCGAAGAGCGTGGAGGGCTACTACCAGGAGACCGGCCGCGCCGGACGTGACGGACTGCCCTCGACCGCCTGGCTCGCCTACGGGCTGCAGGATGTCGTGCAGCAGCGTCAGCTCATCGACAAGTCCGAGGGCGATGCGGCGTTCAAACGGCGCGCGAGTCAGCACCTCGACGCGATGCTCGCGCTGTGCGAGACCATCGAGTGCCGCCGGGTGCAGCTGCTGGCGTACTTCGGGCAGCAGTCCGAGCCGTGCGGCAATTGCGACACGTGCCTCACCCCGCCGGAGTCGTTCGACGGCACCGTTCCGGCGCAGAAGCTCCTCTCGACCGTCGTGCGGTTGTGGCGCGAGCGCCACCAGCGCTTCGGAGCGGGGCACCTCATCGACATCCTGCTCGGCAAGCAGACCCCGCGCATGGCGCAGTACGGCCACGACCAGCTCAGCACCTTCGGCATCGGCACCGAATTGAGCGAACAGGAGTGGCGCGGCGTCGTGCGGCAGCTGCTCGCCCAGCAGTTGCTGGCCGTCCACGGCGACGGGTACGGCACGATCGTGCTCACCGAGGGGTCGGCGTCGGTGCTCAACGGATCGCGGCAGGTGCGACTGCGGCGGGATCCGGTCGCCTCCCGCGGGGGACGCAAGCTGCGCAGTGCCGCCGCGGCCGAACTGCCCTCCGGCGCCCAGCCGCTGTTCGAACGGTTGCGCGCCTGGCGCGCGGGCGTGGCACGCGAACAGGGTGTGCCCGCCTATGTCGTGTTCGGCGACGCGACCTTGCGCGGGATCGCGGCCACCCGCCCGGGATCCCTCGAAGCGCTGTCGACGATCAGCGGAGTCGGGGAGAAGAAGCTCGAGTCGTACGGCGAGGCGGTGCTCGAACTCGTGTCCCAGGGGTGAACCCGCGCGTCGACTTGACAAGCGACGTGCTCTTGCTGAGAAATCACCCGGGACTCTTGTCCCCCGGCTGTCCCCCGGCGTGTCATGGTTCGGACACCGATGGCACCCCGCGGACGGGGCGCGCTCGAAGCTGTCGGTGGGGAACAGGCAACGGGAGCACCACATGACACTGATGACGGATAGCGCGACCGCCACCGAAACGGACGCGGTCCCGCGCACGCAATGGAGCGCTGTGCAGGCCGGACTCTGGGTGGGACGGCGTGACGGCGAGTTCGCCGGCATGATCGAGCAGATCTGGGGCAGCGGCTACCAGGTCACGACGCGCCTGGGCAAGACCCTGGGCGTGTTCGGCACCATGGAGGAGGCGCAGCAGGCACTGCGCTGAGAAACCCATCGACCGGCACCCCCGCTCCTGAGAGCGGGGGTGTTGTCGCGCCTACCGTTGGGTGAACGCATGTGTCAACCCCCCACGAGCATCTTCGCGGGCGGGTAACTTTCACTGGTCGGGTGTCACGCAGGGGAAGGGATGCGGGTTGGGGGTTCTGCTCTACGGTGATCGGCCGCAACGCATCGAGATCGAAGACCGCACCCTCGCACACCTGCAGGTGGTGATCGGCTCGAAGCTGCGCCGCCGCGAATCGTTCTTCTTCACGTTCACGGAGGGGCGCGGCGAGACGAGGGCGAGCGTCTGGATCTCGCCGGCCGTCCCCATCCGGTTCAAGTACTTCGGCACGCGCCCGCCGACCCTCAACCGCGAGTGGCTCGAGCGCTTGTCCGCGTCGGCGAACACGCCCGGGGGGCTCGTGCTGCTCGAGGAGCAGACGGACTGACGCCGCCGCCCAGCTGGGCGCGCAATGTGGGGATCGCGCCGATCGTTGCGCGACGCCCATCCCGTATGCGGGACTGCCGTGTGAGGCGCCCCATCGGTGCGGGAGCACCGGTGTCGCGGCGTCCGCGACAAGGTTCAGGAGCCGCGGGCGCCCGGGCGTCGTCCGCTCGGCGCGCTACTCCGGTGTGTCGGAGGCGCGTCGCGACATGCGGATGACGTGGTCGAGGGCGGCCTGCAGCAGCTCCCCGAGGCTCTCCTCTTCGGCCGGGCTGTAGGTGCCCCGCTCCGTCTCCCGGTGCAGCACGCGCAGCGCTTCGAGGATCGCCTCCGCGCGAGCCCATTCGCCGGCGTGCGCGCCCGCGCCGAATGCGCGCTCGTCCGCCCGCACCGAACGCCAGGCGTGCAGCAGTTGCCGCTCCGCCGAGCTGCTGAGGATGTGGTTCATGTCGCCTCTCCCGGCCAGTGTGCGGGCGATGCGCCGCGTCGTCGGCGATTTGCAGTCGACGATCAGGATGCGCGTTGCACTCAATGCGATGAAGTGCAAGAATGCACTACGTGACTAATAGTGCAACTCCGTCGACGCGTGAGCAACGTCGCGAGAAGACGGCCGCGCGCCTCACGACAGCCTCCCGGCGCCTGACGGCCGAGCGTGGCCTCAGCGGCTTCACCGTCGAGGAGCTGTGCTCCGAAGTCGGCGTCTCCCGGCGTACCTTCTTCAACTACTTCCCCTCCAAAGAGGAGGCGGTGCTCGGCGTCGACGAGGCCGACGAAGGCCAGCGTCTCGCCGAGCGTTTCCTCGCCCTCGGGTCCCGCGGCTGGCCCGCGGTGATCGACGATCTCGTCGACCTCGCGCGCGAACACGTCCGCACCGATGACCTCGGCCTCGCAGAACGCGCGGACCTCCACGCCGCCATCATGCGGGAACCGCGTCTCCTCGCCCGGTTCCTCGGGCAGACGCAGGACCGCGAACGCGGTCTCATCGAGCTCGTCGCGCTGCGGGAGGGGGTCGGCACCGACGATCCTCGAGCCCGCACCGCCGTGCACATCGTCTTCGTGCTGCTCCGAGACGCGAGCGACCGCATCCTCGCGCACGGCGCGGTCGAGGAGTTCGACCGCGCCCTCACCGCATCCCTCGACGCGGCTCGCGCCGTGCTCGCCCCGTCGCCCTCCCGGAAGGACACCCCGTGACCACCGCCGCCAGCCCCTCCACCCGCGGCGCCGACGCGCCGTTCCTGCTCACCCAGCGCCGCATCTGGATCATCTTCGCCGCGCTCATCTCGGGCATGCTGCTCTCGAGCCTCGACCAGACGATCGTCTCGACCGCCATGCCCACGATCGTCGGTGAACTCGGCGGCGTGGAGCACCAGGTGTGGGTGACGACCGCCTACCTGCTCGCCACGACGATCGTCATGCCCGTGTACGGCAAGTTCGGCGACGTGCTGGGCCGCCGGAACCTGTTCCTCGTCGCCATCGCGCTGTTCACCCTCGCCTCGGTCGGCTGCGCGTTCGCGGGCGACTTCTGGGCCCTCGTGGTGTTCCGCGCCATCCAGGGCCTCGGCGGCGGCGGGCTCATGATCCTCTCGCAGGCGATCATCGCCGACATCGTGCCGGCGTCGGAGCGGGGCAAGTACCTCGGGCCCCTCGGCGCGGTCTTCGGACTCTCTGCCGTCGGCGGTCCCCTCCTCGGTGGGCTCTTCGTCGACCACCTCACCTGGCAGTGGGCGTTCTACATCAACATCCCGATCGGCATCGCGGCGTTCGTCATCGCCTGGTTCACCCTCACCCTGCCGAGCAAGAAGGCGACGGCCCCGATCGACATCCTCGGTGTGCTCACCCTGTCGGCCGCGACGACGTGCCTGATCTTCTTCACCGACTTCGGCGGCGACTCCGCCCACGGCTGGGACGACCCGCTCACCTGGCTCTTCGGAGCTGGGCTCGTGGTGGCCGCACTGCTGTTCGTGCTCGTCGAGTCGCGCGCGAAGGACCCGATCATCCCGCTGTCGCTCTTCCGCAACCCGATCTTCGTCAACGCGACCGCGATCGGACTCACCCTCGGGCTCGGCATGTTCGCCGCGATCGGGTTCATCCCGACGTTCCTGCAGATGTCGTCGGGCACGTCGGCCGCCGAGTCCGGGCTGCTCATGCTGCCGATGATGGTCGGGCTCATGGGAACCTCGATCGCCTCCGGAATCGCGATCACCCGCACCGGGCGGTACAAGATGTATCCGATCCTCGGCACCCTCGTCACGGGGGCGGCCATGGTGGCCATGACGAGTCTGAGTGCCGAGACGCCGATCTGGCTCATCTGCGTCTTCCTCTTCGTCTTCGGCGCCGGGCTCGGGCTGATCATGCAGGTCGTGGTGCTCGTGACGCAGAACTCGGTGAGTCCCTCGCTCATCGGCACGGCGACGAGCACGAACAACTACTTCCGCGAGGTCGGGGCGTCGCTCGGCGTCGCCGTGTTCGGCACGATCTTCACCACCCGGCTCACCGAGAACCTCACCGGCGTGTTCGCGGCGGCGGGGGCGAGCGCCGCCGACGCCTCGTCGTCGGCGGCGACGATCGACCCGCGGACCCTCCAGTCGCTGCCGGACGAGGTGCGCGATGGCATCGTCGCGGCGTACGCCGACGCCCTCGCCCCGGTCTTCTGGTACCTGCTGCCGTTCATCGGGCTCGCCTTCGTGCTGTCGCTGTTCCTCAAGCAGATCCCGTTGTCGGATGTGGCGGGTCTCGTGGCCCGAGGCGAAGCGGTCGGCGGCGCCGAGGCCGAGGCGCTCGAGGCTGCGCGGCGCGGGGTGCCGTCCGCGGGCGACGCGTCGCCGACGGCGTCCCGTGATGAGGCGTTCGTCGACGACACCGCCGACGGCGCTCGCCGCTGACCGTGCTGCTGGTCCGCAGGGTCGTCGGCGGCACCCCGGGCGCGGGTGCCGCCGACGCCCGCGCGCTCGCCGCGACGGTGCTCGGCGTGCCCGAGGACGACCTCGTCGTGTCGGCGGTCTGCCCGGATTGCGGCGGCCCGCACGGCCGTCCGTCGCTGCGGTCGCGGTCGGGCGCAGCCGTCGGGGCGTGGGTGAGCGTGACCCACGCGGGCACCGGCACGTGGGTCGCCGTCACCGACGAGGGCGACGTGGGCGTCGATGCGGAGCTCGCGGCCCAGCCGGCGGAGCGGATCGCGTCGATCGCGGCACTCGTCGGCGTCGATGCGATGGATGTGCGGCAACTCCTGCGGCGGTGGACTCGTATCGAGGCGGTGCTCAAAGCCGACGGGCGGGGACTCCGGGTCGATCCGGCCCGGGTGCTCGTCTCGGACGACGGATCCTTCGCGACGCTCGGCGACACGCGCATCCGCTACCGCTTCGTCGAGGTGGAGCAGCCGGTCGACGCCGTGCTCAGTGTCGCCGTGCGGGAGCCGGCCCAGCCCGAGCCGGCTGCCGTCTAGTCGCGGTCGTCGGGATCCGCCGGCGGCGCGGCTCCCTCGCGTTCGTCGCGATCGGCCCACTCGAGCAGCGGCGCGAGGTCGAAGACGGCGTCGTCGATGCCGGCGTGCAGGTCGCCCAGTTCGGCGAATCGCTTCGGCACCGTGGCGATCGTGAAGTCGTCGGGCTCCACCGCGTCGATCTCATCCCACCGGATGGGCGTCGAGACGGTGCCGATCGGATTGCCGCGCACCGAGTAGGCGGCCGCGATGGTGTGATCCCGCGCGTTCTGGTTGTAGTCCACGAAGAGCGCCTTCGGGTCGCGGTCGCGCCGCCACCATTCCGTCGTGACCTCATCCGGGGCTCGTCGCTCGACCTCGCGCGCGAACGCGAGTGCCGCCCGGCGCACGTCGTCGAACCCGTGCTCCGGCTTGATGCGCACGTAGATGTGGATGCCGCGGCCGCCGGAGGTCTTCGGCCATCCGGTCGCGCCGATCTCGTCGAGCACCTCGTGGGCGATGTGGGCGACCCGCCGCACGCGGTCGAACCCGCACTCCGGCATGGGGTCGAGGTCGATGCGCCACTCGTCAGGCTGCTCGACGTGCGCCCGGCGGCTGTTCCACGGGTGGAACTCGACGGTCGACATCTGCACCGCCCACGCGACCTGCGCGAGCTCGGTGACGCACAGCTCATCCGCCGTGCGCTTGTACCGCGGAAAGAACACCTGCACCGTCTCCATCCACGGCGGCGCCCCGTACGGCAGGCGCTTCTGATGCACCTTCTCGCCGGCGACACCCTCCGGGAACCGGTGCATCATGCACGGCCGCTCCCGCAGTGCGTTCACGATGCCGTCGCCGACGGAGAGGTAGTAGTTCACGAGGTCGAGCTTCGTCTCGCCGCGCGCCGGGAAGTACACCCGGTCCGGATTGCTGATGCGCACCGTGCGCCCACCGACCTCGATCTCGACCGCGGGACTGCTCGCCTTCGCCATGCCCCGACCCTAGGGGCGGCCGGATGTGCGACGGAAGGTGCTCCACCGTTCCCCGAGCTTCGCCCCGTTCCCTGAGCCCGTCGAAGGGAACCGCCGTACGGCCCGCTTCGACAGGCTCAGCGAGCGTGCGTTCCCTGAGCCTGTCGAAGGGAACCGCCGTACGGCCCGCTTCGACAGGCTCAGCGAGCGTGCGTTCCCTGAGCCTGTCGAAGGGAACCGCCGTACGACCCGCTTCGACAGGCTCAGCGAGCGTGCGTTCCCTGAGCCCGTCGAAGGGAACCGCCGTGCGACCGCCGCGTCAGCGGGGGAGGGCGGGCAGCGCCGCGGTGTGCAACCACGCGTCGGCCCACGCGGTGAGGTCCGCGCCGGTCGACGCCTCGGCGAGGGCGACGAAGTCCGCCGTCGTGGCGACCTCGCCGCGGTACTCGTCGCACCAGCGGCGCAGCACGCCGAAGAACGCGTCGTCCCCGACACCGAGTCGCAGCGCGTGCAGGGCGACCGCGCCGCGCTTGTACACGCGGTCGTCGAACATGTCGCGGGCGCCCGGATCGTCGAGCACGAGCTGCTGCGGTTTCGCGGCGAGCCCGGCGTGGTGGTCGCGGGCGCAGGCGTCGGCGCTCGGGCCGCCGCGCTCCTCCGACCACAACCACTCGGCGTAACAGGCGAACCCCTCGTTGAGCCAGATGTGCTGCCACGCGGCGACGCCGACGCTGTTGCCGAACCACTGGTGGGCGAGTTCGTGGGCGACGAGGCGTTCCGAGCCGCCGATGCCGTCGATGAGGTTCGCCCCGAAGATCGCGAGGCTCTGCGCCTCGAGCGGGATCTCGAGCGGATCCGGCGTGACGACCACGGCGTATCCGTCGAAGGGGTACGGACCGAAGCGGTCGATGAACAGCGCCATCATGCGGTCCAGCGCGCCGAGGTCCGCCCGCACCCGCCGGGCGAGCGGGCGCGGATAGGCGAGCACGCCCGGTACACCCGCGAGGTCCACCGCATCCGTCGTGTAGCGGCCGATCTGCACCGTCGCGAGGTAGGTCGCGGTGGGCTGCTGCTGCACGTAGTGCCAGGTGCGATCGCCGCGGGAGGCCGTCGATCCCGCGAGCCGGCCGTTCGCGATCACGGTGTACGCCGCATCCGTCGTTACCCGGATGTCGTAGGTCGCCTTGTCGCTCGGCCGGTCGTTGCACGGGAACCAGGTGGACGCTCCGCTCGGCTGCGCCGCGACGATGACGCCGTCTTCGAGTTCCTCCCAGCCGACCGATCCCCACGGGCTCCGCCGCGGGCGCGGCGCGCCCGAGTATTCGACCCGCACCGAGAACCGGCTGCCCGCCTCGATCGTGGAGCGGGCGGCGACGATGAGCTTGTGCGCCGTCTGCCGGTGGGCGGTCGGATCCCCGTCGACGAGCACCCGCGTCGCCTTGAGGGTCGACAGGTCGAGCTCGATGCGCGAGAGCGACGTCAACGCGACCGCTTCGATCACGGCGACGCCCTGCATCCGGTTCGACGCGACCCGGTACCGCAGGTCGAGGGCGTACGAGTCGACGGCGTAGTCGAGGCTGCCGTTGCCGGGAACGTAAGGGTCCGCGGTTCTCGAGTGCGTGCGGAGGGCGGCCGCCATCAGGCGCCGACGGGGTAGTACACCGCGGTGGTGACCTCGCGCCACGGCCCGATGGGGTTGCCGCTCCAGCGCGTGCCCTCCGGTACGAGCTCGCCGCGCATGACGAGCGACGCCGGTCCGACGGTGCCGTGGGCGCCGATCTGCGCGGCCGGCAGCACGACGCTGTGGGGACCGAGCGTCGCCCCGGCGCGCAAGGTCACCTCATCCATGCTCATTATTCGATCATGGAAGAGGTGGGTCTGCACGACGCAGCCGCGATTCACCGTCGAGCCGTCGTCGAGCCGCGCGAGATCCGGTTCGGGCAGCCAGTAGGTCTCGCACCACACCCCGCGTCCGATCTTCGCCCCGAGGCTGCGCAGCCACAGGGTGAGCGCAGGGGTTCCGGATGCGGCGTTGGCGAACCAGGGCGCGGCCACCATCTCGGTGAAGACGTCGACGACCTCGGTGCGCCACACGAACGACGACCAGAGCGGATGCTCGCTCGCGCGCATCCGTCCGACGAGGGCCCACTTGGCGGCCGTGCTCACGGCCGCGGCGAGGACGCCGCCGGCCAGCAGCACCGGTCCGCTCAGCAGGATCGCGGCAAGAAGCCCGAGCGCCTCCGTCAGCGCCGCGAGCACGACGAGCACCGCGAGGCCGAGTCCGCACGTGACGACGACCGGCACGAACCGGCACGCCTCCCACAGGGCACGGGCGACGCGCAGGCGCCGCGGCGGCGCGAACGTGCGGGCCGGATCGCCCTCGGTGACGCTGCGGCGCAGCCGCACCGCGGGGGAGCCGAGCCACGACGAGCCCGCCTTCGACTTGGGCGGCGCGGCCGAGAGTACGGCGACGAGCCCGTCCTTGGGCACCCGGTTGCCGCCGGCCGCCATGCCGGAGTTGCCGAGGAACGCGCGGCGGCCGATCTCGACCTCGGCGATGCGCATCCATCCGCCGCCGAGCTCGTATCCGGCCACGAGGGTGTCGTCGGCGAGGAACGCGCCGTCGCGGATCGTCGTCATCCGCGGCAGCAGCAGCACCGTCGACGCCTCGACGTCGCGACCGACCTTCGCCCCGAGCATCCGCAGCCACACCGGGGTGAGCATGCTCGAGTAGATGGGGAAGAGCAGCTCACGGGCGAGGTCGAGCAGCCGCTCGGTGCACCACGCCTGCCAGCCGACGCGGCTGTGCACCGGGTAGACGCCTTCGCGCATCCCGAGGCCGAGCAGCCGCACGATGCCGACGACGGCGAGGGCGAGCACGAGCCCGGTGACCACGGTCGCCGGCACGAGGGCGAGGGCGGATCGCGCCGCGACCTCGCCCAGGGTGTCGCTTCCGCGCACGGCGAGGGCGACGATGAGACCACCCGCCGCGAGCGCCATCACCGGGATGAGCGAGATGAGCACCGACGACGCCCCGAACGCCCAGTACCAGCGGCGCGGCCGTGGGGCGCGCTCGTCGGGCCACCAGCCGCGGGCCTTGCCGACGCGCACGGCGGGGGAGCCCGCCCACAGCTGCCCGGAGCGCACCCGCCCGAACACCGACGAGCCGGGCGCGATCTCCGCGCGCTTGCCGATCCGGGTGCCCGGCAGCAGGGTGCTGCGCGCGCCGACGGTCGCCTCCGCGCCGATGCGCAGCGCGCCGATGCGCACGATGTCGCCGTCGATCCAGTAGCCGGCGAGGTCGACCTCCGGCTCGATGGAGGCGCCACGACCGATCGTGAGCAGTCCGGTGACGGGCGGCACGGAGTGCAACTCGACGTCCGCCGCGACGCGCGCGCCGAGGGCGCGGGCGTAGTAGGTGATCCACGGCGCCCCGGCGAGGCTGACGGCCCCGACCTGGTGGGCGACCTGCTCGGCGACCCACAGCCGCAGGTGCACGCCGCCGCCGCGCGGGTAGTCGCCGGGCTGCAGTCCGTGCAGCAGCAGCCGCGCGCTCACCGCGGAGATCGTCATGCGCCCGAACGGCGTCGCGAAGAGCAGCAGTCCGATCGCGAGCACCCACGGCGACACCGACGGGAACCCCTCCCACCCCGGCTGCGACGCGAGCACGGTGGAGGCCGTGAGGGCGTAGGCGAGCCAGCGGATGCCGCTCAACATGAACAACGGGATGCCCAGCAGCGTCTGCAGCACCTGCATCCGCCGCGGGGTGGGCGTGACGCGGTGATAGTCGGTGCGCGCCGGCTCCGAGTCGCCCTCGCGGGCGGCGAGCGCATCCGCGAGGGCGCCGAGCCGCGGATGCTCGTAGAGCTCGGCGACGGTGAAGTCGGCGTGCCGGCGGCGGATGCGGCTCACGAGCTGCGCGGCGGCGAGCGAACTGCCGCCGAGGTCGAAGAAGTTCGCGTCGACGCTCTCCACGGGCAGTCCGAGCACCGCGCGCCAGTCGGCGGCGAGCTCGCGCACCGCATCCGGCAGCGTCGCCTCCGCGTCGCCCGTGCCGGGCAACGGCCACGGCAGGGCGGCCTTGTCGACCTTGCCGGAGGTGCGGGTCGGCAGGTCGTCGACGACGGCGAGCAGCGGCACGAGCGGCGCCGGGAGTCGTTCCCGCAGTCGCGCGGCGGCAGCCGCGGCGTCGAACGCGGTCGCGTCGAGCACGGCGAGGTAGCCGACGAGCACCTGCACCCCCGCCTCGGTCGTGCGCACCGCCGCGGCGGCGCCGGAGACCCCGGGCAGCTCCTGCAGCGCCGACTCGATCTCGCCGAGCTCGATGCGGCGGCCTCCGACCTTCACCTGGTCGTCGGCGCGACCCTGGAACACGAGTCCGGTGCCGTCGAACCGCACGAGGTCGCCGCTGCGGTAGGCACGCTCCCAGCCCAGGCCCGCGTGCGGTGCGTACTTCTCGGCGTCCTTCGCCGGGTCGAGGTAGCGTGCGAGGCCCACCCCGCCGATCACGAGTTCCCCGGGCTCACCGTCCGCGACGGGCGTGCCGTCGGGGCCGACGACCGCGAGGTCCCACCCGTCGAGGGGCAGTCCGATGCGCACCGGCGCCGAGCCGTCGAGCGGGGCGGCGCACGCGACCACGGTGGCCTCGGTGGGGCCGTAGGTGTTCCACACCTCGCGTCCGTCGGTCGCGAGCCGGGCGGCGAGTTCCGGCGGGCACGCCTCGCCGCCGAAGATGAGCATGCGCACGTTCTCGAGCGACTCGGCCGGCCACAGCGATGCGAGCGTCGGCACGGTCGACACGATCGTGATGCCGCGGGTCTGCAGCCACGGACCGAGATCCGCGCCGCTGCGCACGAGCGAGCGGGGCGCGGGCACGAGGCACGCGCCGTGCCGCCAGGCGAGCCACATCTCCTCGCACGACGCGTCGAACGCGACGCTCAATCCGGCGAGCACGCGGTCGTTCGGCCCCATCGGCTCGTGCTGCAGGAACAGCCGCGCCTCGGCATCCACGAACGCGGCCGCACTGCGGTGCGAGACGGCGACACCCTTCGGGGTGCCGGTCGAGCCCGACGTGAAGATGATCCACGCGTCGTCGTCGACGGTCGGCGGGTCGATGATCGGCGAACTCGCCGTGCTCGGATGCGGTGCCGGCGCCGTGAGGATCGGCTCCGGTCGCGCGTCGGCGGTGCGCCGCGACACGTATCCTCCGTCGCCGACGACGCCCACCACATCCGCTTCGCCGAAGACGAGGCGGGCCCGCTCGTCCGGATCGTCGGCGTCGACGGGCACGTACGCCGCCCCGGCGGCGATGATGCCGAGGATGGCGACGTACAGGTGGCGGGTGCCCGACCGCATCCGCACACCGACGCGGTCGCCGCGCCGCACGCCGGCCGCGTTGAGGCGCGCGCCCGTGGCGATGACGGCGGCGAGCAGCTCGCGGTAGCTCAGCGACACCTCTCCGTCATCGAGAGCGGAGGCGTCGGGGACGCGTGCGGCGGTCTCGCGCAGGATGTCGAGGAGCGTGCGCGGGGGCGCCGCGTGGTGCGACCTCAGCAATGGCGACGCGAGCACTCGACCTCCTTGCGTCCGCGGGCGCGGGACGGCCCGTCACTGTAGCGGCGCCGGGTTAACGGCTGGTTCTGCGGCTGCCGTTCAGGTAGGGCCGTCCGGTCACGTGCGCATGCGATCATGCGCGCATGTCGATGTCCGAGCCCCTGCTCCCGCACCCCGATTCCGACGACGAGCGCTCCGGCGCGGCGGAACCGGGAAGCGACGGCGCCGTCGTGCAGCCGAGCCCCGAGCCCGATGTGTTCGAACCGGATGCCGACGCGACGCCGTCCGATTCCGAGGTCGCGCTCGATGAGCTCGTCGCCAAGCGCGAGGAGGCGTCGTTCCGCACCCCCACGGGCGAGCGCCTCCGCGCCGAGGACCTCGACCCCGACGACCCGACCGGCGCCTGAGGGCACGGTTCAGCGAGCGCGTTCGTTCCCTGAGCCTGTCGAAGGGAACAGTTCGTGCGTACTCGCTTCGACAGGCTCAGCGAGCGCGTTCGTTCCCTGAGCCTGTCGAAGGGAACCGTCCGTAGCGCGCGGGTTCAGGCGGCCGTGCGCGCGTCGTCGAGGCCGAGCAGCCGCAGGCTGTTCTGCAGCAGCGGGTCGAGCTGACCCGGGTCGTTGAAGAGCTTCGCGAACAACACCATGCCCTCGATCTGGGCGACGATCGCCTTCGCGGCCTCCCGCGCGGTGCCGAAGCCCGACCGACCGGCCGCATGCTCGGGGCGGATGGCCTCCTCGACGATGTCGATCTGCTCCTCGAAGATCTGCTGCAGTCGCGCCCGCACCGGGTCGTCCTGCGCGCTCACCTCGAGCGCGAGGTTGCCGAACAGACAGCCCACCACCGCCCCGGTGCCGGCGACGGCCTGCCGCTGCACCTCGACCGTCGACGCGAACAGTCCGCGCAGGCGTTCGGTGAGCGGCTCGGCGGCCGTGAGGATGCGCAACCATTCGGCGCGCTGCTGCTCCCAGTGGGCGTCGACGACGGCGAGTGCGAGCGCCTGCTTCGACGGGAAGAAGTAGTAGAAGCTCCCCTTCGGCACTCCGGCCTCGGCGGCGATCTCCGCGACACCGATCGAGGCGTACGCCCGCTGCCCGAACAACTTGGTGCCGGCAGCGAGGATCCGGTCTCCCGCGTCTGATTTCCGTCCCATGGTTGCGATTATACGACCGGTCGGCTATAACTGTCCATGGTCGATAGTCGACCGACCGTCTACTAAAGGAAGTGCAACATGGACACACTCAAGGTCGCCGTCATCACGGGCGGCTCACAGGGCATCGGGGCTGGTCTCGTCGAGGCGTACCGCGAACTCGGATACGCCGTCGTCGCGAACTCCCGCTCGATCGGCGCGTCGGACGACGACCTCGTTCGCACCGTGTCCGGCGACATCTCCGACCCCACGGTCGCCGACGCCGTCATCCGCACGGCGATCGACGCGTTCGGTCGCGTGGACACGCTCGTCAACAACGCGGGCATCTTCATCGCCAAGCCGTTCCTCGACTACACCCAGGACGACTACGACACCGCGTTGCGCGTGAACCTCGGCGGCTTCTTCCACGTCACCCAGAAGGCCGTGGCGCAGATGGCCGAGCAGGGAGCGGGCCACGTCGTGAACGTGACCACCACCCTCGTCGAGAACGCCAACTCGAACGTGCCGTCGGCGCTCGCGTCCCTCACCAAGGGCGGCACGGCGGCGGTCGTGAAGTCGCTCGCCATCGAGTACGCGGCGCGCGGCATCCGCTTCAACGCCGTCTCGCCCGGCATCATCAAGACCCCGCTGCACGCCGAGGAGACGCACGCCACCTACGCCGGCCTGCACCCGGTCGGGCGCATGGGCACCATCGACGACGTCGTGCGCGGTGTCGTCTACCTCGAGCAGGCCCCGTTCGTCACGGGCGAGTTCCTGCACGTCGACGGCGGACAGAGCGCCGGCTACTGAAACCGATCGCGGCCGGGGGCGTCCGACTGGGCGCCCCGGCCGCCGGACTCGAAAGGCAACTCCCATGAGCACCACCGACTCGGCCGAACCGGCCGTCACCGCCACCCTCGACGCCTGGGCGGCGGGCATCCGCGCTCACCGGCCGGATGACGTCGCCTCCGTCTTCACCGACGACGCGATCTTCCAGGGGTTCGACCCCGTGCACACCGTCGGGCGGGCGGGGATCGCCGCCTACTACGACAAGCAGCCGCTCGGCCTCCGCGCCGAATACGAGATCCGTGAGATCCGCCCGATCTCCGCCGATGCCGTGCTCGCGTACGTGCGCGTCGACTTCACCCCGCCGGAGGCTGCGGTGATCCCCGTGCACCTCACCGCGGTGCTCCGCTCGACGGGCGGCGACTGGCTCATCAGTCACTACCACGTGTCGAAGATCGAGCAGCCGGTCGCGCCGGTCGCGGCGACGGCGTAGCGCGCTCACCGCCAGGCGCGGAGCTTCTCCGGATTGCTCACGCCCCAGATGCGGTCGATGCGTCCGTTCGAGACCGAAAGCGAGATGACGGCGACCGTCTGCCCGTCCCGGCGGGCGATCAGGCCGGGCACGCCGTTCACCTCGGTCTCGGCGAGCACCAGGTCGGGGGCGCGGTGACGGAGGTCGGCGAACAGCCACGCGACGCGGGCCGCACCCTCGACCGGCCGTGGGCTCGCGCCGCCGACCCCGCCGCCGTCGGCGACGGCGACCGTGTCCGGGTCGAGCAGCGGCAGCAGCGCGTCGATCTCCCCGGTCTCCCACGCGGCCTTGAACGACCGCACGAGCGCCGCGTGCTGCGCCGCATCCGCCGGTGCGCGGCGGGCACCCCGCACGCGCTTGCGTGCGGACGACGCGAGCTGCCGGCACGCCTCCGGGGAGCGGCCGACGATCTCGCCGACCTCCGCGAAGGTGTACTGGAACACGTCGTGCAGCACGAAGGCGACGCGTTCCGCGGGCGTCATCGACTCGAGCACGACGAGCAGCGCCATCGACACCGACTCGTCGAGTGTCACCCGGTCCGCCGGGTCGACGGTCGCGGTCGTGCTCTGCCACAACCCCGCCTGCGGCACGGGCTCGGGCAGCCACTGCCCGACGTAGTGCTCGCGGCGGGCACGGGCGGTGCCGAGCATGTCGAGGCAGATGCGGCTCGCCGTCGTCATGAGCCAGCTGCGGCGTGCGGTGATCCCGCGCCGTTCCTGCTCGCCGAGGCGGTGCCACCGCGCGTACGTCTCCTGCACGGCATCCTCGGCGTCGGCGAGCGAGCCGAGGATGCGGTAGCAGAGGCCGAGCAGCGCGTGGCGTTCGGCCGCGGCGTCGGGCGCCGCCGGGTCGTCGCGGCTCTCAGCGGGCATCCGACCTCGTTCCTGTCCGCTCCAGTTCTACCGGCCGCGCGTCGTCGGCGGCAGGGGTCGCCGCGCCGTCGGAGAACCAGCGCGACGCGACCGCGTGAACGCGGGTGGACACCCGGATGCGGCCGTCCGGTCCGGGGCGCACGACGGTCGGCCCCACCGGCACCGACGACAGGGCGCGGCGCTCGTCGTCGTCGATCGGCGCGTGCACCTCGATGTACTCGCCCCCCGGGAGGCGCACGATGCGCCCGGTCTCGCGTCCGTGCCGCAGCAGTTCGCGGTCCTTCGCCTGCAGGTCGAGGCAGATGCGTTTCGTGAGGAGGAACGCGACCACCGGTCCGATCAGCAGCGTCAGCTGGAGGGCGTGCACGACGTTCTCGAGGCCGAGCTGCAGTTGCGCCGCGATCACGTCGGACGCTGCGGCCGCCCACAGCACCCCGTAGAACACCATGCCGGCGACACCGGTCGCCGTGCGAGTGGGCACGTTCCGCGGGCGCTCGGGAGCGACGTGGTCGCGTCGGTCGCCGGTGAGCACGGACTCGATGAACGGGTACATGAGCGCGACGACGAGGAACAGTCCCGCGACGCCGACCGGCACGAGGATCGCGAGGGTCCAGGTGCGGTCGAGCCACACGATCTCCCATCCGGGAGGCATGAGGCGTTGTGCGCCGTCGAGGAACGCGAGATACCAGAGCGCGCCCGCCCCCGCCGCCGCATTGCCCGGGTCGGCCGGTCCGTAGATCCACACCGGGTTGATCGTCACCGCCGCGGAGACGATCGTGAGCGTCGCCGCGACGAGGAAGAACAGCGGCGCTCGACGCGTCGCCGTCGCGGCCAGCGCCCATCCGGTCGCCTTCCACCGGGGGAGGCGTTCGGGCACGCGGAGCGCGCCGAGCACCACGAACGCGATCGCGCCGGCGATGGCCAGCGGCAGTGCGAAGACGTGCAGCGGGTAGAAGAGCCCGATCGCGCCGCTCGTGCCCTGCCCCTGGAAGATGAGGAACGACAGCCAGGTGCCGACGACCGGCACCGCCTTGGTCACCCCGTCGAGCACGGCGAGGCTGCTGCCGGAGACGAGGTCGTCGGGCAGCACGACGCCGGTGAGCCCGCCCGCCATGCTCAAGAACAGCACGACGAAGACGAACACCCACGTCATCCGCGCCGGCTTGCGGTACCGGCCCGTGAAGAACAGGGCGAGCAGGTGGACGAGCAGCGCCGCGATCATGAGCGACGACGCCCATCCGTGCAGCTGCCGCGCGAACAGCCCGCCCGGCACGTCGAAGGTGATGCCGAGTGTCGACTCGAGCGCTCGCGACATCTCCGTGCCGCGCAGGGGCGCATAGTCGCCGTCGTATCGCGTCTGCTCGATCGACGGGTCATAGAACGCGGTGAGGTAGAACCCCGTGATGACGACCACGACGAAGCTCGCCACGGCGACCGGCCAGAACATGGTCGACCACCTCGGCCGCTCTCCGTTGCGCGAAAGGGCGTCGCGCAGCTTCTGCACCGCGGGCCGCTGCTGCAGCCACGAGGTCGCGCGGCTCGCGCTCGCGCCGTTTCGCTTCGCCGTGTGGTCCATCGCTCGACTCCTCGCTCGGCCGGGGAAAACCGGTCTCATGAGTACGACGAGATAGCGACGCGGAACGTGACCTCGCGCGCCGGATTCGTGCTTGAGCCTGACGCAGCGTCAACCCTGCACGCTGGACAGGCGTTGCCGAACGGAAGGGAGAGCCATGAACACCACGCCCTCGCCCCCGGCCTGGACCGGCATGGTGCCGGTCGACGACACTGCGCTGGCCGTCACCGATTCAGGTGGCTCCGGAACTCCGGTGATCTACCTCAACGGACAGTTCGCAACCCAGGGCTATTGGCGGCGGGTGATCGCCGAACTCGGGCCGGCCTGGCGGCACATCACCTACGACGAGCGAGCCCGTGGTCGAAAATCCGGACGGTCGGTGGACTATTCGTTCGAGGCGGCGGTCCGGGATGTCGGTGCCGTTCTCGACGCTCGAGGTGTCGACCGTGCGGTGGTGGTCGGGTGGTCGTACGGTGCGTTCGTCGCCGCGCACTGGGCGAGCGGCAATCCGGACCGGACGATCGGGGCGGTGCTCGTCGATGGGGCGCAGCCGCACGACTGGCTCGACGACGAGATGGAGCAAGGGATCCGAACGGTCTTCCGTCGTCTGCATTGGCTGACGGTGCCACTTCGCGTGACGGGGCTCACGCCGCGGATGACCGCCCTGGAGATGGCCGAATGCAACATCCAGGTCGGCAGGCTCGCTCGTGAACGGGAGCTCGGTCCGGTGATGGACAGGATCACCGTCCCGACCCGGTACGTTCTCGCGTCCGGGACGTCGTTCGGCAGCACGGGGGATGGGCAGGAGCGGATCCGCGCAAGCGTGCCCGCGGTGGCCGAACGCAACCCGCACATCACCATTCACGCCAAGGTCGCGAGCACTCACGGCGCGATCCTGCGCAAGGACTTCCGCACGATCGCCGACGCGGTGCGCGGCGTCGCCGGTTGAGGCAGTCTGGATCATGCTCACGATCAGTCAACTGGCCTCCTATGCCGGGGTGACGGTGCGAACGGTCAGGCACTATCACCAGATCGGCCTGCTCGACGAGCCAGGGCGCGACCACTCCGGCTACCGCAGGTATGACGCCGCCGCGGTCGTGCGGCTCATCCGCATCCGTGTGCTGGCCGACGCCGGCGTGCCCCGCGCACGAGTGCAGGAACTCCTCGTCGCCGGCCCCGAGGAGTTCGCTCACGCAGTGCGGGAGATCGACACGGCCTTGAGAGCAGACATCCGTCGGCTCCAGCGCAACCGTGAGCGGATCGCCGAGCTCGCTGCCGGCGACGATCTGGCTCTACCCAGAGTCGTCGTGGACTACCTGGACCGGCTGCGCGGGCTCGGTGTCGGGGAGGCCTACATCGAGCTCGAGCGGGACGCGTGGATCATGCTCGCCGCGCAGATCCCGGACATCGACGCCGTGATCGCCGAGAAGCACCGCCAGCTGGACGAGGACCCGGACACGATTCGGCTCTATCGCCTCCTCAGCTCCGTGTCGGAGTGGTCGCCGGACGACCCCCGAGTCGTCGAACTCGCCGACATCATCGAGCAGCTCCGCATCCGCTCGGTCGAGAGCGGAGAGGTGGAGGTCGGCGACGCCGATCCGTCGGACCCCTTCGCGGCCCTGCTCGACGCGACCATGGCCGAGTCCACGCCCGTCGCACGGCGGCTCCTGGCGATCCTCGAGCAACGTGGGTGGCGTGGCTGGGCACGGCTGGAGCGGATCCCCGAGGAGCGGATCACGCGCCATCGCTGAAACGTCGGCGCGCGACGCGCGTGCACTCAGGACCCGGGCTTCTGTCCCGACTCGGTGGCGTTGAACCAGCCGAGCAGACCGCCGTCGGCCCGCGTGACCTCGTAGTCGCCGCAGGCCCACACCGTGTCGGGCAGAGGATCCGGCGTCGCGATCCACTCGCGGTCGTCGAACGGCAGACCCCGCCGGTCCGCTTCTTCGCAGCCGATCGGGTCGGACTCCGTCGCCACGTAGACGACCGAGCCGCTCTCGTTCGTCGTCGCGAGGTTGCGGATGCCGGTGCCGTCATCCGGGATCCAGGTCGGGAAGTCGACGCCCTTCCATCCCGATTCCGCGGATCGGACGTTCTCGAAGCTCTCCTCGTGCACCTTCTCGAGCGCGTTCGTGATGCCGGAGCATCCGGTCAACACGACGGCGGCGAGGGCGGCGGAGGCGGCGAGGCCGAGCAGCCGCGAGGTGCGGCGGCCGAGCGGATGCGGTGCGGAGTTGGTCATGCTGCCACTCCAGCAGCGGCGCCCGCGGGTGTCGTCGATCGGGAGGCGGACGGCACTCGCCCGCGAGGATGATTCCCCGCCCCTGTCGTGGAGCCGGGCGGTGGAGACACCCCGGAAACGACGAAACCCCCGCCGGGGCGGGGGTTTCAGGCTGTGGCTCCGACCGGCATCGATCCGGTGACCTTTCGATTTTCAGTGAGCCTCGGCGGTTTTCGCTCAATTTCTATGGATACGATATCGCGCTGATCAGGGATTCTTCAAAACGGTCACAGTTGGTTTCAGTTGGTTTTCGCGCATTTGATGGCACATTAATGGCACAGATTCGGCTTGGAATCGAGTCTGCGATGAGCCCCCAAGTGATCGATTCCGGTTGACTTGGTCGGGCGGGATCTTGCCGAGGAGCACCAGGTCGATTGGCTGACCTCGACTCGGCTGCAGGGGCGCGCGCGATTGCCACCGCCTCGGTGGCGAGCAGGTATTCTTCGGCCCGGGATTTGGTGCTCGACGCGACTGGACCGAGGAGCGCGGAGTCGGAACTACCCGAACGCGCGGTCCCTTCGTGGGTGTGTCAACTAGCAGGCGCTACGGCTGACTCCAGTCGGGAGAGTGATCGAAGTTCTCGCGTATCACGAAGTAGCGCTTGCGTTGGCGGATGTCATAGTCGTCGTCACCCCAGCGGACCTGGGTTGTTCGCAGAAGGTTGAACCGCTCGAGTTCCTGGGTTGCTCGCGTCCAGGTGTCATCAGAGAGTCCGTACTGCTTCTTGCGGTGGCCGTCCATGAGTTCGCCGTCAGGATGCTCGGACCCGCCGTTGAGTTCGAGGAGTGCAAGTAAGACGGCGATAGCGCGCCCGCTTAGCCGCAGAATCCAAGCATTCGTCCACAGAGTAAAGGGCACACCGACCCAACGGTTTCCGTTGCCATCCCACGGGTTTCCTGAGCCGTCCGGATGAAGAAGCAACAGCCCTGCCTTCCCCTCTGCAAGGTCGGTAGTGGTGATGAGGTTCTCCTTCTGGAGGAACTTCATTGCGTCCCTGACCCGGCGAGGGCCCGTGTCGGCCGGCACGTTCAACAACCGCGCCAAGGACTGAGTTGGACGCTTGGGGAGCGTGTGCGGGGCCTTAGTGGCCTGCATCGCGAGGGTCATGTGGAGCTTCAGGCGAAGTTCATCAGATCGAAAGAGCCGGGCAGCCGTTGGGGCCCGATCCCCACGCTTTACATAGTTGATCGGGAAGTTGACGCTCGATTTGCGCTTCGACCTCGCGGTGGCGCGGCCGAGAGACTCGATGGCCTCAGAGGGGACGTCCATACAACGCTCCGTCGAAGTAGTTGACGACCTCAGCGGAGTGGCGTGGGGTCCGGGGGTACACAGGGATCCTTGGGGTACAAGAGATACTTCCTATTAACATACCGCCAGACCTGCGGTATTGCCCCGCTGTTGACGTACTTCGACACCGCTGAAGATGACTAGTAAATCCGCTTCATATGCGGTCATACCCCGCTCACAGCGTCGGTGGACTTTATTGATTCCTGCGGTACTCAGGGCCACAGTTAGTGATCAGCCAGATGCCCCCTCGTCGGCCAAGACAGGAGGGGGCATCCCAAGAGAGAGGAGAACCCGATGAGGTCAGGCTTCCGCATCACTGTGACCGCCACTGTATCTGGAATCACCATCACGATCGAGCCCTGGTAGCTCGAGGGGGCGAGGGACACCCCCTCGCCCCCGTCTTGTCGTTTCGATCGAGCGCGAACCGCTGGTGAGGGAGAGCGTCTCCGCTCAGATCTTCAGGGCCATGGAAGCGCGGGCCTGTGGTAGGTAAGGGAAGTGGCCGAGATCCTCTATCCCTCATATCGTGCATACGTCGAAAGCCGTGTGAATGTTAACGACGCGATGACCGCGCTTCTCGCGGGCTCGCGTCTTGCGGCGCACACTCTCCAGTTGACTGCAGGGTCTTCCAGGACTCTTGGCGAGGTATTCCCTGCCGTCGAGCACATCGCGCGTTTCAACCTTCGAAGTGACGACGCGCGAAAGTTCCTGCTCGATGCCGATTACCACATAGCGTCGGTCGCAGTGCCGTACGCCCTCGCGACTCATGAAGACTTCGTAATGGGCACGCTAGACATGCTTACTTCACACGGCAGAAGACTCGTGACCCGCGGGAAGGCCATCAAGGCATGGAACATGCACACTGTGCTTTTCGAATCTTGCGGCGTGGACGACCCAGAAGAGTGGATGCAGTCATTTCATGTACTAAGGGAACTCCGCAACTGCATCACGCATGAGGGTGGCAGCGTTAGCGCAAAGCTCCAGGAGCAGATCACTGCAATGGGCGTCGAAGCGCGGGAAGGTTGGGCGAAGCTCAACCTGGGGCTGCAGCCAGAGGCGATTGACCGCGCCGGTCGTCTCGATCTAACCGCCGAGCACATCTTTACCGCTTTTGCAGTCACGAAACGATTGGGACGCGAGATCAACTCCCTGATCGCGCGGGAGCTGACGAAATCGGAGTGGGCCAGCATCATTGTCGACGACTTCAGTGCGCAGACTGCGAAGCCCCGCAACTCAGCCAATTGGCGCCGATCCCTCGTGGGTTACGCACGCCAGATCTATCGAGATGTGGACGTTGCTGAGAGCGACCTTGAGCTGTCCGCGCGAGGACTCGGTGTATGGACACGTTCGAGCTGGTTGGACTAAGACGTAGGGGCTCTGTCCTATTGAGCTACACCGGCATGTACCGGGCCGGGACTCGAACCCGGGTCGACCTAGTTCTGTGGAAGTCGCTGGTCTCGAGCCAGTGGAGCCGACGCTCCGACCTCCTATTTGCAAGTTAGCACGAGGAGTTGAGCCTCCGCGAGATGAGCTGGGAACGGCTTACACACCGTAGGGCCTGTGTGGCGCAGGGCGCTCGGTTCACCTGCTGATGCCGCCGCGACCGCCATCCCTTCGCAACGACTATCAATGAGTTTGCCCGGGCTCCGGTGTAGCGCGATCCAAACACCTCAGCGGCGCAGACCGGCGCCCGGCGTGCTCCGGGGTGTGGAGGCTTGACCGAAGCGCATTCCGTCCGGCGCAGGAGCATCGCAACCCAGCCCATCCGTGCCCGTCGCGAGGCCGCGCACGGACGCCTGCGCGGCGACGGCCGCGGGGGCGAGACCGCGGTCGGCGCGGTCACGTTCTTGCGCAACGGCGAATTGCTCCCGTGCATCATCCATATTAGCTGCGACGAGGTGCAGGCGGTTGGAGGTATGTCCCCGGGTCATGCCCATATATGCGCTCGCCGCCCCCATGGCGTCGCCGAGGATCGTGTGGACTCGCGCACGGTGACGCCCTGTACTCCGTAGGCGGTCGAGGCGTACGCGAGATGCGTGTGCTCGGCGACGTACTCGGCAGGCAGTCGCACCACACGTGGCTTTCGCCCGCTGGCGTCCTCGGCGGCCCAAACGGCACCATCCTCGCCCACCCCCTGAACAACCCACATCTGCCGATTCGCCACCCGCACGCCAGAGTCGTTCCGCCGAGTCTGGATCACATCGCCGCGCCCGATGCTCAGCCCATCGCTTCCGATTACCGTGCGGCTGTCATCGACATCGCGGGCACGCACCCGCTCCTCGCGCACCCGCGCATTCAACTCGCGCGCCTCATCGTTTGTCGCAACAGTCATCGCGCAACCCTCGCGCCACTCGCCCGCAAGCGCTTCGAGCTGCGCTTCCGGGCATTCGTGCATCGCAACGAGCCCGAGCGCGCACAGCCGATCGAACAGTGCCTCCGGATGCTGACCGCGCCGCATCTGCGCGGTGAGCGCGGCGTACTCGCGGTCGACGAATCGGTGCACGGTGGTCATGCGGTGCACGCGGGGGAGTAGTTGCGCAGCCATGTCGAGGACGCCGCCACGTCCGACCGCGGCGAGCTGCGCGCGGTCGCCCACGAGGGCAACAGTGGCGCCGCACTCGTCGGCGAGGGTCAGGAGCGCCAGCGCGGTGTCCTGGTCGAGCATGCCCGCTTCGTCGACCACGATCCGCTCGCCGCGAGTGAGCCGAGCGGATGCCGCAGGGCCGGCGTAGGTGGCACCCGTATTGGGGTCGTGGTCGCCGATGGCGAGCCGTGTCCACACGCCGTCGCGATTCCACCGCCACCCGTGTTCGTGCACGAGCTTGGCGACGCTGTCGGTGGCAACTCCGAGCTCCTGATGCGCAACGTCGGCTGCCTTCTTCGTCGGGGTGATCACCCGCGTCGCACGCCCATGCATGGCCGCGCCCTCGATCGCGGCGGCGAGCATGGTGGTCTTGCCCGCGCCGGCCGCACCCTCCACGACGACCAGTGATTGGGCGGATGCCACTGCCTCGGCCGCGCGCGCCTGCGCCGGGTCGAGCCGGAGTCGCCGTGCGATCCCCGAAAGATCCGGTGTGCGCTGCCGCGGCCGCTCGGCATGGGCCGTGAGCAGGTCGCGCAGACGGGTCTCGACGGCGATGACGTGGAGGCCCGTCAGGTGGGCGACGTGCTCCGGAAGCGGACCTCCGGGCGGCAGCACCGACAGACAGCCCTGCTCAGCGAGTCGCGTCGTGAGCGTGACGAGTTCGCGCAGCGGGGCCGGGTCGGCACGCACGCCGGCCTCCGTGATGATCCGCGACACGTGATCCTGGATGTCGTGCACGGTCCATGTCGACGATGCGGCGGCGCAACGATCGAGCGCGCGGGATGCGACATCCTGCACGCTCAGGTCTTCGAGTGCGATGCACTGCTGCGTCGGCATGCGCTCAAGGTCGGGTCGATATCCGGATACCTCGAGCTTGAGTTGCCACGCATCCTCGCTGCCGAGCGTCGTCGGCTTCTTGTGCGGCCGCTCGTGATCCCACGCCATCGCGGTCAGCCGCGACATCGCACCCGGACTTGGCTCGTGGCCGGGATGGGCCGCCCGCCAGTCCTTCTCGAACCGCGCGAGGTTGCGCGCAACCTGCTCGGCCCGTTTGCTCATCACCGCATTGAAAGGCTCCAGCTCAGCGACCTCGCCGGTCACGGGATCGAGCGTGAGGCCGTGTGCGTCGAGCACGGCTGCGAGCCGCGGATGCGCGGCGACGACGGCGGTGCCCGGCGCTGCCCTGAACGATGCGCTCAAACGAGCCGACGAAAGCACCGGCGCGACGGCCGACAAGAGCATCGCCGAGACCGCCGACCCCGAACCCCGGAAGGCACAACGCCGAACCAGGCGAACCCTCAATGGCACATTAATGGCACAGCCTCACGAGCGGCCTCGCGGGATGTCGCTCTGACACGAGAAAACCCCCGGTAAACCGGGGGTTTCACTGGTGGCTCCGACCGGCATCGATCCGGTGACCTTTCGATTTTCAGTCGAACGCTCTACCAACTGAGCTACAGAGCCATCGGCTCGACGTCTAGCGCCTCACCTGGCGACCCTGACGGGACTTGAACCCGCGACCTCCGCCGTGACAGGGCGGCACGCTAACCAACTGCGCTACAGGGCCTTGCTTTATTCAATTATCAGTCGCTCAAGTGACCCCAACGGGATTCGAACCCGTGTTGCCGCCGTGAAAGGGCGGAGTCCTAGGCCACTGAACGATGGGGCCATGTAGTACCAGACGCCATAGCAACCGAGGGTCAAGCATACGGGCGCATCCGCCAAATACCAAACCCGGCGGATGCGCGGCCGACGACCCGGGGAATGTCGCGCAATCCAGCGGATGTCGGCGAAACCGGCGAATCAGCGCGGCATCCGTGGACCGACCACTTAGGTTCAAGTCGTCGTTGAAGCTTGCCGCGGGTGGGTGGAATGCGGCGACCACTGTGCAGAACCGCCATGCGTTGTTACTGTTGTCACTGTTACTTCTGTGACTGACGTGATTCCGCGCGGCCACACGGGAGTTCGGGGATCTATGGACGTCACGCTTACTCGGGGGATGGGCGGACGGCGCACGCGCCGCTTCCGTCTCATCGTCGCGCTCGCCATCGGGGGACTGCTCACCACGGTCAGCGTCGCGGCGGGCCCGGTCGAGGCCGCCTACGCCGTCGACTACCCCACCTGGGACGAGGTCAAGCAGGCCCGCAACAACGAGGCCGCAGCGAAGGCCGAGGTCGAGCGCATCCGCGGGCTCCTCACGCAGTTGAAGGCCGACGCCGAATCGAAGCTCGCGATCGCCAACGAGGCGAACGCGAAGTACATGCAGGCCGATGAGGACTTCCAGGCGGCGAACCTCGACTACGAGACCAAGCGCGAGAAGGCCGAGAAGGCGCGGGCGGCCGCGGCGGAGTCGAAGAAGAACGCCGGACAGTTCGCCGCGCAGCTCTCGCGCATCGGCGGCTCGGACCTCACCGCCAACCTCTTCGCGAACGGCGACGACGCCGACGACGTGCTCTCGCAGATGAGCCGCGCGATCCGTCTCACCGAACAGACCGACGGCATCTACGCGAAGGCCGTGCAGGACCAGAACACCGCCAAGTCGCTCACCGACCAGGCGCAGGTCGCGAAGGACAAGCGCGAGCAGCTGCGTGCCGAAGCCGAGGCCGCCTACCTCGATGCCCAGGGCAAGGCGGATGCGGCCCAGCAGGCGCTCGCGGCCGAGCAGGACCACGCCGCCGAGCTCGAAGCCCAGCTCGCCGCCCTGATCGACACCCGCAAGAGCCTGGACGCGTCGTACGCCGAGTACCTCACGACGCTCAAGCCCCCGGGCGGCGGCGCGACCACCTCCCCCGGCGCCATCAGCGCATCCGGCTGGACCTGGCCGACCACCGGGCGCATCACGAGCCAGTACGGCACCCGAGTGCATCCGATCAGTGGGAAGGTCAGCACCCACTGGGGCACCGACATCGCCGGTGGCTGCGGCGTGCCCATCTACGCGGCCCACGCCGGCACGGTCGGTCTCATCGCGTGGGGCGGCGGCTACGGCAACTACATCCGCCTCGACCACGGCGGCGGCATCAGCACCCAGTACGCGCACATCGTGCACGGCGGCATGCGCGTCTCCATCGGCCAGGCGGTGTCACCCGGCCAGCTGATCGCGATCACCGGCACCACCGGCAACTCGACCGGTTGCCACCTGCACTACGAAGTGCGGATCAACGGCGCGACCACCGATCCGATTCCGTTCATGCGCAGCCAGGGCGTCTCGTTCTGACGCACCACATCCATCCGGAGGGATGACCCGAATCATGGCGAGCACTCGCACCCGACCCATCAGCTACGTGGCGCTCGCCGTCGCGGCCGCCCTCGGCTCGACGGCGGCCGTCACCGGGCCCGCCTTCGCGGCGCCGAGTTACCCCAGCTGGGACGAGGTCGAGGCGGCGCGCGCCGACGCGAGGAAGGCGGCCGAGAAGGTCGCCGAGATCGAGGGCATCCTCACTGCGCTGCGCACGCAGGCGGAGGGCGCGCAGCGCACCGCCATGCAGAAGGCGGAGCTGTACAACCAGGCGCTCGACGAGTTGGACGCCGCGACGGCGAAGGCCGAGAAGCTCGAGCGTGACGCCGAGAAGGCGAAGCAGCGGGCCGAGGAGTCGAGCAAGCGCGCCGCCGCGCTCGTCGCGCAGCTCGCGCGCACCGGAGGGGGCGACGTCACGGTCGGCCTGCTCTTCGACGACAAGAAGGACGGCGACATGCTCGCCCGCCTCGGCACGCTGAGCAAGCTCACCGAGCAGTCGTCGACCCTGTACGACACCGCGATCCGCGACCGCAACCTCGCCCGCAGCCTGACCGCCGACGCGCGGGAGGCCGAGAAGGAGCGCACCAAGCTCTTCGACGCGGCGAAGGCGGCGCTCGCGACGGCCCAGGATGCGGCGGCGAGTGCGGATGCGCGCGTCGGCGAGCAGGAGGCCGCCGGCCAGCAGCTCTACGCGCAGCTCGCCACGCTCAAGGGCACGACCGCCGAACTCGAGCGCGCCTACATCGAGGGCACCACACCGCCGGCAGCCCCGGCGACCGGTGGGTCGACCGGCGGCGGTACCCCGGCTCCGGCCCCCGCTCCCGGTGGGGGCGGTGCTCCTGCGCCTGCCCCGGCTCCGGCTCCGGCGCCCGCCCCGGCGCCTGCTCCGGCCCCCGCCCCGGCCCCCGCGCCCGCCCCGGCGCCCGCGCCGAACCAGAGCAAGGCGGCCGGCGCGATCGACTTCGCCAAGCGGCAGCTCGGCCTGCCGTACCAGTTCGCCGGCTCCGGCAACCCCGGCTGGGACTGCTCCGGCCTCACCAAGTACAGCTACGCATCCGTGGGTGTCTACATCGGCACCCACTCGGCGACGAACCAGTACAACACCATGCGGTCGCAGGGGCGCCTCGTGCCGCTGAGCGCGATGCAGCCGGGCGACCTGCTCTGGTACACCTCGAGCGGTGGGCGCGACATGTACCACGTGACCATGTACATCGGCGGCGGCCAGATGATCGAGGCCCCCTACGCGGGCAAGCCGGTGCGCATCGTGCCGGTGCGGTACGGCGAGCTCTTCGGCCAGGCCGGTCGCCCCACGGGCTGACCCGCTCCACGTCTCCCGGCGTCCCGCTCCCTGAGCGTGTCGACGGGAGCGTCGCGCCACCCGTGACCGTCAGTTGGCGAATCCATCGCCAACGCCGGCGTCCTGGCGATGGATTCGCCCACTCGGGAACACCGCCGCGTGTCCGGCACATGCGAGAGGGCCGCGAACCCTTCCGGATCGCGGCCCTCTCGGAACTCGTGTGAGGTCAGTGACCCTCGGTGCGGAACTTCTCGAAGCCCGCCTGCACGATCGCCTCCGCCTCGGCGGCGTCGCCCCAGCCCTCGGTCTTGACCCACTTGTTCGGCTCGAGGTCCTTGTAGCGCTCGAAGAAGTGCTCGATCTCCTTGCGCACGTGCTCGGGCACGTCGGTGATGTCCTGGATGTGCTGCCAGCGCGGGTCCTTGTAGGGAACGCAGACGACCTTCGCGTCGCTGCCCGCCTCATCCGTCATGTTGAAGACACCGACCGGGCGCACCTTGATGCCCACGCCGGGGAAGGTGGGGTACTCGAGCAGCACGAGCGCGTCGACGGGGTCGCCGTCGAGGCCGAGCGTGTTCTCGAAGAAGCCGTACTCGGTGGGGTAGACGAACTGGGTGAAGAGCACGCGGTCGAGGTAGACGCGACCGGTCTCGTGGTCGACCTCGTACTTGTTGCGGCTCCCCTTGGGGATCTCGATCACGACGTCGTAGTCGGCCATGATGTGGTTCTCTCCTCGCTCGGCGGATGCTGCCATAACGTTATCCGATGACCTCCGGCGCCCCGTCCGACCGTCGTCCCCGGCTCACCCCGGCCGTCGCGGACGTGCGCCGCGCCGTGCGCGCCGTGCTCACGGACCTCGCGCCGCGCGCCCGCGGCCCGCGCCGCGTGGACGCCGCTCCCGCCGCCGCCGGTGCTCCCGGTGTCGGAAATTCAGGAGTCGCGCCAACGACGGTCGCGCGGGGTGGTGTCGGAAATTCAGGAGTCGCGCCGGCGACGGTCGCGGGCGGTGGTGTCGGAAATTCAGGAGACCCGGACGCGAGCTCGGGTGCGGCGGGGTTCCCCGCAGCGGGATCGCGCGGAACTCCTGAACCCGCAACGCGGCCCGTCGCGGGAACTCCTGAATTTCCGACACACGAGCCGGTGGGCGCGGAGCCCGCAACTCCTGAGTTTCCGACGCACGAGCTCGCGCCGACCACGGTGCCCGCGGACGCGCCGCTCGTGCTCGTCGCGCTGAGCGGCGGGCCGGACTCGCTCGCGCTCGCCGCGGCGACCGCGTTCGAGGCGCCGCGCGCCGGGGTGCGGGCGGGCGCGGTGATCGTCGACCACGGGTTGCAGGCGGCGTCAGCCGAGGTCGCCGACCGGGCCGCGCGGCAGGCGCAGCAGCTCGGGCTCGCCCCCGTGCTCGTGCGCCGGGTCGAGGTGGGCACGGAGGGCGGACCCGAGGCGGCCGCGCGCACCGCCCGGTACGCCGCGTTCGACGCGGCCGCCGCCGAGACGGGCGCCGCGGCGGTGCTGCTCGGACACACGCTCGACGACCAGGCCGAGACGGTGCTGCTCGGCCTCGCCCGCGGCAGCGGCGCGTCGAGCCTGCACGGGATGCCCGCCACAGCGGGCCTTTACCGGCGCCCGCTGTTGGCCCTGCGCCGGGCCACGACGATCGCGGCGTGTGCGGATGCGGGGTTCGAGCCGTGGACGGACCCGCACAACTCCGACCCCGCGTACACGCGCGTGCGGGTGCGCGAGCACGTGCTGCCCGTGCTCGAACGCGAGCTCGGGCCGGGTGTCGCCGAGGCGCTCGCCCGCACCGCCGACCAACTGCGGGAAGACGACGAGGCGCTCGACCGCTTCGCAGAGGAGGTGGCGGAGGAGCTCGCGGAGCACGCCGAGGCGGGCATCTCGCTGCCGGTCGCCGCGCTCGCGAGCAACCCGGCGGCGCTGCGGCAGCGGCTCATCCGGCTCGCGGTGTCGAGCGAGTTCCACGTGAGCCTGAGCCGGGCGCAGACCCTCGAAATCGCGCGGCTCGTGACGGACTGGCACGGGCAGGGCCCGGTGCACCTGCCCGGCGTTAGGGTGGAGAGGCGCGCGGGGCTCCTCGTCTTCAGCGCGGCCGAGACGACCGAAGGGAACCCGGATGCGGCTGGATGACGTGCGCGACGACCTCACGGATGTGCTGCTCACCGAAGAGCAGATCCACGACAAGATCGCCGAGCTCGCCCGCCGCATCGAGGCCGACTACGCGGGGCGCAAGCCGTTGCTCGTCGGCGTGCTCAAGGGTGCGGTCATGGTGATGGCCGACCTCGCCCGCGAATTGCGGATGCACATCGACATGGACTGGATGGCGGTGTCGTCGTACGGCGCCGGCACGAAGTCGAGCGGCGTCGTGCGCATCCTCAAGGATCTCGACACCGACCTCTCCGGGCGCGACGTGCTCATCGTCGAGGACATCATCGACTCCGGACTGACGCTCTCGTGGCTGCTCGGCAACCTGCAGAGCCGCGGCGCCGCGTCGGTGAAGATCTGCGCCCTGCTGCGCAAGCCGGATGCGGCGAAGGTCGAGGTGGACGTCGAGTACATCGGCTTCGACATCCCGAACGACTTCGTGGTCGGCTACGGCCTCGACTACGCGGAGAGCTACCGCAATCTGCGCGGTGTCGCGGTGCTCGCGCCGCACGTCTACGAGTAACGCCGCACAGCGGGCGCCGAGCGCGCGCCCATTACCCCGACGGCGAACACCCGGTGCCCGCACAGCGCCCGGGTTGTAGCCTTGGCGGACCATGGATTTCAAGCGCCTCTTCCGCGGACCGATCATCTATGTGATCGTCGGTGCGCTCGCCCTCTGGCTGGGCTTCAGTCTGTTGACCGCCGGGGGCGGATTCCGCGAGATCACCACCCAGCAGGGTCTCTCCCTGCTGCGCGGTGACACCGTCGAACAGGCCAAGACGGTCGACGGCGAGCAGCGCGTCGACCTCGTGCTGAGCAAGGCCTACGAGGGCAGCGAGCGCGTGCAGTTCTACTACGTGCAGCCGCGCGGACCGGAGATCATCGAGGCGATCGACGCGTCGAAGGCCGACTTCGACGACGAGGTGCCTCAGGTCAACTTCTTCACGCAGCTGTTCAGCGTGCTGCTGCCGTTCCTCATCATCGGCGTCATCTTCTACTTCCTCTTCATGCGCGTGCAGGGCGGCGGCAACCGCGTCATGCAGTTCGGCAAGTCCCGCGCGAAGCTCGTGTCGAAGGAGAGCCCGAAGGTCACCTTCGCGGATGTCGCGGGCGCCGACGAGGCGATCGAGGAGCTGCACGAGATCAAGGAGTTCCTCAAGGAGCCGGCGAAGTTCCAGGCGGTCGGCGCGCGCATCCCCAAGGGCGTGCTGCTCTACGGCCCTCCCGGTACCGGTAAGACGCTCCTCGCGCGCGCTGTCGCGGGTGAGGCGGGCGTGCCGTTCTACTCGATCTCCGGTTCGGACTTCGTGGAGATGTTCGTCGGTGTCGGCGCGAGTCGTGTGCGTGACCTGTTCGAGCAGGCGAAGAACAACTCCCCGTCGATCATCTTCGTCGACGAGATCGACGCCGTCGGCCGTCACCGCGGTGCCGGGATGGGCGGCGGTCACGACGAGCGCGAGCAGACCCTCAACCAGCTGCTGGTCGAGATGGACGGCTTCGACGTGAAGACCAACGTCATCATGATCGCGGCGACGAACCGCCCCGACATCCTCGACCCGGCGCTCCTGCGTCCCGGTCGCTTCGACCGCCAGATCGGCGTCGATGCCCCCGACCTGCTCGGTCGCAAGCGCATCCTCGAGGTGCACGCGAAGGGCAAGCCGATGGCCGCCGGGGTGGACCTCGAGGTGCTCGCCCGCAAGACGCCCGGATTCACCGGCGCCGACCTGGCGAACGTGCTCAACGAGGCCGCACTGCTCACCGCGCGCAGCAACGCGCAGCTCATCGACAACCGCGCCCTCGACGAGGCCGTCGACCGCGTGATGGCCGGTCCGCAGCGCCGCACCCGCGTGATGAAGGACAAGGAGAAGCTCATCACGGCGTACCACGAGGGTGGTCACGCCCTCGCCGCCGCCGCGATGCGCCACACCGACCCGGTGACGAAGGTCACGATCCTGCCCCGCGGTCGCGCCCTCGGCTACACGATGGTGCTGCCGCTCGAGGACAAGTACTCCGTGACCCGCAACGAACTACTCGACCAGCTCGCCTACGCGATGGGTGGCCGCGTCGCCGAGGAGATCGTGTTCCACGACCCCACGACGGGTGCGTCGAACGACATCGAGAAGGCCACCGGCATCGCCCGCAAGATGGTCACCGAGTACGGGATGAGCGCGAACGTCGGCGCTGTGAAGCTCGGACAGTCGAGCGGCGAGGTCTTCCTCGGGCGCGACATGGGCCACCAGCGCGACTACTCCGAGACGATCGCCGAGCGCGTCGACGAGGAGGTGCGCCTCCTCATCGAGCAGGCGCACGATGAGGCGTACCAGGTGCTCAGCGACAACCGCGAGATCCTCGACCGGCTCGCCACCGAGCTGCTCCAGAAGGAGACCCTCGACCACAACCAGCTGGCCGAGATCTTCGCCGACGTGCGTCGCCTGCCGGAGCGTCCGCAGTGGCTCTCGAGCCAGAAGCGCCCGATCTCCGATCTGCCTCCCGTGAAGATCCCCGCGAAGGCCCCGATCGATGCGGGTGCCGTCGACGGCGGCGTCGACTCGGAGCCGCCGGCGGACACCTCGCGTCGCGCGCCGCGCCCGCGGAAGACCCCCGGCATCGCGACCGCGTAGGCCGCGGTGGCGATCGACACCCGGCGCATCGAAGCGGCCGTCGTCGAGCTCCTGACCGCGATCGGTGAGGATCCGACCCGGTCGGGGCTCGCGACGACTCCGCAACGCATCGCGGAGGCGTACGGCGAATTCTTCTCCGGGCTGGACGCCGACCCGCTCGACCATCTACGCGAGACGATCGACGTCGGCGACCGCACGGGCGAGGCCGTCGTGCTGCGCGACATCGAGTTCCGGTCGATGTGCGAACACCATCTGCTGCCGTTCACCGGCGTCGCCCACCTCGCTTACCTGCCCGACCGCCGCGTCGTCGGCCTCGGCCGGCTGCCGCGCGTGGTCGAGACGCTCTCCTCGCGGCCGCAGGTGCAGGAACGCCTCACCGACGAGATCGCGGATGCGCTCGAGACCGGCCTCGAACCGCGTGGAGTGCTCGTCGTGCTCGACGCGAAACACGGATGCGTCAACGCGCGCGGGGTGCGTCAGGCCCACAGCTCCACGGTGACGATGGCGAGTCGCGGACTGCTCACCGACCCCGTCGCGCGCGCCGACGTCATGGCGCTCATCGGCGGTCGCGGCGACGCCGGGAGCCGCGATGGGTGACGCGCTCGTGCAGCAGGATCGCACGGGACGCTCGCGGCGCACGTCGATCATGGGCGTGCTCAACGTGACCCCCGACTCGTTCAGCGACGGCGGGCGCTTCGACTCCGCCGACGATGCGATCGCCCGCGGCCTCGAGCTCGTCGAGCAGGGCGCCGACGTCGTCGACGTCGGCGGCGAGTCGACGCGTCCCGGCGCCGACCGCGTGCCCGTCGAGGAGGAGCAGCGTCGTGTCATCCCCGTCGTGCGGGCCCTCGCCGAGCGTGGCGTGGCCGTGAGCGTCGACACCATGAACTCCGCCACCGCCGTCGCGGCCATCGCGGCCGGCGCGCGTTACATCAACGACGTGTCGGGCGGCCTCGCCGACCCCGAGATGCATCGCGTGATCGCCGAGAGTGACGCGGTCTACATCGCCTCGCACTGGCGTGGGCACAGCGCCACCATGAACAAGCACACCCAGTACGCCGACGTGGTGCGTGAGGTGCACCACACCCTCGCGCTGCGCGCATCCGAACTCATCATCCGGGGAGTGCCGGTCGAGCGCATCGTGCTCGATCCGGGGCTCGGCTTCGCCAAGAAGGCGCGGCACAACTGGGCCCTGCTCGGACACCTCGGCGAGCTCGTCGAGCTGGGCTTCCCCGTTCTCGTCGGCGCGAGCCGCAAGCGATTCCTGGGCAAACTGCTCGACCCCGACGCGCCCGTCACCGACCGCGACGCCCCGACCGCGATCGTGAGCGCGCTCGCGGCGCGCGAGGGCGCATGGGCCGTTCGGGTGCACGATGTACCCGGAACCCGCGCGGCGCTCGCCGTCGCGGAGGCCTGGCGACAGGGGGCACTCGCATGATGGACCGCATCACGCTCACCGGCCTGCGCGCGACCGCCCACCACGGCGTCTTCGAGCACGAGCGCCGCGACGGGCAGGAGTTCGTGATCGACGTCGTCGCCGAACTCGACCTGCGTGCCGCGGCGCTGACGGACGCGCTGCACGACACCGTGCACTACGGGGAACTCGCGGAAGAGGTCGTCGCGGCGGTCGAACGCGACCCGGTCGACCTCATCGAGACCGTCGCCGAACGCATCGCCGAGGTCGTGCTCGCGCATCCCGTGGTCGAGCAGACGATCGTCACCGTGCACAAGCCGCACGCCCCGATCACCGTGCCGTTCGTCGACGTGTCGGTGACGATCGTGCGGAGCCGACGATGACGCGCGCCGTGATCGCTCTCGGCGGCAACCTCGGCGATCGCGCCGCGACGCTCGAGGCGGCCATCGCCGAGCTGGAAGCGCTCGAGAACACGGCGGTCGTGGCCCGGTCGGGTCTGCACGAGACGGCGGCACTCAAGCTCGACGGCGTCGACGACTCCGCGCCCCGGTACCTCAACGCGGTCGTCGTCGTCGAGACGGAACTCGAGCCGACGGCGTTGCACGCCGAACTCGAGCGGATCGAGCGCGCGCATGGGCGGGTACGCGCCGAACGTTGGGGTGACCGCACCCTCGACCTCGACCTCATCGACGTCGACGGGGTCGTGAGCGACGACCCCCGGCTGACCCTCCCGCATCCGCGCACCACCGAGCGCGAGTTCGTGCTCGCACCCTGGCTCGAGGCCGACCCGGATGCGCGACTCACCGGCGCCGGACCGGTGCGGGATCTTCTGACCGAGCTCCGTGGAGGCGTCCGATGAAGCACACCACCCCCTCCACCCTCGTGCTCTTCGCCGTGATCGGCACCGTCGGTGGATTCTTCCTCGACGCGGGACTCGCCGCCGCCGGGCAGGCGATCGTCATGCCGCCGTACTCGCTCGCGATCGTGCTGCTCGTGCTCGCGGCCATCGTCGTGCTCGCGGCGCTGCCGGTCCGGCGCGCGGTGCGCGACCGGATGCACAACAAGGTCGACCCCTTCTACGCGATGCGGGTCGTGCTGCTCGCGAAGGCGGCCGCGCTCACCGGCTCCCTGCTGGGCGGTGGCGGCATCGGCATCCTCATCTATCTCGTCGGGCGCTCGTCGGTGCCCGGCGGAGTAGGCTCGGTGCTGATGGCCGCGGCCATGACGGCGGGAGCCGTGGCGCTGCTCGTCGGCGGACTCGTCGCCGAGCGGATGTGCACCATCCCGCCGGACGACGAGAACGAGAATTCGGGCCCGGCCGCCGCCGCGTGATCGAGCCCCATCCGGAGGGGTCCATGAACGCCATCGAGTTGACCGACGTGGAGTGGCGCCGGGTCTCTCCCAAATACGTCGTGGTCGATCTGATCGGCACCCTCATCACGATGATCGTGATCGCGGGCGCCAGCGCCATCCCGTTCTTCGTGAGCGACTGGGAGTGGGCGTGGGTGCTGCCCACGGTCGTCGGCGTCATCGGGCTGCTCATCGTCGCCTTCACCCCGCGGCGCGTGCGGTCCATCGGGTACCAGCTGCGCGAGGACGACCTGCTGTTCCGTCGCGGCATCATGTTCCGCCGCATCGTCGCGGTCCCCTACGGGCGGATGCAGCTCATCGACATCAACCGCGGACCGATCGCGCGCGCCGTCGGGCTCTCCGAACTCAAGTTCGTCACGGCCGCGGCGATGTCGAACGTCGTCATCCCCGGACTCCCCGAGGGCGAGGCCGAGGAGCTGCGCGACCGGCTGGTGGAGCTCGCCGAATCCCGTCGGGCGGGACTGTGAACGACGAGCACCACCCCCGCGACACGGCCGCTGAGCCCGTCGAAGCGACCCCGCCCGCCGCAGACCGCATTCCGGTCGCTGAGCCTGTCGAAGCGACCCCGCCCGCCGCATCCGACGGCACTCCGCCCGTTCCCGCAGAGCACCCGGCACCCGGAGCGCCGCTGCAGGAGCCGACGCCCGCTCCGCCCGTCGAGGCGACCGGCCTCGCGGACGGCGAGTGGCACCGGCTGCACCCGGCCACGCCGCTGCTGAAGGGTGGCATCACCTTCCTCGCCATCCTCGGTGTCGTGATCGCCAACCTGCGCGAGCGGCTCATCGAGATCTTCTTCGAGGTGCCCGGCGGGGAGTACGGCGGGGACCCGTTCGATCTGATCCTGCGCGAAGACCTCATCGGCATCGCGCTGCTCGCCGTCGCCGGCGTGCTCATCGTGTGTCTGCTCGCGTTCTACCTGTCGTGGCGCTTCCACACCTTCCGCATCACGCACGAGGTCGTCGAGGTGCGCAGCGGCATCCTGTTCCGCACCAACCGCAAGGCGCGGCTCGATCGCATCCAGGGCATCAACATCGCGCGTCCGCTGTTCGCCCGCATCTTCGGCGCCGCGAAGCTCGAGGTGTCGCAAGCGGGTCAGGACGCCAACGTGCAGCTCACCTACCTCGCGAGCGGGCAGACGGACGACCTGCGTCGCGAGATCCTGCGACTCGCCTCGGGCACGCAGCAGGTCGAGGCGCGGGAACGTCGCGACGCCGAGGGCAACATCATCGAGCGCCGGGTCAACGAGTTCCTGGCACCCGAGCTCGACCCCGACGAGGCACCGCCCGAGTCCGTGGTGAAACTGCACCTCGGCCGGCTGATCGGCTCGCTGCTGCTCAGCGAGGTGCTCATCTTCTTCCTGCTGTTCGTCGCGGCGGCGATCGCGCTGCCGTTCCTCCTGGGCGAGTTCTGGCCGGTGTTCGCGTTCGTTCCGGCCGCCCTCGGGATGGGCGGATACCTCGTCAACCGGCTCCTGCGCTCGCTGCGCTACTCGATCGCGCTCACCCGCGACGGTGTGCGCGTCGGCTACGGCCTGCTCTCGACGACCAATGAGACGCTGCCGCCCGGACGCATCCACTCCGTGTCGATCTCGCAGTCGCTGCTGTGGCGTCCGGCGGGCTGGTGGGAGGTGAAGGTCAACCGTGCGTCGCGGTCCACCTCGTACAACTCCTCCGGAGGGCAGAGCGAGAACCAGGCGCGGTCGATCATCCTGCCGGTCGGCGATGTCGACGACGTCATGCGGGTGATCGCGCTGCTGCTGCCCGGCATCGAGACCGACATGCTGCGCGAGGGTCTCGTGTCGAAGGGCGGCGAGTCCGACGGGTTCGTCAACTCGCCCAAGCGCGCCGCGGTGCTGCGCTGGTTCAGCTGGCGCCGCAACGGCTATGCGCTGATCCCGGATGCGGTGGTGCTGCGCCGGGGCGCGATCTGGCGCGAGCTGGTCGTCGTGCCCTCACCCCGGATGCAGAGCGTCGCCATGACGCAGGGCCCGCTGCTGCGTTCGCTCGATCTCGCGACGGTGCACGTGCACACGGTCGCCGGCCCCATCTCGGCCCGACTCGGAGCCGTCGACCGCGGCAGCGCTGAGCGCTTCTTCGACGACGTCGCCCGCTCGGCGGTCGAGTCGGCGAGCTCCGACACCTCGCACCGGTGGCGCTCGCAGGAGACGGTGTGACCGAACGTTCCGGACGCCTCGGCGTCGGCATCATCGGCGCCGGTCGGGTGGGCCCCGTGCTCGGGGCCGCGCTCGGCGGCGCGGGCCACGCGATCGTCGGCATCTCCGCCGTGTCGCAGGAGAGCCGCGACCGCGCCGAGGCGATGCTGCCCGGCGTGCCGGTGCTCACCGTGCCGGAGGTGGTGCGGCGCAGCGAGCTCGTGCTGCTCGCCGTGCCCGAGTCCGAGCTCGCCGCACTCGTCGAGGGACTCGCGGCGACCGGCACATGGCAGCCGGGGCAGCTCGTGCTGCACACGGCGCCGGGAGTCGGCACGTCGGTGCTCGCCCCCGCCCGGGCCGCCGGGGCGATCCCTCTCGCCGTCAATCCGGCGATGGCGTTCACCGGCACGAGCATCGACCTCGTCCGACTGCGTGGCGCCTACTGTGCCGTCACCGCGCCGACGCCCGTTCAGCCGATCGGACAGGCGCTCGTCGTCGAGATGGGCGCGGAACCGGTGATCGTCGCCGAGGAGGACCGTGCCGCGTGGGCGGAGGCGGTGTCGACCGCGAGCACGTTCTCGACCGCGATCGTGGCCCAGACGGTCGGCATCCTCGACGAGCTCGGCATCCCCGATCCGGGACGCGTGCTCGGCCCGCTCGTGCGCTCGGCCGTCGAGAACGCCCTCGGTGGCGCCGCGCCGGAACTCCTCCCGCCCGAGGATTAGCCCGGAGCGCGCGCCGCGCGAGCGCCCGCCCCCCGCGTCCGCACGGTCCCGCGTCCTCCCGGTCCCGAGCCGGGCGAGCGTTGCGCTACAGAAGTGCATCCTGCGCGCCACGAATACCTGTAGCGCGCACAGCATTGGTGTAGCGCAAGCCGTGCGACGCCGTGCCGTTCCCGCGTCGCGCTACAGAAAAGCGTCTGCGCGCCACGAATACCTGTAGCGCGCCCGCGTTTCTGTAGCGCGAGGCCGCGAGAGCCCGGCGAGGAGCGAACGGCCCGCCTGCGTCAGTGCGCGTTGAGGAACGCGACCGTCTGCTCGTACGCGCCGTTCACCTCGGAGAAGCGGAGCGGCTTGACCCGCTCGACGAGGATCTCGGTCGCGTCCGGCTGGGACGCGAGGAGGGATACGGTCTCGTCGATGTACTCGTCGAGCGGCAGGTACGACTCCTCCTGCGAACCGCCGGGCAGCAGCTCGGTCTGCACGGCAGGCGGCACGAGTTCGATCACCTGCACCGACGTGCCGGCGAACTGCATCCGGATGCTCTCGCTGAAGAGGTGGATGAACGCCTTCGAGCCGTTGTAGGTCGGCGTGAGCCGCAGCGGGGTGTGGGCGAGCCCCGAGGAGACCGTCACGATGGCGGCCGCCGGGCGCGACTGGAGCTGCTCGTCGAACGCGTCGATGAGCCGCAGCGGTCCGAGCACGTTCGTGTTCACGACGCGTTCGGCCGCCTCGAGGAAGCCGGCCTTCGTCACGTCCTCGACGACCATGATGCCCGCCATCGCGATGAGCACGTTCAGTTCGGGGTGACGCGCGAGCACGGCGTCGCGGGCGGCGAGTACCGACGCCGGGTCGGTCGTGTCGATCACGACCGTGTCGAGTCCGTGCTCCGCCGCGAGCCGCTCGAGCAGGTCGGCGCGGCGGCCGCCGATGACGACCGTGTTGCCCTCCTGCTGGAGCCGCACGGCGAGCGCGAGGCCGATCCCGGAGGTGGCGCCGGGGATGAAGACGGTGTTGCCGGAGAGGTCCATGGCTGATCCCTTTCGTTCGATCGGATCCACCCTCCGCCGGCACCGGCGGCGGCACGAGAGGAGCCGTTGTCGGGGGACTCCCGATCCCTCCCTCCCGCCGCGGCGCGGGAGGATCATGGCCTCATGGACCGCCAGCAGCTCGCCGACTTCCTCCGCCACCGTCGCGAGGAACTCCGCCCCGAAGACGTGGGCCTGCGCGAGGGAGCCCGCCGCCGCGTGCCCGGGCTGCGCCGCGAGGAGGTCGCCGAGCTCACCGGGATGTCCGCCGACTACTACACGCGACTCGAGCAGGGCCGCGGTCCTCAGCCGTCGGCGCAGATGCTGTCCGCGCTCGCGCGGGCCCTGCGGTTGACCGCCGACGAACGCGACCATCTCTACCGGATCAGCGGACACCATCCGCCCCACCGCACGCCCGTCGACACCCACGTCGCCCCGGCGCTGCAGCGGGTGCTCGACCGGCTCGACGACACCCCGGCCCTCGTGCTTTCGAACCTCGCCGAGACGCTCGTGCAGAACCGGCTCGCCGCCGCGATCTTCGGCGACCACACCCGCCACACCGGACTCGCGCGGTCGGGCGTCTACCGCTGGTTCACGGATGCGGCGGAGCGCGACGTCTACCCGGTCGCGGATCACGCGCGGCAGAGTCGCGCCCACGTGGCGGGGCTGCGGCTCGCCTACGGGGTCACCGGCGCCGGATCACGGGCCGGCGAGCTCGTGCGCGCGCTGCTCGCGCGCAGTCCCGAGTTCGCCGAGCTGTGGGACCGGCACGAGGTGGCGCAGCGGTTCGAGGACCACAAGATCCTGCTGCACCCGGAGGTGGGGGAGATCGAGCTCGACTGTCAGGCGCTGTTCACGGAGGACCAGTCCCAGTGCCTGCTCGTGCTCACCGCGGCTCCGCGCACGGAGGCCGCCGAGAAGCTCGCGCTGCTGCGAGTGCTCGGGTCGGAGCAGTTCACCTCGTGAGCGGGGTGCGCCGCCCTCAGTCGGTGTAGTGGCCGGCCTCGATCTCGTCGAGCAGCGTCGGGCGCGTCGGAGTCCAACCGAGGTCGGTGCGTGCGGCCGTGCCGGTGGCCTGCTGGTCGAGCAGGAGGGCCTCGCCGAAGGCGCCGAGCCGCTCGACGGTCGCCGACGCGGGCTCGGGAACGACGCGTCCGCCGAGGCCACGGACCCGGCTGGCGGCCTCGCCCATCTCGCGCACGGTGGGGTTGTGTCCGTTCACTCCGAGGTAGGTGGAGCCGTGCGGAGCGTTCTCGAGGGCGAGCAGGTACAGGGTGGCGAGGTCGTCGACGTGCACCGTGGCCCAGTGCTGCGAGCCGTCGCCGAGCAGCACGAGCGCGGGCTCCGCGTCCGCGGTCACCTCGGCGCGGGTCACCACGTTGGGGATGCCCTGCCCGTGCCCGTAGACGATGCCGGGCTCGATGAGCACCGAGCGGATGCCCGGCGCGGCGAGCGCCGCGACGTCGATGGCCTCCCGCCAGGCGACGATGCCGGGAGCGTTCCGCGGGGTCTGCTCGGTGATCGCCTCGCCGCTGCCGTGCGCCCAGATGCCGCCGGTGCGCACGAACGGAGCTCCGCGCTCGCCGAGGCCAGCGATGACGGCCTCGGTCAACGCGCGGTCGGCGTCGGCGCTCTGCTCGTCGCCCGTGGCGGCGGCGTGGATGGCGCCGTCGACCCCGGAGGCGAGACGCCGCACCAGGTCCGCGTCGCGCATGTCGCCGACGACGGGCTCGGCGCCCGCTCCGCGCACGCGGCCGGCCGCCTCGTCGCTGCGGACGAGCGCGGTGACGGTGTGTCCGGCGCTCCGGAGCGCGCGGAGGACGGCGGAACCGATGTAGCCGGTCGAGCCGGTGAGGAGCACGTGCATCAGGGATCTTCCTTCGTGGGGCGTCGCGTCAGGGACCGGCGCGGATGGGCGTTGTACCGACGCTCAGCGGGTCGAGGCGAGCGCGGCGCGTTCGGCCTCGATGACCGAGTCGAGCAGGCCAGGGAACCGGGATCCCACGTCGTCGGCGCGCAACGCGTTGTGGATCGTCGTGCCCTCGTAGTGCTGCCGGATGATGCCTGCCTCACGCAGCACCCGGAAGTGATGGGTTCGCGTCGACTTGCCCACCGCGAGGTCGAATTGACTGCAGGTGAGCTCATCGGCCTCGTCGGCCAGCTGTCGCACCACCTGCCGCCGATACGGATCGGCGAGCGCGGCCAGCACGGCGCCGATCGTCAGATCGTCGACGTGCGGATGCTCGAACGTGCGCACGGTCGCTCCCAGGTCGTTAGTACGACGAGAACCGTACTACGACTTTCATCGTACTAACAAGCGGGTCACGCCTCGAGTGCGGGTGGGATCGGGAAGTTGCCGCCGAACACGTTCTCCGGGTCGTAGCGCCGTTTGAGCTCGCGCAGCCGCACGAGGTTCTCCGCGCCGAACGCCTGCTCGAGCAGCGCCGGATCCTGCGACGTCTCGAACGAGAGGTACAGGCCGGAGCCGAGTTCGCGCATCCGGGTCCAGTGCCGGTCGAGGCGGGTGTCGTCCGAGCCCATCGCCACGAGGGAGAAGCTCGCGCCGCGCTGCCCGTACGCCGTCGCGTCCGGGGCGACGTCCGACACCGCCCCGCCGACGGAGCGCACCTGGAAGAAGTGCGAGTCGCCCGACTCGACGAGGCGCTGCACCACCTCGGCGACCTGCGGCGTGATCGCCTCCACGAGCACCGAGCGCGCGACCGGCTCGCCACGGCCCTGGTGCGGTTCGCCGGAGGCATTGCCCATGACGGCGGCGTACGAGGTGAGCTGGGCGGATGAGTCGAGAAGCGGCGCGATGTCGGCGAGGGGTTGAACCCGGGCGAGGATGACATCGGCCTCGGCGGAGTCGACGAGGGCCATCGTCTGAGCGATGATCCGACCGCTCGAACGGCCGACGATGAGGTTGGCCGTCAGGTCGCGCGGCGACGACTCCACGATCGCGCTCCAGGCCTGCAGGAAGCGCGCCAGGTCGGTGGCGTCATGGGCGAGCTGCACCCAGCCGACCGCACCGACCTCGTCGACCTCGAACTCGAAGGCGGTCGCGATGCCGAAGTTGCCGCCGGCACCGCGCATCCCCCAGAACAGCTCGGGCTCCTCGGTGGGCGAGGCGCGCACGATGCGGCCGTCGGCGAGCACGACCTCGACCGCGCGGAGGTGGTCGATCGTGAGCCCGTGCTCGCGGGCGAGCCAGCCGATGCCGCCGGTGGTGGCGAGGCCGCCCACGCCGACGCCGCCGTAGTCGCCCGAACTCAGGGCCCACCCGTAGTCGTCGAGCGCCGCGGCCACGTCGCCCCACCGGGCGCCGGCGCCCACCCGGATGCGGCGGGTCGCCTCGTCGAGCACCTCGATGCCGTCGAGACGGCCCAGATCGAGCACGATGCCGCCGTCGTTGGTCGAGCGACCGGAGACGCCATGACCGCCCGAGCGGATGCCGAGCGGCACCGGCTGTCGTCGCGCGAAGGCGAGCGAGCGGGCGACGCCGTCGACGTCGGCCGGGCGCAGCACGAGGCCGGGGTTCCCGCCGCGCAGGTAGTTGGAGCGCACCGATCCGAAGCTCGGATCGCCGGGCTCGATCGCCTCGACATCGGCGGGCACGTCGTCGTAGTCGATACCCTCACGGCGCTTCGCGAGCACGGCGCGGGGGCGAACCGTCCCGGTCGTCGTTCCGAGCTCGCGGCGTTCCGCGGCGACGGCCTCGCGCACGGCCGGAGCGACCTCCTCGCCGAACAGCTGGATGGTGCGCGGATCGTCGGCGGCGAGGATGAACGTGCCGACCCCGTCGTCCACCGCCATGCGCACCAGCTCGGCCACCCACGAGTCGACGTCCCCGCCCGGGGGCGCGATGTTCAGCATCCGTCGCACCTCGCGCGGATCGCGACCGGCGTCCTCGGCGGCGGCGTCGATCGCGGCGTTGCCCGCCTGCAGCCCGCCCTCGCCGAGGTACGCCTGCGAGGGCAGCCAGCCGTCCGCCTTCTCGCCGACCAGCCGCAGCATCCGCGGCTTGTACGCGCCGAGCGCGATCGGGATGCGCGTCGACGGCGCCGGCCCGCGCTTGGCGCCGCGCAACCGGTAGTAGGTGCCCTCCATGCGCAACGGTGTCCGCTCATCCGTCGCCCACAACGCCCGGATGACGTCGATCGCCTCCGACAGTGCGGTCACCGCCTGCCCGGTGGTGAGCCGCTGCGCGCCCATGCCCTCGATGGCGTCCCAGAAGGCGCCGGCGCCGAGGCCGAGCTCGAAGCGTCCGCCCGAGAGCAGGTCGACGCTCGCGGCCGCCTTGGCGAGCACCGCGGGCGGTCGCAGCGGCAGGCTGTGCACGTTCGCGGAGACGTGCACGCGCTCCGTCTGCGCCGCGACCCAGGTGAGCAGGGTGAGGGTGTCGAGGAACGACGGCTGGTACGGGTGGTCCTGGAAGGTGACGAGATCGAGGCCGACCCGCTCGGTGTGCCGGGCGAGCGCGACGACGTTCTCGGGGCGGGCGGCGGCGGGCGTGATGAAGGTTCCGAAGCGAAGCGGATGGCCGTAGTCGGGCATGCATCCAGCCTCGGGCGACGCGCACCCCTTGGCAAACGTCAGGGAAGTCACTTACTCTAGGTAAGTGATTCCCGCGTATCAGCAGATCGATGACGAGCAGTGCCGTCACTTCCTCTCCGCCGTCGACCTCGTCGGGCAGCGCTGGAGCGGCGCGATCCTGCTCGCTCTCGCCCGCGGTGCGACCCGCTTCTCGGACGTGCGGGCCAACGTCGCCGGCATCTCCGACCGCATGCTCGCCGTGCGACTCAAGACGCTCGCGGCCGACGGCCTCGTCGAGCGCACCATCATCCCGACGACCCCCGTGCAGGTGCGCTACGGACTCACCGAGAGCGGCGCCGAGCTGCTCGAGTCGCTGCAGCCGCTCACCCAATGGGCACACCGCTGGAATCCGGAGCCGGTCGTCGAAGCCGCGGGCTGAGACGTCCGCGCAGCGCCCCGCAGTAGCATCGACACGGCTCCCGACGGTCGGCGGGCCGGGAAGTGCTTCGTGACCCCCGCCGTCTTCACCACCATCGCCGAACTGCGCTCCGCGATCGCGGGTCGCGACGTGGCCCTCGTGCCCACGATGGGCGCCCTGCACGCCGGGCACCTGGCCCTCGTGGACCGGGCGCGCGAGCTCGCGCCGGAGGTCGTCGTGTCGATCTTCGTGAACCCGCTGCAGTTCGGCCCGTCCGAGGACCTCGACCGGTACCCCCGCACGCTCGAGGCGGACCTCGAGGCGCTCGCCGCCCGCGAGGTCGAGTACGTGTTCGCTCCGACCGTCGACGAGATGTACCCGACGGGCGCGGTCGACACGCGCGTCGTCGCCGGTCAGGTCGGCGGCCTCTTCGAGGGCCGCTCACGGCCCGGGCACTTCGACGGCGTGCTCACCGTCGTGGCGAAGCTGCTCAACATCGTGCAACCGCGTCACGTGCTCTTCGGGCGTAAGGATGCGCAGCAGGTGTTCCTCGTGCGGCGCATGGTCACCGACCTGAACCTGCCGGTGCACGTCGAGACGGTCGACACCGTGCGTGAGGCCGACGGCCTCGCCCTGTCGAGCCGCAACCGCTACCTCTCCGACGAGGAGCGTCGCGCCGCACTCGCGCTCTCCCGCGCGCTCGAGGCGGCGGCGTCGTCCGCGGACCGCGGGGTCGACGCCGTGCTCGCCGCGGCCCAGGGCAGCCTCATGGGCGAAGAGCTCGTCGACGTCGACTACCTCGCCGTCGTCGACCAGCGCACCTTCCTGCCCGTCGACGACGACGCGCGCGGGGCGGCCCTCGTGCTCGTCGCCGCGCGGGTCGGCGGCACGCGACTGATCGACAACGAACCGATCGTGCTCGGCTGACGCCCGGAGCGCATCCCGCCACTGGCTAGCATGGGACGGTCCCACCCGGGCCCCACCCTTCTAGCGGAGAGCTGCCGTGAGCGAGTCCCCCACGCCCCCGACCGAACTGACCGAGACCGAGATCTCGGAGCAGAAGGCGGTCCGGCTCGCCAAGCGCGAGCGGATGCTGAGCGAGGGTGTCGACGCGTACCCGGTCTCGTTGCCGATCACCGACACCATCGGTGCCGTCCGTGCCCGCTTCGGTGACCTCGAGCCGGATGCGAAGACGGGGGAGCGTGTCGCGCTCGCCGGGCGGGTCGTGCACCTGCGCAACACCGGCAAGCTGTGCTTCGCCGCGCTGCAGGCCGGTGACGGCTCGCGCATCCAGGCCATGATCTCGCTCGCCGAGGTCGGCGAGGAGTCGCTCGACCGGTGGAAGGAGCTCGTCGACCTCGGCGACCACCTCTTCATCGCCGGCGAAGTCATCTCGAGCCGCCGCGGCGAGTTGAGCGTGATGGCCGACGAGTGGCGGATCGCGGCGAAGGCGATCCTGCCCCTGCCGAACCTGCACACCGAGTTGAGCGAGGAGACGCGGGTGCGCCAGCGTTACCTCGACCTCATCTCGCGCGAGCAGGCACGCCACGTCGTGCGCGCCCGGGCCGCCGCGAACGCGAGCCTGCGCGCCACCTTCGCGAGCCACGGGTACCTCGAGGTCGAGACCCCGATGCTGCAGACCATCCACGGGGGCGCGGCGGCGCGTCCGTTCGTGACGCACTCGAACGCGTTCGACACCGAGCTGTACCTGCGGATCGCGCCCGAGCTGTTCCTCAAGCGGGCCGTCGTCGGCGGGCTCGACCGCGTGTTCGAGATCAACCGCAACTTCCGCAACGAGGGTGCCGACTCCACGCACAGCCCCGAATTCGCGATGCTCGAGGCGTACCAGGCGTACGGCGACTACAACCAGATCGCCGACCTCACGCAAGAGCTCATCCAGAACGCGGCCGTCGCCGTCGCCGGGTCGACCACCGTCACCTGGGCCGACGGCACCGAGTTCGACCTCGGCGGCGAGTGGGAGCGGCTGCCGATGTACGAGTCGCTCTCCGAGGCCGCCGGCGTGGAGATCACCCCGGAGTCCGGTGTCGCCGAGCTCGAGGCGCTCGCCGAGAAGGTGGGGGTCGAGGTCAAGCTCGCCACTCACGGCAAGCTCGTCGAGGAGCTGTGGGAGCACTTCGTGAAGGCGCGCCTCGAGCGTCCGACCTTCGTGATGGACTTCCCCGTCGACACCTCACCGCTCGTGCGGGAGCACCGCTCGAAGGCCGGCGTGGTCGAGAAGTGGGACCTGTACGTGCGCGGGTTCGAACTCGCGACCGGCTACTCGGAACTCGTCGATCCGGTCATCCAGCGCGAGCGCTTCGTCGAGCAGGCCAAGCAGGGCGCGCGCGGCGACGTCGAAGCGATGCGTCTCGACGAGGAGTTCCTGCGTGCGCTCGAGCACGGCATGCCCCCGTCGGGCGGCATGGGCATGGGCATCGACCGGCTGCTCATGGCGATCACCGGTCTCGGCATCCGCGAGACCATCCTGTTCCCGCTGGTGAAGTGAGGCTGAGATGACCAACTTCGGACCCGAGGACCGCGACCCCAACAAGCCGTCGACGACCCGCATCGTGCTCTGGGTGGTGGTCGGCGGCGCCGGCCTGTGGCTCGTGCTGTCCGGTCTGTTCGGCATGATCGCCAAGGGCTGATCCCGCGCTTCTCCGCACACCAGGCTGAGCGTCACGCCCCGGCCCGCTGTCCACCGGGGCGTGACGACGCTCAGGGCGGGAAGGTACACTCGCGGGGTGCCTGACGACTTCTGGGCCAACGCGCTCTTCTCGGTGACCCCGACCATCCTCATCGGCGGCATCTTCTGGCTCGCGATGCGCTCCATCCTCCGCGCCGACCGCAGCGAGCGCGCCGCCTACACGCGCATCGAGGAAGAAGAACGCGCCAAGCTCGCCGCGCGCGACTGAGCCGTCCCGGGCCATCCGTAGCTCCGTTTTCCGTCAGTAGATGCCCTTACGGGCGCGCCGAAAGGGCGTCTACTGACGGGAAACCGCCGTCATCAGCTCGCTTCGACCGCGGCGGCGCAGAGCGAGCGGATGTCGTCGACGAGCGCGACCGGGTCGGCCGTGTCGCGCATCCGTTCGTCCACGGCGTCGCGCAGGCCCGCGCGCTCGAGCAGCGTCTTCTCGTTGGTCACCCACTCGCCGTGGGCGGCCATCACCGCGTGAGCCGCGCACGTGGTCGCCTGGGCGGTCATGCCGAGCGTCTGGGCGAGTCGGCCGTGTGCAGCGAACCCCGCCCGGGCGTAGCCGAAGAGCGCGTCGGCGCGGCCCCACCACTCCCGCGGCGCGGCGCGGCGGAGCGCCTCCGGATACCCGGGACGGGGCAGTTCTCCGTGCAGCACGCGGTTCACCGCCAGTTCGGCGAGCAGCAGGTAGGTCGGGATGCCCGCCAGATGGAACAGGAGCGGCTCGATGTGCACGCGCCCGGCCTCCGCCTGCGCGATCTCGTGCTCGACCGTCGCGAGGTCGCGGTAGTGCACGTCGACACTCCGGTCGCCGATCGTGAGCCACGCCCCGCCGTTGAAGACCCCGCCGCCCCAGCCGCCGATCTCCGACACCTCGCCCGGCCACCCGAGGTCGCGGAGCTGCTGCGGATCGAAGGAGCCGCGGTCGTACACCGCGAAGTCCCAGTCGCTGTCGGGCCGCGCGGTGCCCTGTGCACGAGGCCCGCCGAGCGCGACCGCGCGCACCCCGTCGAGGCCGGCGAGGCTCGCGGCCACGGAGGCGAGGAAGGCGTCGTCGTCCATCCGATCGACGCTAGCGAGCGTTCGCGCCGGCGTCCATGGATGCCGACGCCGACCCCGTCGAACTCAGGGAGCGGCGGCGAACGCGCCGATGCCGAAACGGCGCGGGGACAGCTGTTGCTGCAGCACGAGCGTCGCCGCTCCGACGGCCGCGGCGTCCACGACGTGATGCGAGAGCTGCACCCGCACCCCGTGCAGCTCCCGCGCGAAGAACTCCGCATCGACCCGGCGCTGCACGGCCCGGAGGTACAGGGGACCGGCGATCGAGAACGACGGTCCGGCGAGCACGACCGAGTCGAGGTCGAGGATGTCCGCGAGGGTCACCACCGCGTCGCCGATGTGCTCCGCGGACTCGGCGATCAGTTCGAGCGCCAGCGGATCGCCACGGGTGGCGCTCGCCGCGACGACGTCGAAGTCCGCGAAGGCGTCGCCTTCGCCGAGCACCATCGAGGTGGCGCGGCCGGCGGCGATCGCGCGGCGGGCGGCGGCGGCGACCGCCGCGGGTGCGGCGACACTCTCGATCGTGGCGCCCGGTTCCGACCGCAGGGCGCGCAACTGTCCGATCTCGCCGGCGTTCGAGCTCGAGCCGCGGTACACCGAGCCGCCCACGATGATGCCGGCGCCGATGCCGGCGCCCATGAAGACGGTGCAGTGCGCCACCGAGGATGCGCCGTCGCCTCCCCAGAACTCGCCGACGCCGGCGGCCGTCGCATCGTTGTCGAGCGAGACGCTCAAGCCCGTCGCCGCGGCGAGCCGCTCGCGCAACGGGAATCCCACCCAGGCGGGCATCGTCGGCGACCGCAGGATGCACCCGCGTTCCACATCGAGCGGACCGGGCGTGGCCACCCCGATGCCGAGCACGAGCGAAGGATCCACGTCGAGAGCGGCGAGCAGGCGGTCGATGCGGGCGGCGATGGCGAGGATGCTCTCCGCGGGCTCCCCGGTGCGGACGCCTCGGGTGCGCAACCGGCCGACGACGGTGCCCGTCAGATCGGTCACGACGTAGGTGGTGGAGTCGGCGCCGAGCTGCACGCCGACCGCGAAACGGGCGCGCGGGGCGAGCGTGAGCATCACGCGCGGCTTACCGCCTGTGTATTCGCGTTCGCCGGATTCCACCACGAGGCCGTCGCTCGCGAGACTGCGGACCACGTGCGAGATGGTCGCCTGGGTGAAGCCCGTCGCGGTCGCGAGTTGCACCCGGCTGATGGGGCCCCGGGAGCGGATGAGGTCGAGCACGATCCCGCGGCTGGTCGCGCCCGTGAGGGTCGCTCTGCCCTGCGCCATCCGTCGTCCTTCCGCGCGGGTCCATCCCGTGCCGCGTGCCGGCCCGGCACCCGGACCGTGCGTCCTGTGCGCGATACTGCCAGAGTGCCGCACCCGACCGCTCACGACGAATCATCGCACCGCGGCGACCTCGTCGTCGCTGTCGTGGCCCGTCGCACCCCCGGAGCCGGGGGAGTCGAGCCGTTCTACACCGACCTCGTGCTCGGCATGGAGGACGTGCTCCTGCCGCTCGACGGCGCCGTGCTGTTGCGTGTCATCGACGACCCGGCGGAGGAGACGGTCGACTACCGACGCTGGTCCCGCACCCGCGAGGTGGCCGGCGTCGTCGTGGCCGACTTCGTCGAGGACGACCCGCGCGTGGCTCTGTTGAGCGAGCTCGAGCTGCCCGCGATCCTGCTGGGCGGCGACCCGTCGTGGCCTCTGCCGAGCGTCGACGTCGACAACGCGCGAGCGGTCGAGGATGCGGTCGCGTTCCTCGTCGGTCTCGGTCACCGACGGATCGGCCGTGTCGCCGGTCCCGGTGGGCTGCTGCACACGATCGCGCGCTCCACCGCGTTCGACGCGGCGGTCGCGAGGTACGGCGTCACGGGCGAGAGCATCGAAGGCGACTACAGCGTCGCGTCGGGCGCCGACGGAACCCGCGCGCTGCTCGCCGGATTCGCACCCACGGCGATCATCTACGACAACGCCCTCACCGCGACCGCCGGACTCGAGGCGGCGAAGGCCGACGGCCTCCGCGTGCCGCACGACCTGTCGCTGCTCGCCTGGGACGACTCCGTGCTGTGCCAGTTGAGCGATCCGCCGCTGTCGGTCATGCAGCGGGATGTGCGCACCGTCGGCGCCGCCGCGGCGCGCGGGCTCGTCGACGCGATCCGCGGGGAGCGCGGCACCGTCGTGCACGCGCCGAGCGCGGTCGTCGTCGAGCGCGGCACGACCGCACCGCCCGCCTGACCCGTCCCGGCGCCGGGCCCGCCGGCGTCCGGCTCCGTCGTCGCCGTCCGAGCGACCTGGGATCGTTGTCCCCGATGGGGTCATGACGACGTGTTTCGCCAACTACTTGACCTACTAAATTTAGCAGCGTAAGAATGGGCGTCGACGACGACGTCCTCCGTCGTCGCCTCTCCCGTCCCGCCGCCCTCCCCCGAGGAGGCGGGCCCAGAAAGGACCAACGATGATCCTCACAGCGAACACCCGCCGCCGTTCCACGCGGCGGCGTCTCTCGGTCGCGGCGGCAGCGCTCGCCGCGGTCACCGCCCTCGCCGGCTGCGCGGCCGGCTCGAGCGGCGGCTCCACCTCCGCCGACACTCTGGTCGCCTACACCGGCCAGTCCGGCGACTACCAGATCAACTTCAACCCCTATTCGCCGTCGCAGATCGGCGGCATCGGCACGATCTTCGAAGGCCTGTTCTTCATCACGAACATCAACGCCGAAGAGCCCGTGCCGCTGCTCGGCACCGAGTACACCTGGAACGAAGACGGCACGCAGCTCGACGTCACCCTGCGCGAGGACGTCACCTGGTCGGACGGCGAGCCGTTCACGGCCGACGACGTCGTCTTCACCTTCCAGATGATCCTCGACACCCCGTCGATCAACACCGGCGGATTCGACGGCACGATCACCGCGACCGACGAGACGCACGTCACCTTCACGTGGGACCACTCGGCGTTCACCACCGGCCCCTCCGTACTGAGCCGCACGCCGATCGTGCCCGAGCACATCTGGTCGGAGATCGACCCGACCACCGACGTCATCTCGGAGCCGGTCGGGACCGGCCCGTTCACCCTCGACAACTTCAAGCCGCAGGCCTACACCCTCAAGGCGAACCCCGACTACTGGGACGGCGAGCCGGCCGTGAAGGCGCTCCGCTACGTCTCGCTCTCGGGCAACACGGCCGGAGCGGACGCGCTCGCCGCGGGCACGATCGACTGGCAGACCGGTCCCGTGCCCGACATCGCCAACGTGTCGAAGAACTACCCCGGCTACGAGGCGATCACCGTGCCGCTCAATCAGATGGTGCTGCACACCTGCTCGAGCGTCGAGCTCGGCTGCACCGGTCCGCAGACCGACCCGGCCGTGCGCCACGCGATCTACTACGCGATGGACCGCGACCAGATGAACTCGCTCGCCTTCCAGAACACCGCGAGCGAGGTGTCGCCGACCTTCGCCCTCACCACCTCGCAGGCCGACGCCATCTCCGACCAGGTGGCCGAGCCGGTCGCGCCCATGAAGGCCGACCCCGACAAGGCCGCGGAGATCCTCGAGGGAGCCGGATGGGCGAAGAACTCCGAGGGCATCTACGAGAAGGACGGGCAGCCGCTGTCGCTCACCGTCGAGGTCGTCACCGGATGGACGGACTACATCACCGCGATCGACACCCTCGCGCAGCAGCTGAAGGCGGCCGGCATCGAGGTCAGCGCCGCCCAGTCATCCTGGAACGAGTGGACCGACAAGAAGGGTCGCGGCAACTTCCAGCTCGCGATCGACTCGCTCGGTCAGGGCGCGGCGGCCGACCCCTTCTACCTGTACAACAACTACTTCACGACGAAGAACACCGCCGCCGTCGGAGAGTCCGCGCCGATGAACATCGCCCGGTTCAGCGACCCGGCGGTCGACGCGGCCGTCGAGGCACTGGCCGCGACGAACCCCGACGACGACGCCGCGCGCCAGACGCAGTTCGACATCATCCAGGCGGCCATCGTCGAGAACATGCCGTACATCCCGATCATGACCGGGGGCACCACGAGCGAGTTCAACGCCCAGAAGTTCGAGGGGTGGCCGACGCTCGACGACCTCTACGCATTCCCGGCCGTGTGGGCGTCGCCCGACAACGCCGAGATCTACAAGCGGCTCACCCCGAAGAGCGACTGAGGGGCGGGAACGTGATGGAGGAGCTCGAGACGGTGGGGGATCGGACGACGTGAACTACTTCGTACGCAAGCTGGGGTTCTACCTCGTGGCACTGTGGGCCGCACTGACCCTCAACTTCCTGATCCCGCGCATGCTGCCCGGCAATCCGGTCGACATCCTGCTCGCCAAGCTGCAACAGCGCGGCGGCGTGGTGACCTCCGAGACCCGGAAGGCCTACGAGCTCCTCCTGGGCGGCGACTCCTCGGAACCGCTGCTGTCTCAGTACGGCAACTACCTGGTCAACGTGTTCCGCGGTGACCTCGGACTCTCGGTGAGCTACTTCCCGGCGCCGGTGTCCGAGGTCATCGCGACCTCGCTGCCCTGGACGATCGCCCTCGTCGGCATCGCGACGATCATCGCCGCGGTACTCGGCGTCGCGCTCGGGGCCTTCGTGGGCTGGAAGCCCGGAACGTGGGTCGACTCCCTCGTGCCCTCGACCACCCTGCTCGCCGCGGTGCCGTACTTCTGGCTCGCGCTCATCCTCGTCTACGTCTTCGCGACGACGATGAAGCTGTTCCCCTCGCAGGGCGGCTACGACGTGGTGCTCGACCCGGCGTTCAGCCCCGAGTTCATCTCCTCGACCATCCAGTACGGCTTCCTGCCCGCGCTCACGATCGTGCTCGCCTCGGTCGGCGGCTGGCTGCTCGGGATGCGCAACATGATGGTCTCGACGCTGTCGGAGGACTACATCCTGACGGCGCAGGCGAAGGGGCTCTCGAACGCACGCATCCTGCGCGCCTATGCCGCCCGCAACGCGGTGCTGCCGAGCGTGGCCGGATTCGCGATCTCGCTCGGGTTCGTGGTGTCGGGATCGATCATCACCGAGCAGGTGTTCTCGTACCCCGGTATCGGATCGAAGATGCTCACCGCGGTCACCAACAACGACTACGCGCTCATGCAGGGGTTGTTCCTGTTCATCACCCTGGCGGTGCTCGGCGCGAACCTCATCGTCGACCTGCTCTACGGCCTCATCGACCCGCGCACCCGTGCGCGCAGCTAGGCGGGAGACACCATGACCAACGTCAGCCCCACCACCCAGCCGACCGCCGCCGACGACGCCGACGTGCTCGCGGCCGAGAACGCTCGCCGCGGCGGCACGCCCCCGCGCTCCTCGTGGCGCCTCCTCGTGCCCACCATGACGCCGTGGCTCGCGCTCGGACTCATCATCGTCGGCGCGATCGCGCTGTTCGGCATCATCGGGCCGTTCCTCGTGGGTGACCCGAACGCCATCCGCGACGCGGGGCTCACCGGGCCGACCGGGGAGCATCCGCTCGGAACCACCCAGACCGGGCAGGACGTGCTCGCCCAACTCGCCCACGCCACCCGCGGCTCGCTCATCATCGGACTCATCGTCGGCGTGCTCGCCACGGCGCTGTCGGCCGTGTTCGGCATCCTCGGCGCGTACCTCGGCGGCTTCGCCGACGAGGCGTTCTCGCTGCTGTCGAACGTGTTCCTCGTCATCCCGGGCTTGCCGCTCGTGATCGTGATCTCCGGTTTCGTGCCCCGCGAGTCGCGCGGACTCTGGACGATCGCGGTCGTGCTGGCCGTCACGGGATGGGCCGCGTCCGCTCGCGTGCTGCGGGCGCAGACGCTGTCGATCCGCAATCGCGACTACGTCGCGGCGGCGCGGGTCGCCGGCGAGAAGCCGTGGCGCGTGATCACCGTCGAGATCCTGCCGAACCTGCTGCCGGTGCTCGCGTCGCAGTTCGTGTTCGCGGTCATCGCGGCGATCCTCGGCGAGGCCGGGTTGTCGTTCATCGGCCTCGGCGCGTCGAACTCGTCGACCCTCGGCACGATGCTCTTCTACGCCCAGAACGGTTTCGCGCTGCCGCTCGGGGCGTGGTGGTGGTTCGGTCCTCCCGGGCTCATCATCGCCTTGTTCGGCATGGGCCTGTCGCTCATCAACTTCTCGATCGACGAGATCATCAACCCCAAGCTCAAGAACGTGCGCCTGCACCGCAAGCGTGCCCGCCAGGCACTCCGCCTCGAGCGCAGGAAGGCCGTGCGATGACGACCCTCACCACCCCTCCCGTCTCCGACACCCGCGGCGGAGGCAGCCGACGCCCGGCGGTACTCACCGTCGAGAACCTCTCCGTCGTCTACGAGGTCGAGCGACCCGTCACGGCCGTCAAGAACGCGTCGCTCACCCTCGCACCCGGAGAGATCCTGGGGCTCGCGGGCGAGTCGGGGTGCGGGAAGACGACGCTCGCCTACGCGATCAACCGCCTCCACCGCCCGCCGGCGCGCATCGCCGAGGGATCGATCACGTTCCACGACCGCTCGGGTGACGACATCGACGTGCTCGCGCTCGAGAACGACGAGCTGCGCCGGTTCCGCTGGGACAAGCTGTCGATGGTGTTCCAGGGGGCGATGAACGCGCTCAACCCGGTGACCACGGTGAAGGCCCAGCTCGACGACACCCTGCGCACCCACCGCCCCGGCATGTCCCGGGCCGAGCGCCGGCAGCGGTCGGAGGATGTGCTGCGTCGCGTCGGAGTCGACCCGGCGCGGATGCGGTCGTATCCCCACGAGCTCTCGGGCGGGATGCGCCAGCGCGTCATGATCGCGATGGCGATGCTGCTCGAGCCGCAGCTCATGGTGATGGACGAGCCGACGACCGCGCTCGACGTCGTCGTGCAGCGCGACATCCTGCGCGAGATCGTGCGGCTCAAGGACGAGCTGTCGTTCGCCGTGATCTTCATCACGCACGACCTGCCACTGCTGCTCGAGATCAGCGACCGCATCGCGGTCATGCTCGCGGGTGAGATCGTCGAGCTCGCTCCGAGCGACCAGATCTACCGCGCGCCGACGCACGACTACACGAAGAAGCTGCTGGGGTCCTTCCCCAGCCTGAGCGGCGCACGCGGGGCATTCATCCGCTCGGGCGTCGACGAGGAGGAGGCGCGATGACGAGCGTCGAGGTGCGTGACCTGACCAAGGACTTCAGCCTGCGGAAGGGCCTGCGGCGGACGCCGTTCCGGGCCGTCGACCGCGTCTCGTTCGACCTGCTGCCCGGGCGCACGGTCGCACTGGTGGGGGAGTCCGGGTCGGGCAAGTCGACGATCGCGCGGATGCTGGCGAAGCTCGAGAAGCCCTCGTCGGGGCACATCGACGTGCGACTCGACGACCGCACGCCGGTGATGGGTTCCCTCTACCGCCGGCACGTGCAGATGGTCTTCCAGGATCCCTTCGCCTCGTTGAACCCCTTCCACTCCATCGAGCACCACATCGCGCGGCCGCTACTGCTGCACCAGCGCACGCGCGGCGCCCGGGAGACGAACCAGCGCGTGCTCGAGATGCTCGAGCGGGTGAACCTCACGCCCGCCGGGGAGTTCGCCGCCCGGCGCCCGCACGAGTTGTCGGGCGGGCAGCGCCAGCGCGTGGCCATCGCGCGGGCGCTCGCCCCCGGCGCGCAAGTGCTCATCGCCGACGAACCGGTGTCGATGCTCGACGTGTCGATCCGCCTCGGGGTGCTCAACCTCATGGGACGGCTGCAGCGCGAGGACAACCTCGCCGTGCTCTACATCACCCACGACCTCGCCACGGCGCGGCACTTCTCCGACGAGATCCTCGTGCTCTACCGGGGACGCGTCGTCGAGCGTGGACCGGCCGACGCGGTCATCCTCGACCCCCACCACGACTACACGAAGCTGCTCGCCCTCGCCGCTCCCGACCCGGAACGCCCGGGCAAGGTCGTGTCGTCGGAGACGACCTTCGACCGCTCGGCCCTCGACAACTCCGTCTGCTACGACCATCACCGCGGCGAATGGGTGCAGGCGGGCTCGACGACGACGGCCACCGCCGCGGCGTGAGCGGCGGTCGCCGGGCGACCGCCGTTCAGGCCTCGCGCAGCCGCAGTACGCGCGCGCTCGGGGCCTCGACCGTCGTGTGGACGGTGAGCACACCCGCGTCGGGGTCCCATCGCCACTGCCAGCCGTTCGGCTGGGCCGGGAAGTACGGCTCCACGGCGAGTCCGCGGCCGCGCAGCGTCGGGAACGGCAGCGCCACCTCGGGCTCCGCCCCGGGCCGGCGCCACACCGAGAGGTGCACCGCGTCGTCGGCCCCGAGGGCGAGCGCCACCCACGGCGCCTCCCAGTCCGGCAGCCCCAGCGGCCACAGCGCCGTCGAGCGGGTCAGGGCGGGCAGGAGCGCCTTGTGCGCGGCCACCGCCTCGGCGACAAGGGCGCGACGTGCGGGTGCCATGCGGTTGAGGTAGCCGGACAGGTACATCCGGCCGAGCATGCCGTTCACGAGGGAGAGGGTGAACAGCTCGTCGTCCATCCGCTCGTTCGGGTACGCCCAATGACCCGCCTGTTCCGGCAGGATCGACGCCGGCGCGGCCGCCGCGATGGGCGCGTACATCACCGGGTCCTGCTGGTCGGAGGTCGACTGGAGGTGCAGCCGCGAGAGCATCGCGTAGTCCATCCGCATCGCGCCCGACGAGCAGTTCTCGATGAGCAGCTGCGGGTGCCGCGCCTGCACGTCGTCGATCCAGTCGAGCAGCGCGCGGGAGTGCCCGAGCAGCCCGGCGCCGGCCGAGAGGCCGTGCGCGTCGGATCCCGGTCCGGGCATCGTGTTGTGGTCGAGCTTGATGAACGCGATGCCGTACTCGCCCACGAGGCGGTCGACGACCGCGTCGACGTGGGCGCGTGCGGCCGGGTCGCGCAGGTCGAGCAGGTGCCGGCCGTGCTCCGCGACGCGCACGCCGTCCCGCGAGAAGAAGGCGGAGTCGGGCAGCGAACGGGCGAGCGGCGAGCGCACCCCGACCACCTCCGGCTCGAGCCAGAGCCCGGCGACCATCCCGTGCTCCCGGATGCGGTCGATCACTTCGCGGATGCCGTGCGGGAAGCGGCTCGCCGCCGGCTCCCACGCCCCGACCGAGTCCCACCAGGTGCCCTCGGCGTACCACCCGGCGTCGATGCAGAACGCATCGGCACCGGCCTCGGCGGCCGCGTCGATGAGCGGCAGCAGCTTGTCGCGCGTGGGGTCGCCCATGAGCGTGTTCATGTAGTCGTTGAACACGACCGGCAGGGTGTCGTCGACGGGCCGGTGCCGGCGGATGGCGCGGCGCTGGGCGGTGAGGGCGGCCAGCGCGCCGTCGGCTCCGCCGCGGCCGACCGCGAGCGACACGGGCACGGAGACGAAGGGCTCGCCCGGAAGCAGTCGATGCGACCACTGATGCTCCTGGTCGGTCGGGCCCGCGAGCAGCAGGTACGCCCCGGACCGCGTCTCGCCCAGTTCGTACAACCAGGGTCCGTTGTGCTCGACCTGCCACGCGCTGCACAGCGCGTCGCGGTCGCCGTCGGTGGGCAGGAGCACGCCCGTCGGCAGCGCCTCACCGGTCGACCAGGCCCCGCGCGAGCCGATCACGTATCGGCTGCGCGGCGGGTGGTGCTGCAACTCTCGGTCGATGCGCGCGAGTCCGATGCGCCGCAGCGGCCGGCGCTCCCAGCGGCTCTCGGCCACCCAGTCGCTCGCGGCCGACAGCAGGTCGAGCCCGTCGATGCCGCGTCCGGTCGCGTCGTAGACGGCCCCGGTCGCGAGGCTCGAGACGAAGTCGAGCACGAGCGGAGTGTCGCACTCGATCTCGGTCCAGGCCCGCACGGCCGGTACACCCTCGGCGACACGGAACACGCTCGTCGCGACGAGGCTCGTGTCGGCGTCGGTCTGCCGGATGCGCAACTCGCGGCCGCCGTCGACCTCGCGATCGTGGTGGTCGAGGTAGCGCAGCCGCCGTCCGATCACCGTGTCGACGTGCCGGTAACCGCCGGGGAAGCGGCCGTGTCCGTGCGCCGACACCTCGACGAGCGGTTGATCGCGGTGCGGGTCCGCCCGGCGGTCCGTCGGTTCGAGACGGGCGGCGCCGCCCGCGGCGTCGGCCACCGTGATGAGAGACACGGCGGCGCCGGGGTCGACGAGGAACGACAGGGCGATGCGATCGCCGCCCCATCGGAGTTCCCGGGCATCTTGCGCGTTCACGGACATCCGCTCAGACCGATGCGTCGGCGAGGCTCTGCTCGTCCCGCGCCGTTTGCGACGCGCCCAGCCGGCCCGCGTGGCGGAGCACGAGCGGCGAGGTCACCGCATCCGCCTCGAGCGGACCGTCGGCGGTGAGCTCGAACACCGCGCTCTCGCCCGGCAGCAGCGACACGAGCGACGCGTCGACCGATGCCGAGCGGTGGGCCCGGTCGGCGAGCACGACGATGTCGCGCACGTACGAGCGGGCGGTCACCGTCAGGCGCGCCCCCGTCGCCGTCGGCTCGACGCGCGTCTCGAACGGGTCCGCGTCGAGCCGCTGGTCGATCACCTCGGCGAAGTCGTGGATCGCCCGGCCGAAGTCCGGCGCGGTCGCGACGAGCACCTCCGTGCCCGCGTCGCCGGCCGTCGCCAGGTCGGCGGGGATCGCGACGACGAGGGTCGAGCGGGCACCGACCTCGGCGGGCAGCGCGGCCTCGGCCATCCGCTCGCCTCCGAAGCCGACGCGCTCGAACACGATCTCGCCCGTCCACGGCTCGGCGGTGTCGTTCACGAGCACGAGCGTCGGTCCCTGCTCGCTCGGCTGCACGGTGACGAGGCGCGGGCGGTACGCCTCGCGGAGCGCGAACCACAGCGGCTTACGCCGCTCCTCGAAGTCGACCGCCGCCCACGACACGACCGGCCAGTCGTCGTTGAGCTGCCAGACGATGCAGCCGGTGTTGTACGGGGTGAGCGAGCGGAAGTACTCGATGCCGAACCGGATGGCGTGCGCCTGGTTGAGCTGCGTCGCGAAGTGCCAGTCGTCGATCGTGGCCGGCTCGGGCAGGTGACCCGCCATGCCGCGCGCGAGCTTGAGGTTGCCTTCGTGCGCCTTCTGGTGCACGAGCATCTGGTGCCCGTACGGGTCGAGCGGCTCGTCGTGCACGACGTCGGTGAGGGTCGTCCAGGCCGGAGGGCCCTGGAACCCGAACTCCGCCACGAAACGCGGACGCCATTCGCGATAGGCGGTGTAGTCCTTCTGGTTCCACACGTCCCAGATGTGCACGGTGCCGTCGGCGTCCTCGTTCGGGCGCAGGTAGTCGTCGAACGAGAACGGGCTGCCGGGCGTGTACGGGCGGGTCGGGTCGAGCTCGGCCAGGATGCCCGGGAAGATGCGGCGGTAGTACCCGTCGCCCCACGTGCGGCCCTTGAGATCGTCGCGCCAGCCCCAGTCGGCGTAGGCGACGATGTTCTCGTTGTTGCCGTTCCAGATCACGAGCGACGCGTGCGGCGAGAGCCGGGTCACCGCCTCGCGTGCCTCCGCCTCGATCTCGGTGGAGAGCCACTCCTCCTCGGCGTAGGCGGCGCACGCGAGCAGGAAGTCCTGCCAGACCAGCACGCCGCGTTCGTCGCACAGGCGGTAGAAGTCCTCCGACTCGTAGATGCCGCCACCCCAGACCCGCAACAGGTTCATGTTGGCGTCGATCGCGTCGTCGATGCGCCGCGAGTAGCGTTCGGGCGTCATCTCGGTGAGGAACGCGTGATCGGGGATCCAGTTGGCGCCGCGGATCCACACCGGTTCGCCGTTGACGCGCAGCACGAAGCGGTGCCCGTGCTCGTCGGGACGGGTGTCGAGTTCGAGGGTACGGAAGCCGACCCGGCCCTCCCAGCGGGAGTCCCCGGCCGTCACGGTCACCTCGTACAGCGGTTGTTCGCCGTGGCCGAGGGGCCACCACAGCTCGACGTCGGGCACGACCGCGACGATCTCGCCGTCGTGGCGCACGACGCCGCTCGCGGTGACGGTCGACCCGGCGCGCGACACCGCCACGGTCACCGGCACGTCGTGCGGCACGCCGTGCTGCTGCAGAGCGACGTGCGTGCGCAGCACACCGGTCGTGCCCGCCACGTCGACGAGCGGGCGCACCGAGTCGATGCGCACGCGGCTCCACGACTCGATGCCGATGGGGCGCCAGATGCCGCTCGTCGCGACGTCGATGCCCCAGTCCCAGCCGAAGTTCGACGCGTTCTTGCGCAGCGCGTTGTAGGGGTGGTGGTTGACGCGGGGAAGTGGCCCGCCGTTCTCGGCCTCGAGCCGCTCGGCGGCGTCGACCGGTGCCTCGAACTCGACGGCGATCGTGTTCTCACCGGCGACGAGCAGGTGGCCGATCGGGAGGCGGTAGGAGCGGTGCTGGTTGCGCGTCTGCGCGACGACCGTGCCGTTCACGATCACCGTCGCGAGGGTGTCGAGCCCTTCGGCGACGAGGTCGTGGCGCTCATGCTCGTCGGGCGTCCAGTCGAAGGTGCGCTCGTAGCGCCAGACCGTACTGCCGATCCACTGCTGGGCCGCCTCGTTGTCGCCGTCGAACGGCGCGTCGATGAGGCCGGCGCGCAGCAGGTCGGTGTGCGCGCATCCGGGCACCACCGCGGGGATCGCCACCCCCCGCAGGTCGTCGGGGGCCTGTCCGGAGACGGCGGTGAGCTTCCACTCTCCGTCGAGTGAGCGGTGGGTCATGACGTATGCCTCTCGAAGTCCATGGGGCGGCAGTGCCCCCGGTTCATTTTCGTAAGTAACTTAAGTAAGGTCAAGAGGCGGGTGGGTCCAGCCGTCGATCGGCCTCCTCGGTGCGTGTCGGCCCGGCTGGGCGCGATGGTCGGGACCGCTTTGCAAGTTCTTGCGTAGAGTTGCGTCATGTCGAGGCGGTTGGCTGACGTCGCACGTCAGGTCGGAGTAAGCGAAGCCACGGTCAGTCGCGTGCTCAACGCGAAACCCGGGGTATCGGAGGCGACGCGCAACGCCGTGCTGACGGCATTGGACGTGCTCGGCTACGAGCGACCGAGCAAGCTCCGCGGCGATCGTGCCCGATTGGTGGGGCTCTTCCTGCCCGAGTTGCACAATCCGATCTTCCCCGCGTTCGGCGAACTCGTCGGGGGCGGGCTCGCGCAACACGGGTACACGCCGGTGCTGTGCACGCAGAGCGCCGGCGGGATCACCGAGGCCGACTACGTCGACCTGCTCCTGCAGCAGCAGGTGTCGGGTGTGGTCTTCGTCGGCGGCCAGTACACGCAAGGGGAGGCGCCGCACGACCACTACGCGCGCCTCTTCGACCTCAAGATCCCCACCGTGCTCGTCAATGCGCCGGTGCCGGGCCTGCAGTTCCCCACCGTCTCCACCGATGACGCCGTCGCCGTCGAACTCGCCTGGAAGCACCTCGTGCAGCTCGGGCACCGCGAGATCGGACTGCTGCTCGGTCCCGCCGACCACGTTCCGTCGCAGCGCAAGCGGGCGGCCGCGGAGCGGATGGCGAAGGAGAGCGGCCTCGCGCTGCCCGACTCCCGCATCGTCACGACCCACTACAACCTCGAGGCGGGTCAGGCGGGCGCGGCTCGCCTGATCGCCGGGGGAGCCACTGGGATCATCTGCGCGTCCGACCCACTGGCCCTCGGGGCGATCCGCGCGGTCCGTCGGGCCGGCAAGAACGTGCCGGACGACGTCTCGGTCGTCGGGTTCGACGACTCGGCGCTCATGAACAGCATCGACCCACCCCTCACAACCGTGCGGCAGCCGATCGAGCCGATGGGGCGGATGCTGATCGAGCTGCTCGTCGCCCAGCTGGCGGGCGGAACCGCCGTCGCCGAGGAGTACCTCTTCGAGCCCGAACTCGTCGTGCGCGGCAGCACGGGACGCGCCACCTGACGCGTAAGCGGGCGCAAGCGACTGCAATATTGCGCGCAAAAGTTTAGTTCTTGCATCAGTTCGTCGGTATCGCTACATTTCGAGCACCCCTTCCGTGCCGTCGATGACGCCGACCGAGAGCAGCTCCTGTGGACGCACCCGTCCTTACCGCCGCAGCCCCCGCCGTGGCGCACGACGCACCCGTGGCACCGCCGACCGACGATCCGCAGTGGTGGCGCCGCGCGGTCATCTACCAGGTGTACGTACGGTCCTTCGCGGACGCGAACGGCGATGGGACCGGTGACCTCGCCGGGGTGCGCTCGAGGCTGCCGTACCTGAAGGAGCTGGGCGTCGACGCGCTCTGGTTCACCCCCTGGTATCCGAGCCCGCTCGCCGACGGCGGGTACGACGTGGCCGACTACCGCGGCATCCACCCGCAGTTCGGCGACCTCGAGGAGGCGGAGGCGCTCATCGCCGACGCGCTCGCGCTCGGTATCCGCACGATCGTCGACGTCGTGCCCAATCACGTGTCGAGCGAGCACCGGTGGTTCCAGGAGGCGCTCGGCTCCCCGCCGGGCAGCCCCGAGCGGCAGCGGTTCTGGTTCCACCCCGGAAAGGGCGAGAACGGCGATGAGCCGCCCACGCGTTGGCCGAACAACTTCGCCGGCCCCACCTGGACCCGCACGACGAACGCCGACGGCACCCCCGGGGAGTGGTACCTGCACCTCTTCGACCCCCAGCAGCCCGACCTCAATTGGAGCCACCCGGATGTCGTGCGCGAGCACGAGGAGGTTCTGCGGTTCTGGTTCGACCGCGGCGTCGCCGGCATCCGCATCGACTCCGCCGCGTTGCTCGTCAAAGACCCGGCGCTGCCCGAGGTGCCGGCGCTGCCCGCGCCCGGCGAGCATCCCAACACCGACCGCGACGAACTGCACGAGATCTACCGCGGGTGGCGCCGGGTGGCCGACGAGTACGACGGCACCCGCGTGCTCGTCGGCGAACTGTGGCTGCCGGATGCCGACCGGTTCGCCCTCTACCTGCGGCCCGATGAACTGCACACCGCGTTCAACTTCGACTTCATGACGCGGGCGTGGCAGGCCGGCGAGCTGCGCTCGTCGATCGACCTCATGCTCGCCGTCCACGCGCCGGTCGGCGCCCCGAGCACGTGGGTGCTCGGCAACCACGACGTGACCCGGCCGGTGACCCGCTACGGCCGGGCCGACAGCTCGTTCGCGTTCGCGAAGAAGCGTTTCGGCACCCCCACCGACCTCGAGAAGGGCACCCGGCGCGCTCGCGCCGCGGCTCTCCTCGCCGCCGCTCTCCCGGGCAGCCTGTACGTGTACCAGGGCGACGAACTCGGTCTGCCCGAGGTCGAGGACCTGCCCCTCGAAGCGCTGCAGGATCCGATGCACCACCGCTCCGGCGGCATCGACCCGGGCCGTGACGGCTGCCGCGTGCCGCTGCCGTGGAGCGGGTCGGAACCGCCGTACGGGTTCGGCGGGACGCCCTGGCTGCCGCAACCGACGGACTGGGCGGCGCTCACCGTCGAGGCGCAGGAGCGCGACCCCGGATCGATGCTGTCGCTCTACCGCGCCGCCCTCCGCATCCGGCGCCGCGCGCTGACGACCGAGGCGATGACGTGGCTACCGAGCGCTCCCGACGTGCTCGCGTTCGACCGCGACGGCCTCGTGTGCGTCGTGAACCTCTCCGAGACCCCCGTCGCGCTGCCCGCGCACGAGGCCGTGCTGCTGTCGAGCGTCGAACTCGACGACGGCGCGCTCCCCCCCGACTCCACGGTGTGGCTACGACCACAGCACTAGCCGCCGGAGAACCACCAGAGATGAAAGGCAAGACGATGAAGTCACCCCGCACGATCGTCGCGAGCCTCGCCGCGGTCGCCACCGTCGCGAGCCTCGCCGCGTGCTCCACCGGCGCCGGAGGCGAGAGCGGCAAGCTCGAGCTGCGCGTCGCGACCTTCCCGCCCGGCGCCGACGCCGCGGCCTACGAGGCGTTCGAGGAGCAGGAGAAGCAGTTCGAGAAGGACAACCCCGACATCGACGTGGTCGGCGTCGAATACGAGTGGGAGGGCCCCACCTTCGCCGCCCAGCTCGCCGGCGGGAGCCTTCCCGACGTGTTCACCGTGCCGTTCACCGATTCGAAGACGCTGCTCGAGAACGGACAGCTCACGGACGTGACGGCCGAGGTCGAAGAGCTCGGCTACGCCGACAAGTTCAACCCGGTGATCCTCGCCGAGGTGCAGGACGCCGACGGCAACATCTTCGGCTTCCCTCGGCAGGCGTACGCGATGGGCCTGCACTACAACCGCGACCTGTTCGAGCAGGCGGGGCTCGACCCCGATTCGCCGCCGACGACCTGGGATGAGGTGCGCGAGGCGGCGGACGCCATCGCCGAGGCCACCGGCAAAGCCGGTTACGCCCAGATGACCTCGAACAACACCGGCGGCTGGCAGCTCGCGGCCGCGGCGGCCGCCCGTGGCGGACGCATCCAGGAGGACAACGGCGACGGCACGTACACGTCGACGATCGCGAACCCCGGCACGGTCGCCGCCCTCGAGTTCCTCAAGCAGCTGCGCTGGGAGGACGAGTCGATGGGCAGCAACTTCCTGCTCGACTGGGGCACCATCAACCAGGAGTTCGCGGCCGGCAACATCGGCATGTACACGAGCGGCTCCGACGTCTACACCGCTCTCGTGCGCGACTTCTCCGCCGACCCCGACAGCTACGGACTGACGGTGCTGCCGCTCGAGGGCGAAGACGCAGGTCCGCTCGGCGGCGGCGACATCGCCGTCATCAGCCCGAGCGTCTCCGAGGAGGAGAAGGCGGCCGCGGTCGAGTGGATCGACTGGTACTACATGCAGAAGCTGCTCGACGAGGACGCCGCACGCCGTGACGCCGAGGCGCTCGTCGCGAGCGACCAGGCCGTCGGTACGCCGGTGCTCCCCGTGCTCGACGAGGAGACCTACCAGCAGTCACGCGAGTGGATCGCCGACTACATCAACGTGCCGCTCGACCAGATGTCCGGTTTCTTCGACGGCGTCTTCGATCAGCTGCCCGTCGGCGAACCGAAGGGCAGCACGCAGGAGATCTACGCGCTGCTGGACCCGATCGTGCAGGCCGTGCTGACGGACCCCGACGCCGACATCGACGCGCTGCTCGAGAAGGCCGACGCCGACGCCCAAGCGCTCCTCGACGGCGAATAGCACTGACGACGACAGGCGACGGATGCTGCGGGCGGGCCCGCATCATCCGTCGCCATCGCCCACCCGCGGCGAGGAAGGCACACCATGACGACGATCGACGAGGCGCCCGTCCTCATCGACAGCGCGCGCACACCCCCATCGGATGCGCCGCCGCGCGCGAGGAGACGCCGATCGCCGGCGACCTGGCTGAGCGGCGGGGGACTCGCGAATCTGCTGTTCCTCGCGCCCACCATCGTGGTGTTCGCACTGTTCAGCTGGTCGCCCATCGTCCAGTCCGTCGTGATGAGCCTGCAGCGCACGAACCTCATCACGTGGGAGTGGGTCGGACTCGACAACTTCGCCAACGTGCTCGCCGACCCGCTGCTCGGCACCGCCGTGCTCAACACCCTCTGGTTCGCGGTGCTCGCGCTGCTGTTCGGATTCCCGCTGCCGCTCGCGCTCGCCGTGCTGATGAGCGAGGTGCGGCGTGGCAAGGGCGTCTACAGCGCCCTCGCCTACCTGCCGGTCGTCGTGCCGCCGGTCGTCGCGGTGCTGCTCTGGAAGGTGTTCTACGACGCGAGCCCCACCGGATTGTTCAACACCGTGCTGGGCTGGTTCGGCGTTCCGCCGCAGACGTGGTTGCAGGCCTCCGAGACGGCGATGCCCTCGCTCGTGCTCGAGGCGACGTGGGCCGGGGCCGGCGGCAGCGTGATCATCTATCTCGCCGCACTGCTCGCCGTGCCGCCGGAGCTCTACGACGCCGCCGAGGTCGACGGCGCCGGGGTGTGGCGCAAGGTGTGGCACGTGACCCTCCCGCAGTTGCGCGGGGTGCTGTTCGTCATGCTCATCCTGCAGGTGCTCGCGACCGCGCAGGTGTTCCTCGAGCCGTTCCTCTTCACCGCAGGTGGACCGAACAACGCGACCGTCACGGTGCTGCTGCTCATCTACCGCTACGCCTTCCAGAACAGCCTCGGCGGCGACTACGGCGAGGCGACGGCACTCAGCGTGATGCTCGCGATCGCGCTCGCCCTGCTCTCGTTCCTGTACTTCCGACTCACCGAGAAGTGGAGCAGCTGATGGCGCGCGCATCCGACACCCCCGCGGACCGCGGTCTGCTCTCGAGCATGGAGCGGCGCAAGACGGGCGTGCGCGCCTCGATGACGCTCGTGCACCTCGTGCTGTCGATCGGACTCGTGGTCGCCGGGCTCGGGCCGATCCTGTGGCTTGCGAAGGCGGCCCTCACCCCGACGCAGGACACCCTGCGGCAGCCGCTCGCGCTCTTCCCCACCGGAATCGACTGGGCGAACCTCGAGCAGGCCTGGGTCGACGTGCACATCGACCAGTACTTCGTGAACACGCTCGTGATCGCGTTCGGGTCGTGGTTCTTCCAGTTGTTCATCGCCACGACGGGCGGATTCGGTCTCTCCGTGCTGCGACCGCGGTACGCGCGGATCGTCGAAGGAGCGGTGCTCGCGACCCTGTTCATCCCCGCGGTCGTGCTGCTCGTGCCGCTGTACCTCACGATCGTGCGCCCGCCGCTGCTCGGTGAGGACGCAAGTCTGCTCAACACCTACTGGGCGGTGTGGCTGCCGGCCGCCGCGAACGCGTTCAACATCCTGCTCGTGAAGCGGTTCTTCGACAATCTGCCGCGCGAGGTGTTCGAAGCGGCCCGCACCGACGGGGCGAGCGCCCTGCGCCTGTTCTGGTCGATCGTGCTGCCGATGTCGCGGCCCATCCTCGGTGTGGTGTCGGTGTTCGCGATCGTCGCCTCGCTCAAGGACTACCTGTGGCCGTTGCTCGTGCTGCCGGATCCCGCGGTGCAGCCGCTCTCGGTGCGCCTGCCCGCGATCCAGCAGTCGGTCGAACTCGACGTGTTCCTCGCGGCGCTCGCCATCTCGACGCTCGTGCCGATCGCGCTGTTCCTCGTGTTCCAGCGCGTGTTCCTGCGCTCGGCGGGCCTCGGCGGTGCGGTCAAGGGCTGACCGCGACGCGCGTCAGCCGCGCGGCGCGAGCCGCACGTTCGGCAACTCGGGGGCCGGCAGAGCCGGGCCGTCGAAGTCGCGGATGATGCCGAATCGGCCGTCGTCCGCGGCGCCGGCGATCACCTCCGCCTGCCAGCGGGCGCGGGACTCGACGACGTCGTCGTGGCTGCGGCCGACGAAGTTCCACCACATCACGATGCGCTCACCGAACGGCTCCCCACCGATGAGCACGATGCGCGCCGGTCCGTCGACCGCTTCGAGCTCGAGCACGTCGGAGCCGGGCGGGAGGTACCCGAGGTGGTCGGCGGGCACGTCGTGGCCGCTCATCCGCACCGCCGCGCGGTCCGCGAGCACCCCGTGCTCGAACGCCGGATCGACCGCGAGCCGCACGCGCCCGCCGGCGGGCAGGTCGATCTGCGCGCCGACGAGCGGCGAGAACACGGTGGCCGTGCTCTCACGTCCGGCGAGCGCGCCGATGAAGACGTGCACGGTGGCGTCGTCGACCTCGACCGGTTCGGGGATGAACCGCTCGAAGAAGGGCGGATGCTCGCGTTGAGCCTCGGGCAGGGCGAGCCAGAGCTGGGCGCCGTGCAGCACATCCGACCGGTCCGTCGACACCTCCGAATGCTGGATGCCGTGGCCCGCGGTCATGAGGTTCAGCTCGCCCGGACGCACCATGGCGTGGGCGCCGGTGCTGTCGCGGTGCTCGATCTCGCCCGCGAACAACCAGCTCACGGTGGCGAGGCCGGTGTGCGGATGCGGCGGCACCACCATCTGCTTCGGTTCCGGACCGTAGTGGTCGAGGAAGCACCACGCGCCGATCAGACTGCGGCGGCGCTGCGGCAGGGTGCGACGTACCTCCATCGCGCGCGGTCCGCCGAGGGGCACGAGCCGCGGCTCGAGCAGCTCGAACCCGTCCGGTGCCGGGCACTCGAGGAGTAACGCCGCCGGGTCGCGCTCGAGGTTGCTCACGCTCGCATGCTACGCCCGGCCCGGGCGCCGCAGCGGTCGCGGTCGGCGCATCAGGTCCGCTGGACCGTCGAGCGTGCCTTCTCCGGACGTTTCACGCCCCCGGCGACGCCGAATCCGTCCGTTCGAGGCACGTTCGGCGTACCCGCCGGATCACCCTTTCGGCGCGACCAACAGCGACAGGGCGATGTTCTGCGCGACGAGTCCCACGACGAGCAGGACCATCCCGACCAGCGGGATCCAAATGGTCCGCCGACCGCGGGCCAGGTTCACGACCACGCCGACGAAGACGAGCAGGGAGACGACGGCGACGTACCCGAGCGTCAGCGGCAGGAGCGCTCCGATCGCGTCGCTCGCGCAACGACCCGTGGCGACGCCGCAGGAGTCGACCACGAACATCGACAAACCGGCGCCGAAGGCGGTAGCGATCGCCGCACATCCGTAGACCAGCATGAGCAGGAACAGCACGAAACCGGGAACCCGCGAACGGGCGTTCGAGGCCATCCCCGACGTGGTGCTCATGCTCGCACTGTAGGCGCGGCGGTGTCGGCCGCGACGGAGGCGGAGCCGCCGAGCGTGCCCGTTCGCGACAGAAACGAGCGCGAAAGCGGCGGATTCCGTTGCGAACGGGCACGCTCGACGTCCGTGGCGGACCCGTGAGCGGGATCGGACGTCGAACGTGCCTCCATCCGACGGATCGGGCGCGGATGCGGTGGTGAAACGTCGGATGGAGGCACCCTCGGCGACGCGTCAGGGAGTGGTCGGGGCGTCCTCGGTGGTCGGCGGCTCTTCCGTCGGCGTCGGATCTGTGGGCGGCGGATCCACCGGCTGCGACGGCGCGGGGTCCGGCTGCGTCGGCTCCGGCGCCGGGGCGGGCTCCTCGGCGGGCGGCGGGGCGGGGGCGGGCTCTTCCGGCTCATCCTCGACCGGCGCCTCGTCCTCGGGTTCCTCCTCCACGGGGGTCTGCGACGGAGTGGGGACCTGGCTCGGCGTCGGCGCGCTCGGGCTCGGCGTCGCCACCGGCGCGGGGCCGCCGAACGCCTGCGTCAACAGCAGCACGGTCACGATCATCGCCGCGACGAGCAGACCGCCGACGATCCACCACACCCGGTTGCCGCCGCGTCCGCCGTCATCGTCCGGTGCCACAGGCACGGCCGCGGGCGCCACCGGGGTGCCGAGCGGCGGAGTCACCGGCTCGGTCGGAGCACCGTCGTACACCGGCACGTGCGGGGCGACCACGGCGGGGCCGTCCGGGTCGGCGAGCGAGGCGCGATCCGCGGCGGGCAGCTGCGCCGTCGGCGGCAGCCCGTCATCCACCTCGCCGGGCCGGAACGCCTGAGTCGGCGCATCCGGATCGGCGGCACCACCGCCGGCCGCGGCGCCAGCAGCACCCGCGGCACCACCGCCTGCGGCGGCGCTCCCGGCACCCCCTGCTCCGGTTCCTGCGGCTCCCGCCCCTCCGGCTCCGTCCGCCCCGTTCGGGATGCGGTCGGCCGGCGGCAGCGGCTGTGTGGGGTCGTCGTCGTTCGGCATGCAGAATCCTCCCCGCCCGGATCGGGCACGTTCTCGCACAATCTGCCGCACATCCGCAGGTCGTTGCCAGCCCGTTCAGCGGACTGTCACGCCCCGAGCGAACACGGGAGTACTGAGCAGCCTGCGTCGTTACTCTCTTTGTATCGGCGCCGCCCCGTGCTCGGCGCCGGAGGAGAGTGAGATGTTCGAGAGATTCACCGACCGCGCCCGTCGCGTCGTCGTCTTGGCCCAGGAAGAGGCCAAGATGCTCAACCACAACTACATCGGCACCGAGCACATCCTGCTCGGTCTCATCCACGAGGGCGAAGGCGTCGCAGCCAAGGCCCTCGAATCGCTGAACATCTCCCTGGATGCCGTGCGCGAGCAGGTGCAGGACATCATCGGGCAGGGTCAGCAGCAGCCCACCGGGCACATCCCCTTCACGCCCCGCGCCAAGAAGGTGCTCGAGCTCAGCCTCCGCGAGGCGCTGCAGCTCGGCCACAACTACATCGGCACCGAGCACATCCTGCTCGGACTCATCCGTGAGGGTGAGGGTGTCGCGGCTCAGGTGCTGGTGAAGCTCGGCGCCGACCTGAACCGCGTGCGCCAGCAGGTCATCCAGCTCCTCTCCGGATACCAGGGCAAGGAGCAGGTCGCCGTCGGCGGCAACGACCAGGCCCCCGACAAGGGTTCGCAGATCCTCGACCAGTTCGGCCGCAACCTCACGCAGGCCGCGCGCGAGGGCAAGCTCGACCCCGTCATCGGGCGCGAGAAGGAGATGGAGCGGGTCATGCAGATCCTCTCCCGCCGCTCCAAGAACAACCCCGTGCTGATCGGTGAGCCCGGCGTCGGCAAGACCGCCGTCGTGGAGGGCCTCGCCCAGGCGATCGTGCGCGGCGACGTGCCGGAGACGCTGAAGGACAAGCAGCTCTACACGCTCGACCTCGGTTCGCTCATCGCCGGCAGCCGCTACCGCGGTGACTTCGAGGAGCGCCTCAAGAAGGTCACCAAGGAGATCCGCACGCGCGGCGACATCATCACGTTCATCGACGAGATCCACACCCTCGTGGGTGCCGGTGCCGCCGAGGGCGCGATCGACGCGGCCAGCATCCTCAAGCCGCTGCTCGCCCGCGGTGAGCTGCAGACGATCGGTGCGACCACGCTCGACGAGTACCGCAAGCACTTCGAGAAGGATGCCGCGCTCGAGCGCCGCTTCCAGCCGGTGCAGGTGCAGGAGCCGAGCCTCCCGCACACGATCAACATCCTCAAGGGACTCCGCGACAAGTACGAGGCCTTCCACAAGGTCTCGATCACCGACGGCGCGCTCGTCGCGGCGGCGAACCTCGCCGACCGTTACGTGAGCGACCGGTTCCTGCCGGACAAGGCCATCGACCTGATCGACGAGGCCGGCGCCCGCCTGCGCCTGTCGATCCTGTCGGCCCCGCCGGAGCTGCGCGAGTTCGACGAGCGCATCTCCGCGGTGCGCGCCCAGAAGGAGTCGGCGATCGAGGACCAGGACTTCGAGAAGGCCGCGAGCCTGCGCGACGAGGAGAAGAAGCTCCTCGGCGAGCGGCTGCGCCTCGAGAAGCAGTGGCGTTCGGGCGACGTGGCCGCATCCGGCACCGTCGACGAGGGTGTCATCGCCGAGGTCCTGGCGAACGCGACCGGCATCCCGGTGTTCAAGCTCACCGAGGAGGAGTCGAGCCGCCTCATCTTCATGGAGAAGGCCCTGCACCAGCGGGTCATCGGCCAGGAGGAGGCCATCTCGGTCCTGTCGAAGACCATCCGCCGCACCCGCGCCGGACTGAAGGACCCGAAGCGTCCCTCGGGCTCGTTCATCTTCGCCGGCCCCACCGGTGTCGGTAAGACCGAGCTCGCGAAGGCGCTCGCCGAGTTCCTGTTCGACGACGAGGACGCGCTCATCTCGCTCGACATGAGCGAGTACGGCGAGAAGCACACCGTCTCGCGGCTGTTCGGTGCCCCTCCCGGATTCGTCGGCTTCGAAGAGGGCGGCCAGCTCACCGAGAAGGTGCGTCGCAAGCCGTTCAGCGTGGTGCTGTTCGACGAGATCGAGAAGGCGCACCCGGACATCTTCAACTCGCTGCTCCAGATCCTGGAGGAGGGACGTCTGACGGATGGTCAGGGTCGCGTGGTCGACTTCAAGAACACCGTGATCATCATGACGACCAACCTCGGTACGAAGGACATCACGGGCGGCCCCGTCGGTTTCACGATCGAGGGCAACACCGAGAACAGCTACCGGGCGATGCGCGCGAAGGTGGTCGAGGAGCTCAAGAAGCACTTCAAGCCGGAGTTCCTCAACCGCGTCGACGAGACGATCGTCTTCCCGCAGCTGAGCCGCGACGAGCTGAAGCAGATCGTCGACCTGTTCCTCAAGCGCCTGAGCGAGCGTCTGCTCGACCGGGACATGACGATCGAGGTCTCCGACTCGGCCAAGGTGCGACTCATCGAACTCGGCTGGGACCCGTCGCTGGGCGCCCGCCCGCTGCGCCGCGCGGTGCAGCACGAGATCGAGGACCGTCTCTCGGAGGAGATCCTGCACGGCCGCCTCAACGCGGGCGACCACGTGCAGGTCGACTTCGACGGCACGGACTTCCAGTTCGCCACGGGCCGTCAGGCCGGGCGCGAGCTGCCGGAGGCCGTGGCCGCCGTCGAGGCGTAACCGCTCAGTACGAAGGGCGGCGGATCCATCGGGTCCGCCGCCCTTCGGCGTTCCCGGGGTGCAGGTCAGTCGGCGAGCACCTGCTGCAGCGTGTGCCGGCCGATCGCGAGCATGCGGTCGGTGCCCGTCGAGGCGATGAGCAGGGCGGTGCCGACGAGCACTGCCCAGCCGCGCGCGCGGCGCCAGATGTGAGCGTCGTAGGCGCCGGTCGCCTCGAGTCGTGAGCGGAACGCGGTGCGCGCCTCAGCGTCGAAGCACAGCCACGCGGCGGCGAGGTCGTTCGCCGGATCGCCCTGGCACAGGTCGCCGAAGTCGATGAGCGCCTCGAGTGCGCCGTGCTCGTCGAGGATCATGTTGGCCGGATGCGGGTCGCCGTGCAGCCACAGCGGCACGGAGGGCCACGGCGGCGCCGCGACCGTGTCGTCCCACACCGCGGTGAGCGCCGCGCGTTCCGCCTCGGGCAGCTCGACCTCGCGCAGCCGTTCGCGCGCGAGCGGGTCGCGATCGGCGAGCGGCACGCCGCGGTACACGTTCACGGGGGCGTCGGCCGGGGCGGGGATGTGCAGGGCGGCGAACGCGTCGGCGAGGTCCCGCGCCGCCGTCGCGCGTGCCGCGACGGGGATGCCGTCCATCGGCGTGCCGGTGAACCAGGGCACGATCGACCAGCGCCATGGGAACCCGTCGCCGGGCTCGCCGACGGCGACCGGAGCGGGCACCGCCACGGGCATCCGCTCGGCGAAGCGGGGCAGCCACCGCTGCTCGTGCTCGATCAGCGGCGCGGATGCGGCGCGACGCGGCATCCGCACCGAGTGGTCGTCGCCGAGTCGCCAGATGTCGTTGTCCCACCCGTGCGCCACGAACCGCAGCTCACCGGCGAGCGCCGGATGCTGCGCGGACACGAGCCGCCCGACCGCCGAGGCGTCGAGCTCGATCTCCGCTGCAGGTGTTCCCATCGCTCCTCCGGCGCCCGAGTCTAACGACGGGCGCCGGTGCCCGACCGCGGGCGTCAGACCCAGCTGCTGAGCTTGTCCGGGTTCACCACGAGCCAGATGTCTCGCACCTTGCCGTCGACGACGGCGGCGCTCAGCACTCCGTAGAACGCATCGCCGGCGCGGGCGCCGAACGCGAGCCCGTCGGGCGTGACGACCTCCTCGAACACGAGCGACGGCTGCTTCGCCATGACGCCGAGCAGGAAGCGCGCGACGTGGTCCACTCCGACGATCGCGTTGCGGGCGGCGCGCACGCGACCTCCGCCATCCGACCGGAGCGTCACCCCGGGGGCGAGCACCCGCATGAGCGCGTCGAGATCGCCGTCGCGCGTGGCGGCGGCGAACGCCCGCACCGTCGCGTCGTGCTCGGCACGGGGCACCGCGACAGCGCGCTGCTGCTCGACGTGACGACGTGCCGATGTCGCGAGCTGTCGGACGGCAGCGGGCGATCGCCCGACGACCTCGGCGATCTCGTCGAACGGCACCGCGAAGACGTCGTGCAGCACGAACGCGACGCGTTCCGCCGGAGTCATCGCCTCGAGTACCACGAGCAGTGCCGTGCTCACCGCGTCGTCGCGCACCGCCCGGTCGAGAGGGTCCTCCGTCGCGGCGTGGGCCGTGACCGACGTGCCGGAGGCGGGAGCGGTGCCCGCGAAGAGATCCGCGGGCACCGGTTCCGGCAGCCATTCGCCGACATACCGCTCGCGGCGTGCCCGCGCGGTGGTCAGCTGATCGAGGGCGACGCGGCTCGCGACGCGGGTGAGCCAGCCCGCCGGATTGCGGATGTCCGCCCGCTCGTCGTCGCTCATGCGGTACCAGCGCACGTAGGTCTCCTGCACGACGTCTTCGGCGTCGGCGAGGGTGCCCGTCATCCGGTACGCGAGGGCGAGCAGGCGCCGACGCTCGTCCATGACGTCGCCGAGGCTCGGCGCCCGCCCGGACGCGGCATCCTGCTCGGAATCGCTCACGTCACAACCTTCCCGCGTCGCCGGGTGTCCCCGCCACCCATACCTTCGCGCTCACGCCGCCGTGCGGGAGGCCTCGGCGGGATCGGCGCTCCGTACCGTCGGGCCCGCACCGGCCACGAATGCGCGCCGCGGTTCGGTCGTCGCGGCGAGCGACACGATGTCGCGCCCGCCGAACACGGCGCCGATCCATACGAGCAGCACGCGGATCTTGCGCTCCCACGTCGGCACCGCGAGCACGTGGTAGCCGCGGTGCATGAGCCAGGCGAGCACACCGCGGATGACGAGGCGCTTGTACTGGAAGATGCCGTGGCCGAGACCGAGGGTCGCTACGACGCCGAGGCTGTGGTGCACGTACTCGCGGGGCTCCTCGCCGCGCACGACGGCGACGAGGTTGGCGGCGAGGCGCTTGCCCTGCCGCACCGCGTGCTGCGCGTTCGGCACCGTGCGCGCGCCGGGCATCGGCGACGCGAGGTCGGGAACGGCGGCGTCGTCTCCGGCGCCCCACGCGTCCGGGATCGGCGCCTCGTCGGTTCCGACCCGCAGGTCCGCGCGCACCTGCAGCAGCCCGCGCGCATCGATCGGGAGGTCGGTGTGCTTCGCGACCGTCGGGTTCGCCGCGTTGCCGGCGGTCCACACGATGAGGTCGCTGTCGAACTCATCACCGGAGGAGAGCACGACGTGCCCGTCGACGGCCGACACGAGCTGCGTCTCGAGGTGCACGTGCGCACCGCGCTCCTCCAGGTGGCGCACCACCCACCGGCCCGGTTCATCCGTGACCTCGGGCAGGATGCGGCCCTGCGCCTCCACGAGGTGGAACGCCACCTCGTCGAAACTCAGTTCCGGATACCGGCGGACGAGCGAGCTCGCGAGCGAGAGCGCCTCGCCGAAACCCTCGACGCCGGAGAACCCGCCGCCGACGAAGACGACGGTGAGCAGACGTTGCCGCTCGGGGCCGCGCGGCAGGACGGCCGCGCGGTCGAAGGCGGTGAGCAGACGGTCGCGGATACTGACCGCCTCCTCGACGTTCTTCATCCCGATCGCGGATTCCAGCAGCCCGGGAATCGGGAAGGTGCGGGTCACCGCACCGGCCGTCACCACGACGATGTCGTAGTGCAGATCGAACGACGGGCCCGCGGCGGGTTGCACCGTGGCCGTCTTCGTCGCGTGCTCGAGACGGGTCACGCGTCCGGCGACGAGTCGCGTGCGGTGCAGGTGCTTGCGCAGCGACACCGCGACGTGGCGCGGCTCCACCGACCCGGCGACCACCTCGGGCAGGAACGGCTGGTAGGTCATGTAGGGCCGCGGGTCGACGATGGTGACGTGGGCCTCGTCGGGTCGCAGCCTCTTCTCGAGCTTCCAGGCGGTGTAGAACCCGGCGTACCCGCCGCCGATGATGAGGATCTCGGTCATCGTGCGCTCCTTCCGTTTCGCGCTTCACCTGTACGACGACGCAGGGCAGGCGGATGTGAGGTGCGGCGGGTCGCGGATCGGCCCTGTCGTGCCGCGGACGGCGCGCGTAGCGTGTGCGCATGATCGCGCTCATCGAGGTGCCGTTCAATTCGGCCGGAACCGATTCCGGAGTCGCCCGGATGCCCGCCGCGCTCGCCGATCGCGGTCTGCACGACATGCTCGGCACCGTCACACGGCATCCGATCACCGTGCGGGGTGCGGTCGCCGAACGGGGTGAGCATGGGTTCCTCGCCGAGCACGCCCTCGGGGCGATGGTCGACGACGTGCGCACCGCGGTGACTCGCGCATGGGCGGAGTCGCGCACCCCCGTCGTGATCGGCGGGGACTGCCCGGTGATGCTCGGCGCGCTCGCCGCTCATCCGCTCGGTCTCGTCTTCGTGGACGGGCACGAGGACGCCTGGCCCCCGAGCGACGCGACGAGTGGTGAGGCGGCGGACAGCGAGCTGGGGATCGCGCTCGGGCTCGTGGCGGCGCCGCCGCCGCTCGGGCGCTTGATCGATCCCGGCAGAGTGCTCGTGCTCGGGCCGCGCGACGCCGACGAGCTCGAGGCGGCGGGCGTTCCGCGCGTCGGCTCCCTGGTGCGGATGCACGACGCCGAGTGGCTCGCGCGCGCGACCTCCGACGACCTCGCCGACGCCGTACGGCAGACGGCGGCGCGCGCATCCGGGGCCTGGTGGGTGCACATCGACCTCGACGTGCTCTCCACGGCGGCGCTCGCCGCCGTGGACTACCCGCAACCCGGCGGACTCGACTGGCACGAGCTCGACGCGGTCGTCGACGCCGTGCTCTCGGTGCCCGGCTGCCGTGGGGCCAGTGTCGTCATCTACAACCCCGATCTCGACGGCGGGGCCGCCGCGGCGCGCATCGCCGAGTTCGTCGCGCGGATCGGTGCGCTGCTCGAGGAGTAGGGTCGGAATCCCGAGTCGAGAGGTGGCCGCGTGAGCGAGGGGTTCCACGTGCGTCGCGCGCGCACGAGCGATGTCGCCGCGATCGAGCACCTCTTCGAACCCTTCGTGCAGTCGCGCATCATGCTCGGCAAAGACCGCGTCGTGCTCTTCGAGACCGTGCAGGAGTTCCGCGTCGCCGAGTCCGACGCGGGCGAGATCATCGGATGCGGTGCGCTGCATGTCGTGTGGGAGGACCTCGCCGAGGTACGCACGCTCGCGGTGCTGCCGGAGTGGAAGGGGCGCGGCGTCGGGCACGCGATCCTGCTCGCCCTGGAGGACCAGGCGCGCGACCTCGGCGTGCAGCGGCTGTTCTGCCTCAGCTTCGAGGTCGACTTCTTCGGGCGGCACGGTTTCGTCGAGATCGGCGACGACCTCATCCCGCCGGAGGTCTACGCCGAGATCGTGCGCTCCCCGGACGAGGGCATCGCCGAGATGCTCGAGCTCGCCCGGGTGAAGCCGAACACGCTCGGCAACACCCGCATGCTCAAGACCCTGGACTGAGTCGCTTCGACAGGCTCCGCGACCGTTCCCCGAGCCTGTCGATGTGAGCCAGCCGGCAACCGGGCCCGATCTTCAGCCGCTTCGACCGGTCGGCGTGCCGCGGCACTGAGCGCGGATCCCCGGCGCGACGCGCCGCCGGAGCTGCCGTCACACCGGCGTGCCGCGGAACGGGTCCGCGCTCGCTGCTGTCGCGGGCACGCTCGGCGGGGACGATAGCGGCGTTGCGGCGGCGCGCGGCGTGGGTGCACGGCGCACGGCGGGTCGCGACGTACCCTGACCGCATGTCGACGTTCCGCAATCCCGTCGGCCCCCAGCCGGCCAAGGTCTACTGGCGCCGCCGTCTGATCGTGCTGCTGGGACTGCTCGCCGTCATCCTCGTCATCGTGCTCATCGTCGTGCGCCCGGGTTCCGCGCAGTCCGCCGGGGGAGACGACAAGCCGGCCGACACCGCGGGCACCGCCGAGAGCTCCTCGCCGACGCCCGAGCCGATCGAGGCCGATGGCGACGCCCCGGCCTGCTCGCCCGGCAGCGTCACGCTCACCGCCGTCACCGACAAGGGCACCTACGCGCCCGAGGAGACGCCGCAGCTGTCGTTCTCGCTCGTCAACACCGGCACCGCGCCGTGCCTCCTGCCGGTCGGGTCGGATGTGCAGGAGTACGTGATCACGAGCGGACCCGACACCATCTGGTCGTCGAAGCACTGCCAGAGCGCCCCGCAAGCGCAGGAGATGATCCTGCAGCCGAACGAGCCGGTCTCACCCGCCCCCATCCCGTGGGATCGCACCCGGTCCGACCCGAGCACCTGCGAGGCGGAGCGTCCGCTCGTGCCCGGCGGCGGCGCGAGCTACCACCTCGCCGTGACGGTCGGCGAGATCACGAGCGACGAGACCCGGCAGTTCCTGCTCAACTGAGTCGCCGCGCATCCGGCGAGCCCGGGCGGATTCGCTAGCCTGGACGGCATGGCACGACCGATCCAGTCCGACGACCGGAACTACCAGTCGCCCCAGCTGGCGGATGCGCTCGAGAAGCAGGATACCGCCGCCGTCGCGCTCGCGCTGCGTCACGGCAAGGTCGTGGTGCCGCTGCTGGATGCGCCGGGACCCGACCAGGTGCGGGTGTTCCGCCGCGAGGGTGCGGAGAAGTACATGCTGCTGCTGTTCTCCTCGGTGGCGAACTACGTGGCGATGACTCCGACGGAGCAGAACCAGCGCGTGGTCATGTACGACCGGGCGCAGCTGCACGACTTCGTCGCCCAGAACGAGGGTCTGCTCGAGGCGGTCGTGTTCGACCTCGCCGGACCGCACGCGATGCAGGCGGAGCCCGCCGAGATCGTGAAGGCGCTCGAACTCGAGGCCGAGTAGCGCCCTAGAAGTCCGGCACCTGCACGAGGTCGGGCGCGGCGCGCATGAACGCGCGCCGGATCGCATCGCTCAGATTGTGCCGCGAGCTGTCGAGCACCTCGCTGAAACCGAGGCGCTTCGCCTCGGCGAGTCGCTGACGGCCGGATGACGCGGGGCGGATCTCGCCGGCGAGGCTGATCTCGCCGACCGCGGCGAGCGTGTGCGGCAGCGCCCGTTCCCGCTGCGCGCTCGCGAGCGCGAGGGCGATCGCGAGGTCGGCGCCCGGCTCCTGCAGGCGGATGCCGCCGACCGTCGACACATAGACGTCGTGATCGGAGAGCTTGATGCCCGCCCGGCGCTCGAGCACCGCGAGCAGCATCGCCACCCGCGACGAGTCGACACCGTTGACCACTCGTCGGGGCTGCGGAGCGGCGCTCTTGACGATGAGCGCCTGCACCTCGACGGGGATCGCCCGGCGGCCTTCCACGGCGATCGCGACGCACGTGCCGCTCACCGGAGAGCTGCTGCGCGAGAGGAACAGTCCGCTCGGGTCGGGCACCTCGGCGATGCCGTCGCCGGTCATCTCGAAGCAGCCCACCTCATCCGTCGGTCCGAAACGGTTCTTGAGCGAACGGATGAATCGCAGCGCCGTCTGCCGGTCGCCTTCGAACGAGCACACGACGTCGACGAGGTGCTCGAGCAGCCGAGGGCCGGCGATCGAGCCGTCTTTCGTGACGTGCCCGACGAGCAGCACGGGCAGGTCGCGTTCCTTGGCGATGCGGGTGAGCGTCGCCGCCACCTCGCGCACCTGCGCCGGTCCGCCGGCGAGTCCCTCCGACATCGCGGATGACACCGTCTGCACGGAGTCGACGATCACGAGCTGCGGGACCACCTGGTCGATCTGGCCGAGGATCGTCGCGAGATCGGTCTCGGAGGCGAGGTAGAGGTTGTCGCTCAGCGCACCGGTGCGCTCGGCGCGCATCCGCACCTGGTTGACGGATTCCTCGGCGCTGACGTAGAGCACCCGGCTGCCCTGCCGGGCCGCGCGGGAAGCGACCTCGAGCAGCAGCGTGGACTTGCCGACGCCGGGTTCGCCGGAGAGCAGGATGGCCGCGCCGGGCACGATGCCGCCGCCCAGCACCCGGTCGAACTCCGCGATGCCGCTGGGCCAGCGGGCGGCGCTCTCGACGCCCACCTCGGTGATCGGGCGGGCGGCGCGCGACGCGGCCACGCGCGCCGGCGCGATCGTGCGGGTGGGGGCATCCGCCTCGACGATGGTGCCCCACGACTGGCATTCACCGCAGCGACCGGCCCACTTGAGGGTGGTCCATCCGCATTCCGTGCAGCGGAAGTTCGCGGTGGTGCGGGCCATGCGTTCAGCCTAGGCGTCGCCGCGGACACCGGGCCCTCGCGCCGCTGGGGTGTGGAGGGGGCGCGCTGGTGCAGGGGAGGCGCATGCATCAGGATGGCGCCGTGAGCATGGACATCTTCCTGCAGGACTTCGCCGACGCCCCCGCCGACAAGAGCGAGGCCGTGCAGCGTGTGCTCGGCCCCTACTTCGACGAGTCCCGCGGAGCGATCATCACCGCGGACGGCGATGCCGAGGTGTATGGCGCCGACGACACCCCCGTGAACGGGCTCATGTTCACGCACGTGACCGGCGAGGTCGCGTGGGACCTGATGTACGAGGTCGCCGTGGCGGCCGACTGGGTGATCATGCCGGTCGGCGGGCCCGTCTGCATCGTCTCGGAGGAACAGCGCGCGACGATCCGCGAAGACCTCGAGGACGTCGCGGTCGTGCTCGTGCATTCCGGCACGGTGCTGCTCGCCGTCGCGACGACCGTCGCCGGTTAGGTGCGCTCGGATGCCGGTCGCGTCGCCTCCCCGACGCGCTCCGGCCGGTCGTCGCGCGGCCGGGAGGGCACGAGCTTCAGCCCGATCACCGCGCCGACGATTCCGGCGAGGAACACCAGGCGCCATGGCGACACCGGTTCCGCCCCCGTCGCCATCGCGTAGCCCACGGTGAGCGCGGCGCCGACACCCACCCACACGGCGTACGAGGTGCCGATGGGGATGTGCCGGGCGGCCCAGCCGAGTCCGATCATGCTGACGAGGAGCGCGAGCGCGAAGACGACGGTGGGCACCGGGCGGGTCAGCCCGGCGGACTGACCGAGCGCCGTGGCCCAGACGGCCTCGAACACGGCGCTGACGAGCAGCACGAGCCACGGCACGTCAGCTCACCGCCTTGAGTCCGGCGACACAACCGACGAGCAGCACGAGCAGCAGACTGCGACCCCAGGTCGCCCGCTCCCGTCCGGTGAGCATGCCCCACGCGACGGTGAGGGTCGCGCCGATGCCGACCCACACCGCGTACGCCGTGCCCGTCGGCAGCCCCGTCATCGCGAGGGCCAACCCGGCCATGCTGACGAAGAGCGCCGCCACGAAGACGACGGTCGGACCGGGGCGCCGGAACCCCTTCGACGCCGCGAGCGCGGAGGCCCACACCGCCTCGAGAACTCCGGAGAGCACGAGCACGATCCACAACACGACGGAACCCTTCCGAGTCAGTCTTGTCGTGTGCGGGTACTGCTCCCTCGTCCGCTGGCCCATCGGGCGCACGCCGATCGTATCCGGCGCGTGTGAACGGCGGCTGTGCAGCGGCGGGGCGCATCCGTGTAACGGTTCGGACTCGGTCCCGTCGCAGGGAACCCGAGCGGACTAACGTGTCCCGCGGATGGGGCACGCCCCCATCACCTGATACGCGGAGCGCGCCTGCACAACGGAGTGCAGGGGCGCTTCGTGTGTGCGGGGCTCAACCCTCGTAGGCGCCGCGCTCGACGCGGCCCCGCGTGGCCTGCGCACGGGCCCGCGCCTCGAGCCTCTCCTCGAAGAGCCGTTGCGCAGCGTCCTGCACGCCCGGGGCGAGCGGCGCGCTCTCGGAGCGGCTGCGTCCGTTCCACCTCTCGATGTACGCATCGAGTTCGCGACCCGACTCCCAGGACGTGATGAGGCAGTACCGCGGCTCGGTGCCCTGATGCCACACCGAGTGCCACAGGCGCTGCGTGTCGACGATGAGCTGCGTGCCGGCAGGCAGGGCGATCCGCGTCTCCGTCGACGGATCGAGGCGGTCCTCGCGGAGGATCATGAGCGACTCGCGGTCGTCGCTCAGATTGAAGAAGCCGCGCACGATCCACCCGGAGTTGTCGGGGTTGAGCCGGTTGTTGTCGTCCTGGTGCTGGTTGAACAGCGCGTCCGCGTATCCGTTCGGCTGCAGCTCGATCACCCGGCAGCGGCCGACGTTCGCCCCGGGCTCCTCGGCGCGCGCCTTCAACCGCGGCGCCTTCTCGACGTTCGCCCGCACCCACACGCCGTCCTTGTCGGTGCGGGGAGGGGTGTGGTTCCAGAACCCGTCGACCTCCATCTCGCCGAACGCGCTCGCGAGCGGTGCGAACCGGGTGACCCCCGACGACCTCCAGTCCACGTACTCGAGGTCGAGCCACTCTTTCGGGTCGCTCGCCTGGTCGTAGGCGTCGAGGATGACGTATCCCGTCTCGTCGAACGCGGCTGACCTGATGTAGCTCATGGGTGGACCCTTCCGTCGGCGGCGGTCACCCGCCCCCAGCAGGCTAGGCGGCGCGCGGAGGCCGGGGCAATCGCGCCCGGCGACCGATGACGAGGCCGCCCTAGGAACCGCGCGGAGCGTCGGCCTCCGGCGCGCTCACCGGAAGGGGATCGCCGACCGTCGAGCGCGGGTCGTCCGCGTCGAGGGCACCGGCGCCCAGTCCGGTCGACCGCAGTCGCGCATCCACCGCCGGTTCGAACGCGCGGGCCCACACTGCGTAGCCGCGATCGTTCGGGTGGAACAGGTCGCCCGCGAACTGCGTGACGATGCCGCGGGCGCCCTGCCGCCGGGTGAGTTCGTGCAGCGGCACGACCTCGAGTCCGAACTCGCCCGCGACGCGGCGGAGGATCTCGTTCGCCTGCCGCACGATCCGTTCGCGCGGGTTGAAGTAGAAGCACGGCACGTCGGCGACGATCGTGTGCGACGGCAGGGCGGAGTACAGGGCGCGCAGGTCGCGCTCGAACCGCTCCGGGTCGAAGGCGGCGATGTCGTTGGCGCCGATCGCGACCGTGCACAGGTCCGGCTCGAGCTTGCGGAGCTTGGGCAGCTGGTTCTTCAGCGCGAGCGAGACGGTGGCGCCGGAGACGGACAGGTTGGCCACCCGCCACTTCGCGGGCGAGACGGTGCGGACGTGCCGGGCGATCATGCCGACGTAACTGCGGCCGGGTCGGCTCGCCCCGATGCCTTGCGCGGCGGAATCGCCGATCGCCACGTACAGGTACTCGCCGTGCCGGGCCATCCGCTCGCGCCAGTAGTGCGCGTTCACGGGGATCGCGTCGTTGAGGCGGATGAACCAGACGCCGCGGCGGCGCACGAGCCACCGCACCCACCCGGCGATCCCGCCCCCGAGGGCGACGACGATTGCGACGAGGAACCAAGGCATCAGCGCACGATAACCGGGAGGATCGGGCGTTCGCCGTGAATGTACTAAGCTCTTCGGCGGTGACGTGTCCGAGCGGCCGAAGGTGCAACTCTCGAAAAGTTGTGTGGGCTTACACCCACCGTGGGTTCAAATCCCACCGTCACCGCCACGGGGAAAGCCCCGGTCCTGAGGGACCGGGGCTTTCTCGTTCCGCGGTGGCGGAAGTTCACCGGCGTCGATGCCCGGACGAGAGCCATTCGTCGAAGCCGACCTTCGCTACGGTCGCCGATCCGGAGCCGCGCAGGTCGCCCGAGGCGAGGCCTCGGCCATACCGTCCCGGCAGGCGCGCCTCGAGCACCCGGCGCCGGATGCCGTCGTGCGCGTACATGCGGCGCACCATGTCGGCGAGCGTCTCGTTCCGCGGGCCGACGAGATCGGATGCGCGGCCGAGTGGGGCCCCTTCGGCGATCGAGACCAGGTGCTCGGCGACCTCGCTCGCGGCGACGGGCCGCCCCAGCAGCCGCGGCACCATCGACACGCCGCCGAAGGTCGCCTGTCCGACGACCTGCTCGGCGAACTCGTGGAACTGTCCCGCGCGGGCGATGGTGTGCGGCACCTCCGAGGCGCTGACGAGTCGCTCCTGGGCGAGCTTGCCGGCGTAGTACGACGCGTCGATCCGGTCGATCCCGACGATGGACAAGGCGACGTGGTGCGCGGTGCCCGCGCGCGCCTCGGCGCGGAGGAGGTTCTGCGTCGCGCGCTCGAAGAACGCGACGGACTTGCGCTTCGACAGCGACGTGAGGTTCAGCACATCGATGACCACCGGCACGTCCGCGAGCGCCGGGTCGAGGTTCGTGCCCGCCAGCACGTCCACCCCCGAGCTGCGTGACAGCACGGTCACCTCGTGTCCCCGTGCCTGCGCCGCCGCGACCAGGTGTCGTCCGACGGTGCCGGTTCCTCCGGCGACTGCGATCCGCATGACTGTTCTCCTCGTACGTCGTGGGGGACCCGATGGGACGGGCGCGCGGTGCGGGCGATGCGCCGCTGTCTACTCGACCCGATAGAAGCAGGAAATGTGAGGTCGACCGCGCACCTTCGGATGTGTACTTTGTGGACATGTCGACGACGCGTGAGATTCTCTGATGGCCGACCTCGTCTACGGGGTGATCGGTTCACTCGACGGGTACATCGCCGACGAGCATGGCGACTTCGACTGGAGCGCGCCGGACGCCGAGGTGTTCGACTACGTCAACGAACTCGCGGCGGGCACCGGCACCGAGATCTACGGTCGCCGGCTCTACGAGACCATGAAGGTCTGGGAGGCCTTCGACGGGGACACCGCGGAGGAAGCGGCATGGGCGCGGGCATGGCGGGCGCGCGAGAAGGTCGTCGTGTCGTCGACCCTCGACGCCGTCGAGACCAGGCGCACCACCCTGCTGCGCACCCTCGACGTCCCGACCCTCCGTCGGTTGAAGGACGAGGCGACCGACCCGCTCACCATCGGCGGTCCCACCCTCGCGGCCACGGCCATCCGCGCCGGTCTCGTCGACGAGTACTACTTCATCACGTGCCCGATCCTCGTCGGTGGCGGGCTGCGGGCGCTCCCCGACGGTGTGCGACTCGAGCTCTCGCTCGTCGAGGAGCGACGGTTCGGCAACGGCGTCGTCGCCACGCGGTACCGCACCCGCTGAACCGAGGCGTGCCCGCGACGTTCAGTCGCCCCGATCGAGCCGGGTCGAGCCCCGCACGATGAGCTCCGTCGGCAGCTCGACCGGCGTGCTCGGGGGCGGCGTTCCGGCTGCGGTCGACGCGAGGGCATGCACCGCAGCGGCGGCCATCTCGCGGATCGGCTGCCGGATCGTCGTCAGCGGCGGATGCAGCCAGCGTGCCGCGCGCACGTCGTCGAAACCGACGACGAGCACATCGCGGGGAACCGACAGTCCCGCGGCGGCGATCGCCCGATAGGCGCCGGCCGCCATCTCGTCCGAGCACGCGAACAGCCCGATCGGGCCGTCGCCGTCGAGTTCCGCAAGAGCACCGGCGCAGGCGCGTCGGGCATCCGCGGCTCCCCACTGCGCGCTCGTGTGCACGACCGGCGCGCCGGGGAGCGCCTCGGCGAGGGCCGTCGTGAAGCCGTCGACGCGAGCGCGGCCGTAGCGGTACGACGGCGTGCCGCCGATCACGATGAAGCGCCGGGCGCCGCGTTCGACGAGGTGCCGGGCCGCGGCCGCGCCGCCCGCCCGGTCGGTCGTGCGCACACTCGGCAGCTCTGGCAACCGTTCGGAGGGCGGATCCAGCAGCACGACGGGGATGCCCGCCGCGCGCATCACGGCCAGCTGGGTGCTCGTCGGCACGATCACGCCGAGGATGACACCGGCCGTGCCGCGCGCCCGCACCCGCACCGGCCAGTCGTCGTCGGGATCGTCGCGTTCCGCGGTGAGCACGAGGTCGTAGCCGAGCGCGGTGGCCGCCGTGCGAGCACCGGCGGTCACCTCCTCGGTGTACGGGTCGTGGTAGCTACCGAGCACGAGGTCGATGCTGAGCGAAGCGCTGCGGCGTGGGCGGCCGAGCCGCCGACCGGCCGCCGGGTAGCCGAGGCCTTCGGCGGTCCGCAGCACGCGGGCGCGGGTCTCGGCCGACATCTCGCCCAGTCCGCGCAGCGCGCGCGACGCCGTCGACACGCTCACCCCGGCGGTCTGCGCGACGAGGGCGAGGGTGGAACGAGCGGCGACGGGCATCCTCCATTTTGCGCAACTCGCCGTCGGATCGCGAGTCGCGATGGCATCGTTGATGCGTTCAGCACCCGTCGACGCGGAGGGGAAGAGGTCGATGACGACAGCACCGTTGCGAGTGGCCATCATCGGAACCGGATTCATGGGGCGGATGCACGCCCACGCCTGGCGCACCGCACCACGCTTCTTCGACCTGCCGCGCGGCGTCGAGGCCGCGCTGCTCGCGGGCAGCGACGCGTCCCGGGCCGTCACCGCGGCCGCCGCGTTCGGGGTCCCGGAGTCGACGGACGACTGGCGGTCGGCGGTCACCCGCGACGACATCGACATCGTCGACATCTGCACCCCGGGTGACACGCACGTCGAGATCGCCCTCGCGGCGCTCGCCGCCGGCAAGCACGTGCTGTGCGAGAAGCCGCTCGCGAACGACCTGGCCGACGCCGAACGGATGGCCGCCGAAGCAGAGAGCGCGGCTACCCGCGGCGTCGTGAGCATGTGCGGTTTCAGCTACCGTCGCACCCCGGCGCTGTCGCTCGCCCGGCGTCTGATCGAGCAGGGGCGGGTCGGCGAGGTCCGCCACGTGCGCGCGCAGTACCTGCAGGACTGGCTGAGCGACCCCGACGCCCCGTTCACCTGGCGTCTCGACCGCACGCGAGCCGGCTCCGGGGCGCTCGGCGACATCGGCGCGCACAGCATCGACACCGCCCAGTGGCTGACCGGATCCGACATCACCGGGGTCTCGGCGATGCTGCGCACCTTCGTTCCCAGCCGTCCCCACCTCGACGAGCGCGTGGGACTGGGCGGTCGCGGCAGCGCCGACGCGCCCCGCCAGGAGGTCACCGTGGACGACGCGGCCGCGTTCACGGCCACCTTCGCCGACGGTGCTCTCGGCGTCTTCGAGGCGACCCGCATGGCGACCGGGCACCGCAACTCGAACCGGATCGAGATCAACGGCGACCGCGGCGCGATCTCGTTCGACTTCGCCGACATGAACGGGCTGCGCTTCTACGACGCGACCCTGCCCGCCGGCGAGCAGGGCTTCCGTCGCATCGAGGTGACCGAGCCCGAGCATCCGTACGCGGACGCCTGGTGGCCGGCCGGCCACGGGCTCGGCTATGAGCACCTGTTCTCCCACCAGGTGGTGGACTTCGTGCGCGCCGTGGTCGACGGCGGCACCGTGCATCCGACCTTCGCCGAGGCGACGCAGGTGCAGCGCGTGCTCGACGCCGTCGACCGCAGCGCCGCCGAACAGAGCCGGTACATCCCGGTGGAAGGAGACCCGCGATGACCATGCGCCACGCCCTCGTCGTGCGAGGCGGCTGGGAGGGGCACAGTCCCGTCGAGGCCACCGAGCTGTTCATCCCCTTCCTGCGCGAGAACGGGTTCGAGGTGCGGGTGGAGGAGAGCAACGCGGTCTACGCCGACCCGGACCTCATGGCGCGCACCGACCTCATCGTGCAGAGCGTCACGATGTCGGAGATCTCCGGCGAGGCCCTCACCGGGTTGCGCACCGCGGTCGAGAATGGCACCGGGCTCGCCGGATGGCACGGCGGTATCGCCGACTCGTACCGCAACAGCTCCGACTACCTGCAGCTCATCGGCGGGCAGTTCGCGACCCATCCGGCCAAGCATCCGGATGAGCGGGCGGGCGGCGAGGCGGACAACTTCCTCGACTACACGGTCGAGCTCACCGAACTGGGACGCGCCCACGAGATCCTCGCCGGACTCGACGACTTCACGCTGCACACCGAGCAGTACTGGGTGCTCGCCGACGACCTCAACGACGTGCTCGCGACGACGACGCACCCCGTGCAGCCGTACCACCCGTGGCACCGTCCGATCACGTCGCCCGCCGTCTGGACGCGCGAGTGGGGCCGCGGCCGCATCTTCGTCGCAACGCCCGGGCACAGCCCAGACGTGCTCCGCGACGCCAACGTACGCACGATCATCGAACGGGGGATGCTGTGGGCGAGCCGCACGGAATCGGCATAGTCGGGCTCGGGGTCATCTCCGCGCAGTACCTGAAGACCCTCGGGTCGCACCCGGCGGTGCGCATCGCCGCGACGGCCGACCTCGACATGGCGCGCGCGGCGGAGGTCGCCGACCGGTTCCCCGGATGCCGGGCGCTCACCGTCGAGGAACTCGTCGCCGACCCGTCGGTGCAGACCGTGCTCAACCTCACCATCCCGGCGGCCCACGCCGAGGTCGCCCTCGCGGCGTTGAGCCACGGCAAGGACGTGTACGGCGAGAAGCCGCTCGCGGCCACGCTCGACGCGGCCCGCACCGTCATGGATGCGACCGGGTCGGCGTGGGTCGGATGCGCGCCCGACACGGTGCTCGGCACGGGCATCCAGACCGCTCGCGCCGTGGTCGACGGGGGAGGCATCGGCCGCCCCGTCGCCGCGACCGCGTCGTGGGTCTCGCCCGGGCACGAGTCGTGGCATCCGCACCCCGACTTCTACTACCGGGACGGCGGCGGTCCGCTGCTCGACATGGGGCCGTACTACCTCACGTCGCTCGTGCACCTGCTCGGACCGGTGGCCCGCGTCTCCGGCGCGTCGTCGCGGCCGAAGGAGGTGCGGCGCATCGCCTCCGGACCGCGCGCCGGCGAGCAGATCCCGGTGGAGGTCGACACCCACGTGACCGGCGTGCTCGAGCACGTCGGCGGCGCGCTGTCGACGGTGACCTTCAGCTTCGACGCCGTCGACAGCGGCGCGGCGCCGCTCGAGATCCACGGCGAGACGGCGTCCTTGTCGCTGCCCGACCCGAACATGTTCGACGGGGAGGTGCGGATGCGCCGCATCGGCGACGCCGGATGGTCGCCCGTGCAGGAACGCGCGGGCTACGAGAACGCGGGCCGCGGCATCGGCCTGCTCGACCACGTCACGGGCCGCGGAAGCCGCGCGAGCGGCGAGGTCGCCCTGCACGTGCTCGAGGTCATGACGGCACTGCTCGCCTCGGCGCGGGAGGGTCGCCGTCTCGACCTGACGACGACGGCCGAACGCCCGCCGCTGGTGCCCTTCACCCCGTACGAGGAGTGGACCCGGCTCAGCTCCTGAGCCCGCGCTCCGTGTGCCCGATCCGTTCCCTGAGCCTGTCGAAGGGACCGTCGAGCGTGCCCGTTCGCGACACATCCGGGCCGAAATCGGCTCGATCGCGTCGCCAAAGGGCACGCTCGACGGGCTCAGCGGGCGTGTGCGTTCCCTGAGCTCGTCGAAGGGAACCGTTGTGCGGCCGCTAGACGGCGACGAGGTCGAACACGAGCGCCTGACCGGCGTTGAGCGTCGGAAGCGGCACGCCGACCTCACCGAGCACGACGCCGGGCAGCACCACGCCGTCGGCGTCGGCGCTCTCGAGCCACTCCGGTCCGGCGCCCTGGTGCAGTGACACGTCGCCGAGCTCGCGCCGCACGCGCATCCGGTAGTCGCGTCCGCGGTCGAGCCCGGGGAACGGCACCCGGCCCGCCTGTCCCGCCGGCGAGGTGTCGAGCCGTGCCCACGCGTACAGCGCGCGCGAGCCGTCGGCCGCGACGGAGCCGTGCAGCAGCGTCTGGTCGTCGGCGAGGTCCGCGTGCACACGGCGGCCCGTTGCGACGAGCTCGCGCACCTCCTTGTACAGATCGGCCCAGGCGCGCAACCGGTCGAGTTCGTCGGCGCTGCAGGTGGTGATGTCCCACTCGATTCCGGCAGAGGCGAACAGGGTCGTCGCGAGGCGGAACGAGAGGTCGCTCATCCGGTTCGTGGTGTGCGAACGTGCCGCGCCGACATGCGAGCCGAGGAGCTCGGGCGGCAACAGCAGTTCCGACCAGCGCTGGATGCGCTGCCGCTCGATGGGGTCGTTGCAGTCCGAGGTCCACACCCGGTCGGTGCGGGCGAGCACACCGAGGTCGACGCGTCCCCCGCCCGACGCGCACGACTCGATCTCGAGCGTAGGAAACCGCTCGCGCAACCGGTCGAGCAGGGCGTACAGCGCGAGCGTCTGCTCGTGCACCCCCGCTCGCCCTCCGGCGGTGCGGCGCACAGCCTCGGCGAGATCGCGGTTGTGGTCCCACTTGAGGAAGTCGATGCGGTGTCGCTCGACGAGCTCGGCGATGCTGTCGTACAGGTACTCGAACGCTTCAGGATGTGCGATGTCGAGCACGTACTGGTGACGCGACGGCGCGGCGAGCCCCGCGGTCGGGCCGAGGATCCACTCGGGGTGTCGGCGTGCCAGCTCGGAATCGAGGTTGATCATCTCCGGCTCGAACCACAGGCCGAACTGCATGCCGTGCGCCCGGACGCGTTCCACGAACGGGTCGAGTCCCTCCGGCCATACGCCCGCATCCACCTGCCAGTCGCCGAGCCCGGCGTGGTCGTCGCGGCGTCCGCGGAACCAGCCGTCGTCGAGCACGATCCGCTCGACCCCGACGGAAGCGGCGCGATCGACGAGCTCGGTGAGACGGGCGAGGTCGTGGTCGAAGTACACGGCCTCCCACGTGTTGAGTACGAGGGGCTGTGCGCCGGGTCGGCGGCGATCCGCCCGCAGCGCGGCATGGAAGCGATCGGCGATGCCGTCGAGGCCGGTGCTCGAGTACGCGTAGACGACCTCGGGGGACTCGTACCGCTCGCCGGCGGCGAGGCGCACCTCGCCGGCGCGCAGCAGTTCGCCGCCGCCGAGCGCCGCGGAGAACGCGCCCGCGCCTTCGGGCAACCGCTCGACGAGCCACTCGGCGTCACCGCTCCACGCCACGTGCGCTGCCCACACCTCGCCGGTGCGTGCTCCGAACGCCGGTGTGCCGACGGCCAGCAGGTACGGGGAGTCGACCCCGGGCTTGCCACGCCGCACCCGTCGCGCGTGGGTGCCGTCGACGAGCGGCGTGCGCTGCGGCTGACGCTCGCGACTCCACTTGCCGGTGAAATCGAGCACTTCCTGCCCGCGGGACGGCACGGGCAGCAGCGTCACGACGGAGGCGAGGTCGAGGTCGGCGGCGTCGACAGGTGCCGTGGATCGGAACGACTGCCGGATGCGCACCAGGCCCTCGGCGCCGAGGGTCACCACGAGTTCGAGCGCGAGGCCGGACGCGGGATCGTCGAGACCGAGCGCCACGGAACCTCCCGCGCCGCCGTCCGCCTGCACCTCGACGGAGGTGCGGCGCCACCGCGGGGTGAGCGCCTCCCCAGCCCGGTGACCCGTCAGCGCAGGGGTGCCCGACCAGTTCTCGAACTCGCCCGGGAGGAGCGAGAACACGCGCGGCACGTCGGGCGAGTTGTGCAGCAGAGCGGTCGCCGAGGTGGCGACGAGCGCGCTCAGGGCGGTGGCGGGAAGAGCCCCGAGATCCGGGCCCCAGTGCAGCACCGTCGGCACGTCGCGGCCGAGGTCGAGGACGAGGGACACGCCCGCGGCACGGAGGTGAACGGCGGGCGGAGTGTCGTGCGGCATGGAGTCCTTCGTCATCGAATTATTTGACAGCATCAATTATCCCTGCATATGCTCGCCACGCAACTCGGGGGAAGCACCTCCGACGGCAGGAACGGCGAAATCGATGGCGATGACAGCGACACGACGGGCACCCCGCACGCTCGAGGGGAGGCGACGCCGCTCGGGCGCGATCAACGCCCACGCGCCGGCGCACCGCGGCGACGCACGGCTCGCCTGGATCCTCATCACTCCCGCCCTCGTCGGATTCCTCGTCTTCGCCGCCTATCCGACCGTACGCGGCATCTACCTCAGCTTCACCGACTTCCGGGTGCTCACGCCGCCGACCTGGACCGGCCTCGACAACGTCGTGCGGCTCTTCGGCGACTCGGTGTTCTGGTCGTCGCTCGCGGTCACCGTCTACTTCGTGGTGCTGTCGGTCGTCATCGGCATGGCGATCTCGCTCATGACCGCCGTGGTGCTGCACCGCCTCACCTCGTCGACGATCGTGCGCGGCATCATCATCCTGCCGTTCCTCATCTCCGGCGTCGTCGCCGCGACGACCTGGTCGTGGATGCTCGACGCGCAGCTCGGCATCGTCAATCAGCTCATCGAGGCGATCACCGGGGAACCGATCCTCTTCCTCGGTTCGCGGGCCTGGGCCATCCCCTCGATCGCGCTCATCAGCGTGTGGAAGTCGATGGGCTACAACGCCATCATCATCTTCGCCGGCCTCCAGACCATCCCGCCGTCGATCTACGAGGCGGGGCGCATCGACGGGGCGAGCGAGATCCAGATGTTCCGCCGCCTGACCTTGCCGCTGCTGCGCCCCATCCTCGCGATGGTGCTCATCCTCACCGTCATCGGATCGTTCCAGGTGTTCGACATCGTCGCCGTGACCACCAAGGGCGGCCCCGCGAACGCATCGAACGTGCTGCAGATGTACATCTACGAGAAGGCGTTCGGACAGTTCGACTTCGGATACGGCGCCACGATGTCGCTCGCCCTGTTCGCGATGCTCATCGTCATCACCTTCATGCAGATGCGCCTCATGCGCGCGAGCGAATCGGACACCAATTGAGCGCCCCGCACCGGGCCGACCACCCGACCGCATCCGGACTCGAGAGGAGCCGACCATGACCGCGACCGCCCTCGGCCGCCCGGCCGCCCCGGCACCGCGACGCCCGCGCGGACGCAGCCTGCGCCGATTCAGCGTCGGCCGCGGCATCGCCTGGCTCTACATCGGCCTCGTGCTGCTGGTGACCGTGTTCCCGTTCTACTGGATGCTGCGCACGGCGCTGTCGAACAACTACGCGCTGGTGCGGGACCCCGCGTCGCTCGTGCCGGTCGACTTCACCTGGGGCGCCTTCGCGCGAGTGCTCGGTCTCGCCACGCCCGAGCAGTCCCTCGCCGAGGGCGGCTCCGGCGCGTCCATCGAACTGGGGCACTTCCTGCTCAACTCGATCATCTACGCGACCGTCTCGACGGCGCTCATCGTGTTCTTCTCGCTCATCGCCGCCTACGCGTTCGCCCGGCTGCGCTGGCGCGGCCGCGAGCTCATGTTCTCGCTCTTCCTCGCAGCCCTCATGGTGCCCGGCATCCTCACGCTGCTACCCAACTTCGTGCTCATCAAGGAACTCGGGCTGCTCAACTCCTTCGCCGGCATGATCCTGCCCGGAGCGCTGTTCTCGGCGTTCAACATCTTCTTCCTGCGCCAGTTCATGCTCGGATTGAGCGAGGAGATCGAAGAGGCGGCGCTCATCGACGGCGCCGGCCGGCTGCGTGTGCTGTTCCAGATCACCATGCCGATGACCTCCGGGCCGATCATCACCCTGTCGATCCTCGGATTCATCACGGCATGGAACGACTACTTCTGGCCGCTGCTCGTCACGAGCGACGACTCGGTGCGCCCGCTCACCCTCGCGCTCGCCGTGTTCAAGCAGTCCTCCCCGCAGTCGGCGCCGGACTGGGCGGGGCTCATGGCGGCGACCCTTGTGGCGGCGCTGCCGATGCTCATCCTGTTCATGTTCTTCGGCAAGCGGATCGTCAACTCGATCGGATTCACGGGTCTCAAGTGAGCGATCTCGACCTGGACCTCGGCGACGCGCAGCACTCGCTGCGCTTGCGCTGGCCCGAGCCCGCTCGCGAGTGGGTGGAGGCGGCGCCGCTCGGCAACGGCCGCACCGGCGCGATGCTCGTCGGTGGCCTCGACGACGCCCGCCTGCAGCTCAACGACTCCACCGGGTGGTCCGGAACGCCGAACCGTACCGACGAGGCGCTCGACGCCCTCGTCGCGGGCGGTGCGGGCCCGGAGCTCCTCGCCGAGGTGCGGGCGGCGATCGACGCGGGCGACTACCGCGCCGCCGAGCGGCTGCTCTACACCTTCGAGGGCCCCTGGAGTCAGGAGTTCCTGCCGCTCGCCGACCTGCGAATGACCTGCCTCGCGGCCGGGGTGACCGGTGGAGCGCGCGAACTCGACCTCGACCGTGGCGTGCTCACCGAATTGTTCTCGACCCCGAGCGGAGAGATCCGCCGCACGAGCTGGGCCTCTGCGCCTGACGCCGCCGTGGTCGTGCATCTCGACGCGGAGCACCCGATCGAGCTCGAGCTGTCGCTCTCCACGCCCCTGCGCCCGGACCGGGTCGTCGCGACGGATGGCACGCTCACGCTCGGCGTGCAGCTGCCCGTCGACGGGGCGCCCATCCACGAGGAGGCGGTCGACGTGCCCCACCGGTACGCGGACGGGTCGGACGGGTACGACGCGTACGGCGCCACTTCGGTCGCCGTCCGCACCGACGGCACGGTCGAAGCGGTCGACGAGGCGTTGCGCATCCGCGGAGCCCGCCGCATCGTGTTGACGGTCAGCACGGACACCGCAGCGCGCGCCTGGTGGAACGGAGTCGCGCAGCCCTCGCGCGAGGAACTGATCCACCGCACCGCCGCGCTCGCAAAGGCCGCGGTCGGCCGCTCCGCACAGCGGTTGTTCGACGACCACGTCGCCGATCTCGGCGCCTTGCTCGGGGCATCCAGCGCACGCATCGGGCGTCGGCGCAGCGGTTCGTTCGACGTGGCCACCGAAGTGCTGCGCGGCGACGATGACGCCCTCGTAGCGACCGTGCTGTTCCAGTTCGGCCGCTACGTACTCGCTTCGTCCTCGCGCCCCGGATCGCCGCCCGCCAACCTGCAGGGCATCTGGAACGACGACGTACGCCCGCCGTGGTCGTCGAACTACACGATCAACATCAACACCGAGATGAACTACTGGGCGGCCGAGTCCACCGGCCTCGCCGAGTGCCACGGCCCCCTGCTGGACCTCGTCGAGCGGATCTCGTCGACCGGTGCACCTGCCGCGCGGCGGCTGTACGGTACCCGAGGCTGGGTCGCCCATCACAACACCGACATGTGGGGCTGGTCGCTGCCGGTCGGCAACGGGCACAGCCCCGCCTCCTGGGCGATCTGGATGATGGGTGGGCTCTGGCTCACCGACCACGTCTGGCAGCACTACGCCTACACGCTCGATCGCGGATTCCTTCGCGAGCGCGCCTGGCCGGTGCTGCTCGGTGCGGCGGAATTCGCGCTCGACTGGATGATCGACGACGGCCGCGGCGGACTGCGCACGGTGCCCGCCACCTCGCCGGAGAACCTCTTCCGCGGGCCGGACGGGCATCCGGAGTCGCTCGCAGAATCCGCGACCCTCGACGTCGCGGTGATCAGGGCCCTGTTCGAGCGCGTCCGCACCGCCGCCGCCGTGCTCGAGGTTCACCACCCCGTGCTCGACGAGATCGACGCGGCCCTGCCCCGGATGCCCGGGTTCGCCATCACCGCCGACGGGCGGTTGCGGGAGTGGGGCACGGATGTGGTCGAGGTCGATCCCGGCCACCGGCACATGTCGCACATGGTCGCGGTGTACCCGCTCGGGCTCATCGACCCGGAGTCGACGCCGGAGCTCGCCCAGGCGGCCCGCGGCACTCTCGAGCAACGTGGCCCGGGCGCGATGGGCTGGTCCTGGGCGTGGAAGATCGCGCTGCGCGCCCGGCTGGGGGACGCCGAGGTCGCGCGGTCGCTGCTCGAGGAGGCCTCCGAACCCTTCGAGAAGGACCATCGCCGACTCGCCCCCGTCGACGGCTCCGAGTGGGGTGGGCTGCTGCCCAACCTCTTCTCGACGCATCCACCGTTCCAGCTCGACGGCAACTACGGGTTCACGGCGGGCATCCGCGAGATGCTCCTGGGCACACGCGAGGGTGACGTGCGATTGCTGCCCGCCCTGCCCGCGACCTGGCCGGAGGGCGAACTGCGCGGCGCGCGCGTGCCCGGCGCGCTCGAGGTGGATCTCGCCTGGGCCGAAGGCGTGCCGATCAGGCTCGTCGTGCGGCGACTCCACGACGACGCGCCCGACCGGACCGGCGTCACATGGGCGGGGCGGCAAATCACGGTGGCACTCGTGGCCGGCGAGACCGTCGTCGACCTCATGCCCCTCGTGACCGGTGCGGCCGCATGACCGCCGAGCCGCACGACTTCGATGAATTCTGGCAGTCGACGATCGCCGAGGCCCGAGCCGTCCCCATGGCGGTCACGCTCGCGCCCGTCGACTGCGGCCTCGAGACCGTCGATGTGTTCGACGTGACCTACCCCGGGTACGGCGGTCACCCCATCCGTGCCTGGCTGCGCGTGCCGCGCGGTCGTCGCGAGCCGCGTCCGGCCGTCGTGCACTTCACCGGTTACGGAGCAGGCCGCGGGGCGCCGATCGACGACCTGCTCTTCGCGAGCGCCGGGTACGCCCACCTCGTGATGGACACGCGCGGCCAAGGTGACGGCGGCACGGAGGACCCGGGGCACGGATTCGCGCCCTCGGGATACCTCGCGCGAGGGGTGCTCGATCCGCACGAGTACTACTACCGGCGGGTCTTCACCGACGCGGTGCGCGCCATCGACGCCGTGCGCTCCCTCGACCCGGTCGACCCGCTGCGGGTGGCTGCGGTCGGGAACAGCCAGGGCGCGGGGATCGCGATCGCTGCGGGTGTGCTCGGCACGGACATCCGGGCCGTGCTCGCCCAGGCGCCGTTGCTGAGCGACTTCCCGCGCGCCCTCGCCGCCACCGACCGATACCCGTACCGGGAGATCCCCGACCTGCTCTCCCGCGCGCGGCACCTCGAGACCGCCGTGCTACGCACCCTGTCGTATTTCGACACCGTCAACCTCGCCCGGCGCGCGACCGCGCCCGCCTGGTTCTCGATCGGCGAGCTCGACGACATCACTCCCGCCTCGACCGTCCGCGCCGTGCACGACGCGTGGGCGGCGGAGCGCCACATCGTCACCTGGCCGCACAACGGCCACGACGCAGGCGGATCCGAAGACCTCGCCGGAGCGCTCCGCGTGCTCCGCCGGGTGTTCGACCGGCCCTGAGCCACATCCCCATCACATTCATGATCGAAGAGGAACCATGACGAAGAGAACACTGAAAAGGACATTGATCCCGATGCTGGCCGCCACCGCCCTCGCGTTGCCGCTCGCCGCGTGCGCGAGCGGTGACGGCGGAGGCTCTTCGGGCGGCACCGTGCACTGGTGGACCTGGGACGAGAAGCAGGCCGTCTCGTACAAGGAGTGCCTGCCCGGCTTCGAGAAGGAGAACCCCGGCGTCAAGGTCGAGATCTCCCAGTACGCCGTCGACGACTACTTCACGAAGCTCACCGCCGGCTTCGTCGCCGGCAACGCGCCGGACGCGTTCCAGAACAGCGTGCAGTTCTTCGACGCGTACGCGAAGCAGGGCCAGTTGGAGCCGCTCACCGACTACATCGAGAAGTCCGGCTTCGACCTCGACGTCTACAACGTCGGTGTGTCGGCGTGGCAGTACACCGACGGCGAGCAGTACGCACTGCCGCTGGACTGGGCGGCGACCGCGTTCTACTACAACGTCGACAAGGTGGCTGAGGCGGGCCTCACCCCCGAGGACATCGCGACGATGACCTGGAACCCCGATGACGGCGGCACCTTCGACAAGGTCGCCGCGCGACTGACGGTCGACGAGAACGGGGTGCGCGCCGACGAGCCCGGCTTCGACAAGACGAAGGTCGCCACATACGGGGTGGGCGCGCTCGGTTCCGGCGACTTCATCGGGCAGACCACCTGGAACCCGATGCTGTCGACCACCGGCTGGCGCATCGGCGACCCCGAGAAGTGGCCGACCAAGTTCAACTACGACGACCCCGAGTTCGTCAAGACGATGGAGTACCTGCGCGGTCTCACCGACCGGGGCATCGCGCCCGGGTTCGGCCAGTTCACCGTGGGAGACACCGAGCAGCTCGGCTCCGGCGCGATCGCCATGGCTTCGGGCGGCTCGTGGTCGGCCACCACGTTCGCGAAGCTCCCCGGATCCAAGGTCGGCATCGCGCCGACGGTGTTGGGACCCGATGGCGAGACGCGGTCGATGATGAGCAACTCGAACGGCAACCAGCTCTGGGCGGGCAGCAAGAACAAGGAGAACGCCTGGAAGTGGATGTCGTACATGGGCACCGAGGAGTGCCAGACGAAGGCGGCGTTGCAGAGCGGATCCTTCTTCCCCTCCATCCCGGGCGCCATGGACGCGCTCGCGGCCGACCAGCTCGGACAAGGCGTCGACCTGAGCGTCTTCGTCGAAGCCGCGAAGAACGAGTGGGTCTACCCGGCCCCGGCGTACGCCAACGGGTCGGAGATGGGCTCGACGATGCAGCCGCTGTTCGAGGCGTACTTCTCGCACGAGCGTGACGCCGACGTGTTCGCCGAGATGGCGGAGCAGAGCAAGGAGATCCTCGCGGGCTGAGTCCGCACGGATCGGGGCACCGCATCGCCACCGGCGATGCGGTGCCTCTCGTGCGCGCGGGTGCGCGCTGACAGGATGGAGAGGTTATGACGACGACGGCCGCGCAGGGACGACCGGGCTCCCGGCTCAGGCTGAAGACGCCCGCGTCGATCGACATCTTCACGCGCATCCTGACGCACGGCCCGATCGGCCGCATCGATGTCGGTCGCCAGACCGGCCTGTCGCAGGCGGCCGTGACGAAGGCGGTCGCGCCGCTCGTGGCTGAGGGCTTCATCCAGGTCGCGGGCGAATTGCCGGCGGGTCTCTCCCCGGGCCGTCCGGTGTACCCACTCACCGTCGTCCCCGACGCCCTGCTCGTGCTGGGAATCAAGGTGAACGTCGACGAGGTCATCGGCGTCGCCACCGGCATGACCGCGGACATCCGGCATACCGTCCACCTGCCGCTGGCAGACACGGCGCTCGAGTCCGTGCTCGATGCGGTCGAGGAGGTTGCGGGGAGGCTCACCGCGGCACTCGGCGACGACGTCGACCGCCTCGTCGGGATCGGGGTCAGCGTGTCCGGCGACGTGGACACCGACGGCGGTGTCGTGCGGGACTCTCCGCTGCTGGGATGGAGCGGCGTGCCCCTCGCGCGCCTGCTGACCGAACGGCTCGGGCGTCCCGTGATGATCGACAACGACGTGCGTGCGCTCACGATCGCGGAGCACTGGTTCGGTGTCGGCGTCGACTCCCGCTCGTTCGCCATCGTCACCATCGGTCGGGGCATCGGCTGTGGCCTGTTCCTCAACGGCGACGTCGTGGCCGGATCCCACGGAGTCGCCGGCGAGATCGGCCACCTGCCGCTCGCCTCGATGGATGCGGTCTGCGTGTGCGGCCGGCACGGTTGCGTCGAGGCGGTGGCGTCGTCGAGCGCGATCCTCCGGGCTGTGCGTGCTGCTTCCGGCAACGACGCCCTCGAGTTCGCCGATGCCGCTGAACTCGCCCGGGCGGGCGACCGGGCTGCCGTCGCCGCCTTCGATCGGGCCGGTACGGCCATCGGCGCGGCGCTCGCCGTGGTCGCGAACCTCACCGGTCCCGACACGGTGCTGGTCGCGGGGGAGGGCATGCGCGACTTCGAGCTCTACGAATCGCGGATCCGTGACGTGTTCACCGCCCACGCTTTCGGTGCCGCGGTGGACTGCACGATCATCACCCGGGAGCACACGTTCGACGACTGGGCCCGCGGCGCCGCCGCGTCGGTCATCCGCGCGACCGTGCGTCAGACCTTCCCCACCTGAACGCGCTTCCCCGGAGGCTCTCAGCCGCTGCTTCGGCGGGGGCGACTTCGACGCGCCCACACGGCTGTTCCTTTCCGCGGATTACTTGACGACGGTAATTAATTCTGTCACGCTCGCATCGGGTCGCGGTGGACTACCCCTCTTCTGGGGGCCGCACCCCTGGTCAACGACGACGGAAGAGAACAACGACATGGTCGATCACCCTCACGCGCCTGCCCGGAGAAGGGGCGGCCGGATGGCCGCCGCACTCACCGCGACCGCTCTCGGCGCCCTCTGCCTCACTGCTCCGTCTTGGGCCGCGGCCACCCCTGTGCCGGCGCCGGACGCCGGCGCGGCGACACCCGCGGCTGCGGAGAGCGACCCCGCCGCGAAGCCGTACATGGGCTGGAGCAGCTTCAGCATGCAGGTCTACTCCGGCAACGGCCAGTGGATCACCGCCGACCAGCTCATCGCCCAATCCGACGCGATGCACGAGAAGCTGCAGGCGCACGGCTACGAGTACATCAACGTCGACGCCGGGTGGAACGGCGGCGTCGACGAATACGGCCGGCCGACGCCGAGCGAGACGCTCTACCCGAACGGACTGCAGGCGGTCATCGATCACGTGCACGAAAACGGCCAGAAGTTCGGGCTCTACTTCATCCCCGGCATCGGGCCGGAGGTCTACGAGGCGGACCTGCCGATCTACGGCGCCGAGGGCTGCTCGACGGGCGACATCGCGGCCCAGCCGCTGCAGCAGGCGGACTACTGGGACATCGGCTACAAGATCGACTTCTCGAACCCCTGCTCGCAGAAGTACATCGACTCGATCGTCGACCTGATCGCCGGATGGGGAGTCGACTTCGTGAAGTTCGACAGCGTGACCCCCGGGTCGGGCATCGGCGATCTCTCGCTGGACGCCCGCGACGACGTCAAGGCGTGGTCGCAAGCGCTCGACCGTCACGACATCTGGCTCGAGCTGTCGTGGGCTCTCGACATCCGCTATGCCGACTACTGGAAGCAGTACGCCGACGGATGGCGCGTGGACTGGGACGTGGAGTGCTACTGCGCCCATGACGCCATGACGACATGGGACAACATCGCGCGACTGTTTTCGAAGGCCGCCCAGTGGTGGCGGCATGCCGGCCCCGGAGGCTGGAACGACTTCGACTCGCTCAACGTCGGCAACGGCGCGATGGACGGCCTCACCCGTGACGAACGACGCACGGCGATGACCTTCTGGGCGGTGTCCGCCGTGCCGATCTACACCGGCAACGACCTGACCAACCTGGACGAGTACGGGCTGGAACTGCTCACCAACGACGACGTGATCGCGGTCAACCAGAACGGGGTGCCGGCGCGCCCGGTCTCCACCGAGACCGACAAGCAGGTCTGGTACGCCCCGAACGCCGACGGCACGGTCACCGCGGCGGTGTTCAACCTCGACCGCACCGAGTCGGACATCGAGGTGCGGCTCTCCGACATCGGCATCGAGGGCTCCGCGACGGTGACGGACGTGTGGTCGGGCGAGGAGCTCGGCAAGATCGACGGCGGCTACGTCGCTCAGGATGTGCCCATCCACGGCTCGCGGCTGTTCACGATCACCCCGGCGAAGGGTGCGCGACTCACCGTCACCGACGATGACCTGCGCGTGTCGTACGACGGCACCTGGACCCGCAACGGCAACCAGGAGGTCGCCGCCCAGTCGCAGCCCCTCACCGTGAAGGTCACCGACGCGGGTGGCGAGCAGCCACCGGCGGCATCCGTTCGCACCGTCGCCCTCAACGACGACGACCCGGCGATCTCGTACCAGGGTTCCTGGAACCACAGCACGAATCGAGGACTCGGCGACCACCAGGACGACGTCCACTACGCGGAGAAGAACGGCGACGCCGTCGAGCACACCTTCGTCGGAACGGGGATCGACTACGTGACGGAGACGCACGAGTCCCAGGGCGAGGTGGACGTGTACCTCGACGGGGAGTTCCAGCAGACCGTGAACGCCTACCGGGCAGAGGGCCGTGGAGCGCAGCAGGTGCTGTACAGCGTCGACGGCCTGCCGAACGGCACGCACACGCTGCGGCTCGTGAAGAAGTCCGGTTCGTTCATGCTGCTCGACCGGCTCGACGTGCGGCTCGACAGCCTGCTCGTCGCCGACACGGCGTTGTTCGACAAGTCCGCGCCCACTCCGGTCGAGGTCGGACTGCTGCGCGACGGTGCGGAATTGACGGCGATCGCGCACGGCGACGACGTGCTCACCGCGGGTGAGCAGTACACCGTCGAGGGGCGCACCGTCGCCCTGTCGGCCGAGTACCTTGCGGCGCAGCCCTCGGGAGATCTCGTGCTCGACTTCCGGTTCCGCGGCGACCACCGCGACGACGTGCACTCGAGCACCGATGATGGCGCCTCGTTCGAGGTCGCGTTCCGCGGAACCGCCGTCGAGTGGATCGCCCCGATGGGTCCCGACCAGGGCGAGGTGGAGATCTACCTCGACGGCAAGCTGGTCGACACCGTCGACACGCACGCCGACAGCCGCCTGACCCAGCGCTCGCTGTTCACGACGGAGGGGCTCAAGAACGGCGACCACACCTTCAAGGCGGTGCAGGTGTCGGGCGACATCCTGCGCCACGACACCATCGAGTACACGGTCAAGAAGGTGAAGTAACTCCCGGATGCACGACAGGGCGGACCCCGATGGGGTCCGCCCTGTTTCGTTCCCCGGCCCGTTCCCTGAGCCTGTCGAAGGGAACCGCGGTGCGACGCGCTTCGACGGGCTCAGCGGGCGTGGGGGAACCGCCGCGCGCTAGCGCTGCAGCAGGGCGTCCAGTCCGACGGCCATCGCGGCGGCCAGGCGGAAGTCGAGTCGGGCATCCGGCACGTCGACCGTGTAGCGGTCGCGCAGCGAGAACTGCCGGTCGCTCGACATCACGGTCTGCCCGGTGTTCTTGTCGGTGAAGTCGAAATGGAACGAGAACGGGAAGTCGATGAAGCGGCGCAGGATGGCGATCAACTGGCTGCGCTCCTGCCCGTAGGCGTCGATGCCGGGGCCGCCGAGGTGGAAGCTCGAACGCAGGAGGCTCTGGGCGAAGTCCTTCTGGAAGTACCCGATCGGGGTGCCTGCGGCGTCGAACACGTCGTAGACCGCCGCGAGGTCCATCGCCTGCCGGGCACGGAACGAGAACACCGGGGTCGTGCGCGCCTCGTCGGAGTAGAAGGTCACCTGCTCCTTGAACGCCATCCGCTTCTGCTGGGCCACGGCGAGCACCGCGCCTTCGCTGCCGTCGGGGTTCGCGTCGCGGATCTCGTAGCGGTTCACCATCATCGTGATGCGCTGCTTGACGTAGAAGCGGGGCCGGTGGTCGACCCCGCCGGCGGGTACGGAGGGCTGGGGTGAGGATGCGTCGGTCACGTCGCCGAGTCTAGGGACCACGGGCGAACCGGGCATCCGACCGCGGTGTGACAACGCGAGCGGCGCGAAAGGCCCCGCATCACGCCGCTATTCGGGGCCTTTGCCGCCGGTGGAGGTGACGACGAAGGGGCGGACCGATCCGGTCCGCCCCTTCGTGTGCTCCGCTCAGAACTGCGCGATGAAGCTGCCCACCGCGTGGTCGATCGCGTCGAGGTCCTGCTCGGTGAGTGCCTGCACGGCGAGCGCCGTGAGGTAGCTGCCGTCGTTCGCGAGCGCCGCGACCATCAGGTAGTCGGCGTCGTTGTCGCCGCACCCGGTGTAGTAGTCGAAGACGCCCGTGTGGTAGCCGTCCTCGAACACGTCGTGCGTGGCGAGCTGGCATCCGCCCTGCTGCGCGGCACCGGCGACGAGGTCGAGCCACTCCTGCGGCGTCGTGTTCGTCGCGGCGGTGTCGGAGGCGATCACCGAGACGCCCGGCACATCCCAGCCGGCGTTGAAGCCGGCGAGGTCGGGGCTCGCGTCGATCCGCTTGTAGACGTTGCCCTTGCCGTCGGTCATGGCGGAGCCGTCGACCTGGTTCCACGCGGCCGGCGCCTCGACGAGCAGTCCGCCCGAGTCGTCGGTGATCTCCGTGTACTCCACATCGGAGGCGGCGCTCGAGTCGCCGCCGCCGCTCTGGGTGCCGGCGTTCTGGTCGGTCTGGCTCAGCACGCTGACCGCCTCCACGGCGTCGCCGTTGAACTGGCCGTCGTAGTAGACGTCCTCGCTCGGGCGGTAGAGCTCGACCGAGAGGGTCGCGTCCTGACCGTGGGTGCGCAGCACGTCGCAGTAGTCCGCCATCGTGCCGTCGGTGCCGAGGGTGACGCCCTCCATGCGGGTGAGCAGGTCACCGGGCTTGACGCCCGCCTTGTCGGCGGTCGATCCGGAGGCGACCGAGTTGACCCAGATGCCGAGCCCGGTGCCCTCCTCGTCGGTGAGCCCGGTGCCGTTGATGCCGAGGCTCAGCACATCCTCGCCCTTCTTGAGCGACTCGATGGCCTCCTCGACCTCGTCGCGGTGGATCGCGAGGTTGGTGTCGTACTGGTCGTTGCCCGCGTAGTTCACGCCGACGATCCGGCCCTGCTCGTCGACCAGGGGGCCGCCCGAGTTGCCGGAGCGGATCTTCGCGTCGTGCTCGATCACGTGGTCGAGGCTCGCCCACGGGGTGTCGGTCGGCGTATCCGCCTTCGAGACGATGCCCCGCGTCATGGTGAACTCGGGGTCGCCGAGCGGGAAGCCCGCCGCGTAGACGTCCATGGCGGTCGGAATCTTGCCCTCGTGCCAGCCGAGCGCCGGGTAGCCGTCGCCCTGCAGGTCGATGACCGCGAGGTCGAGGCACTCGGACGAGCCGAGCACCTTGGCGTTGAGCGTGTCCGAGGTGTCGCCGCCACGCCACACCTTGAGGGTGCCGGCGCCGACCACGACGTGGTTGTTGGTGACGGCGATGCCGCTGTCATCGATGATGAAGCCGCTGCCGCGACCGGCCGCTTCGTAGCCGCCCTCCTCGGGCGAGACGAAGGTGCCGACCGACTCGATCTGGATGACGGCCTTCTGCACGTCGTCGAAACCGACGCCGGAGGCGGCGGAACCGCCGCCCGCACCGGGAAGGGGGAAGCACGCCGTGAGGGCGAGGGGAAGGGCGACGGTGAGCGCGCCGAGCGACGCTCCCCGCTTCGCGTTCCGCCGGCGGCGGTCGCGGATGTCTGAAGTGTTCATTCCGGGAACGCTATGAGCCGCAGGATGGCCGGCGGCGGGGCGATCCGCCGTTGCAACGGCGCTGCAATTCCGCGTGCGGGCGATCATGCGGACCACCCCTCGGCGGCGTCGTGGATGGAGAGGACGCCGTCGATGATGGCCTCCGCGGGTGCGGCGCACTCGTCCGTCAACTCCCACATGCATTCCTGCTCGGCCCACGGCGTGGCGGCGTCGACGGTCTCGTCGACGGCCGCCTCGATGGCGTCGAGCTGGTCGGCCACCTCGTCCGGAGCGTCGCCCCGCGAGGAGAACACCTCCGCCATCGAGGCGCTCGTGAGCTGCGCGGTCGTGATGAGCTGCCGACACTCGCCGGGGGCGTCGATCGCGGCGGCCACGTCGCATCCGCCTCCCGTCCAGGCGTCGTACCAGGTGTCGAGCTGCATGAGCTGGGTCTCGAGGGCCTGCGACCACGTGCCGTAGGGGCTGCCGTCGCCCGCGTCGTCTGTGGTGTCGTCGGTGGCGGTGTCATCGGCCCCGGTGTCGCCGGCGGGCGCCGGTTCGGGGGTGGGGGCGGGTGCCGCGCAACCGCTCAGCAGGCCGAGGGATAGGAATGCCGCGGCGACGGCCGCGGTCCGGAGGGGTGAGGTGTGCATGAGGAGCCTTTCTGTCGGCTCCAGCCTCTCCACGCGTCCGCGCCCGGCAGCCCGCTCGTCGCGCCTTGCAATGCGCTTGCAACCCGGATGCAGCGGGCGGTCCGCACCTTGCGGTGAGCGCCTCTTGCGCGCCATCTCGGTCGTATCTATCCTATAGGAAATAGCAGGATGCCTCGAAGGAGAGAGCCCCGGTGACCACCGAGATCGACGGATTCATCCGCCCCACCGACTTCCGGCTCCCCGGAGGCGAATGGTTCGTCGGGGCCGGGTTCGGGCTCTTCGTTCACTGGGACCACGCGAGCCAGCAGGGCATCGAGATCTCGTGGCCGCTCGTCGGGCGCTCGATCATCCCGGGAGTCGACGAGGTCGAAGACATGGTCACCGTTGCGCAATACCAGTCGAGCGCGTCGACCTTCGATCCGATCGCCTGGGATGCGGGCGAGCTCGCTCGCGCGGCGAAGCGCGCCGGCGCCCGGTACGTCGTGTTCACCGCCCGCCACCACGCCGGGTACGCGATGTTCCACACCGAGCACTCCGAGTTCGGCATCCGCCACAGCCCGTTCGGTCGCGACATCACCCGCGAGTTCGTCGAGGCCATCCGAGCGGAGGGGATCCGCGTGGGCATCTACTACAGCCTCTCCGACTGGAATCACCCCGACTATCCGGCTTTCACCGACGACGACCGCCCGTACCCCGAAGAGCACTGGCCCGGCGCGGGACTCGAGGAGAACATCGGGCAGCCCATCCGCGAGGACCGGCACCGCCGGCCGACACCGGAACAGTGGGCGCGGTACCAGCAGTTCCTCCGCGGTCAGCTCACGGAGCTGCTCACCGGCTACGGCACGATCGACCTGCTCTGGTTCGACGGCGAATGGGAGCGCAGCGAGGAGGAGTGGGACTCCGCAGGGCTGCGCGCCCACATCAAGAGCCTGCAGCCCGATGTCGTGATCAACGAGCGCCTGCTCGGACAGGGCGACTACAAGACGCCGGAACAGGCGTTCCCGATCACCGCGCCCGACGGCCCGTGGGAGCTGTGCCTCACGATCGGCGACATGTGGGCCTGGCGCCCGTCGGACACGAACACCAAGAGCGTCCGCTCCCTCGTCAGCACGCTCATCGAGGTCGCGAGCCGCGGCGGCAACCTGCTGCTGAACATCGGCCCGAAGGGCGACGGCAGTCTCAACCCGGTACAGGTCGAGACGCTCGAACACATCGGGGAGTGGATGCAGCGGCACGAGGAGAGCGTCATCGGCGTCTCGCCCACCCAGGGGGTCGACTTCTACGGACCCACCACCGCACGTGCCGGCACCGTCTACCTGCACCTCCTGCTCACCCCGGTGGAGGAGCTCGTCGTGCGTGGACTCCCCGTCCGCCGCGTGCAGCGGGTGCGTCTGCTGCAGACCGGCGAGGAGCTGCCGTTCCGGGTCGGTTTCGAAGTGCACGAGCTCGCCTCGCGCAGCGCAGAGCCCCTCGGCGAGCTGCGCATCCCCGCACCCGCCCCGACCGGCGCCGCCATCGACGTCGTGGCCATCGACTTCGCCTGACCGCTCGCCCGCGAGCCGCCGAGGCGGACAGCAAGAGAACCCGTGGATCCAACGAAGGAGGCACAGCAACGATGAACACCAACCGCAGAACCGCCGCCAGGGCCGGAGCAGCCCTCGCCGTCGTCGGAGTGATGACGGCGCTCGCCGGATGTGCGAGCAGCGCACCGGCATCCGACGGCTCGCTCGACATGTACACATGGGTCAGCAGCGAGAGCGACCGCGCGCAGTGGGAGTCGTTCGTCTCCCTCGCGCAGAAGGAGGACCCCAATCTGAAGATCTCGATCGACGGGCCGAGCTTCGCCGACTACTGGACGAAGGTGAAGACCCGCCTCTCCGGCAACAACCCGCCGTGCCTGCTCACGACGCAGGCGGCGCGCGCCCAAGAGCTCAGCGGACTGCTCATGCCGCTCGACGATCTGATCGAGAAGCACGACTTCGACACCTCGGAGTTCGACGAGTCGATGCTCCAGGGCATGACGGTCGACGGCACCATCCGGGCGATCCCGTACGACGCGGAACCCGTCGTCCTGTACTACAACGCCGACCTCTTCGCCGCCGCAGGCCTCACCCCTCCCGGGGTCGAGTACACCCGTGAGCAGTTCATCGCCGACGCGAAGGCACTCACGACCGGCGAGCAGAAGGGGCTCGCCATCTCGACGGGCATCTTCATCCCCAACGCGTGGACCCTCGCCGACGGCGTCGCGGCCGTCGACGACGACGGCGGACTCGCCCTCACCGAACCGGACTTCGTCGACCAGGTGCAGCAGTTCTTCGACCTCGTCGGGGCGCACGGCGTCGCCGAGGCGCCGGAGGCCGCGGACGGCTCCGACGTGTCGCAGGCCGCGTTCACGAGCGGCAAGGCCGCCATGCTCATCGAGGGACCGTGGATGTACGGCACCTTCGACGAGGCCGCCGACTTCACGATGGGAATCTCCATCGTGCCCAGCACCTCCGGTGAGGCCGCCGCGATGACCGCCGGCTCGGGATTCGGTATCGCGCAGAACTGCGACGACCCGGACGCGGCCTTCGAGGCCATCACGCACCTCACCGCGACTCCGGTGCTCGAGGGGCAGGCCGAGACGCGCGGCATCGTGCCCTCGCGTGCCGAGGCGGTGCCCGCGTGGTCGAACGGAAAGTCGCCGGAGGCGGCCGAAGTCGTCGACGCGCTGCTCGGCAATGCGACCGCGCAGATCACCACGCCGACCTGGAACCAGGTCGAGACGCTCTTCACCCAGTACGCCGTCGAGGGTTTCCGCGGCGACAAGACCGCGGAGGAGATCCTGCAGACCATCGCGAACTCGGTGGGCGAGTAGCCGCGATGGCCTCGATCACGAACGTGGGGGCCGCCCGTCGGGTGGCGGCCCCCACGGGCGGGGGGAAGAAGGGCCAGGGGTGGGTCGCCCTCGCCTACCTCTGGCCCGGCCTCACCGGCTTCGTCGTGTTCATCGTCGTGCCGCTGGTCGGATCCCTCGTCATCAGCCTCTTCGAGTGGCCGCTGTTCGGCTCGCCGACCTTCATCGGCGTCGCGAACTACGAGAAGCTCTTCGGCGATCCCACCTTCTACACGGTGCTGTTCAACACGGTCGTCTTCGCGTTCGTGTACACCGCACTCAACCTCGCCCTCGCCCTCGGGATCGCGTTGTGGCTCAACACCCGGCTCCGGTTCGCCGGGTTCTGGCGGGTGATCTTCTTCCTCCCCGCCATCACGCCGATGGTGGCGAACGCGCTCATCTGGCGCCTGCTGCTGTCCCAGGACGGGCTCGTCAACTCCCTGCTCGGCGGCGCGGGCGTCGAGGGACCGTCGTGGCTCTCCGACTCCCAGTTCGCGCTCGCGTCGGTGATCGCGATGTCGGTCTGGCAGTCCTTCGGCTACAACGTGATCGTGCTCTCGGCCGGCCTCGGCGCGATCCCGAAGGAGATCCTCGAGGCGTCGCGCATGGACGGCACGACGGCGTGGACGCGACTGCGCCACATCATCCTGCCGATGCTCTCCCCGGCGCTGTTCTTCACGATGACGATGACGATGATCGGTGCGTTCCAGGTGTTCGTGCAGCCGCAGATCCTCACCCAGGGCGGTCCGGGCGAGGCGACGAACACCTTCGTGCTGTACCTCTACCGCAACGGGTTCGTCTTCGACCGGCTCGGCTACGCGTCGGCGCTCGCGTGGATGCTCTTCCTCGTGGTGATGCTCATCACCGCACTGCAGTTCGCGGGCCAGCGGAGGTGGGTGAACTATGACAAGTGACCTGATCGGAACCGCATCCGCCGGGCCCGCCTCCACCGAGGTGCGGATGCCCGCCGCGAGTGCCCCGTCGCGGCCGAGCCGCGGACGGCTGCGTCCCGCGCAGCGCCGGGCGGTGCTCGTGACGTGGGCGAACACGGCGGCGATCGGGCTCGTCGCGCTCGTGTTCACGTTCCCGTTCATCTGGATGTTCTTCTCGGCGCTCAAGCCCGAGGACGAGGTGTTCGGCACCCCGTCGCTGTTCGGCTCCGAGGTGCGCTGGCAGAACTTCACCGATGCGTGGACGCTCGTGCCGTTCGGCCGGTTCATCCTCAACGGATTCCTCGTGTCGCTGCTCGGCGCACTGCTCTCGGTCGTCGTCGCCGTGCTCTCCGCCTACGCGTTCTCCCGACTGCGGTTCCGCTTCCGTGACCGCATCTTCCTGTTGTACGTGTTCACCCTCGTGCTGCCGCAGGAGGTGCTCGTCGTGCCGCTGTTCATCATGATGAACAAGCTCGGGCTCGTCGACAGTTACGTCGCGCTCATCGTGCCGTTCGCGTTCACCGCGTTCGGCACGTTCCTCATGCGGCAGTTCTTCCTGACGATCCCGATCGAGTACGAGGAGGCGGCGCTCATCGACGGCGCGTCCCGCTTCCGCACGCTGCGTTCGGTGCTGCTGCCGCAGCTCACCGCGCCGCTGTCGGTGCTCGCCGTGTTCTCGTTCATCGGCTACTACAACTCGTACCTGTGGCCGCTCATCGTCATCAACAGTCCGGACCTGGCGACCGTGCCGCTGGGTCTGTCGATGTTCACCGGGGAGCACGGCACCCAGTGGAGCCTGCTCATGGCGGCCTCCACCATCTCGGTGCTGCCCTCCCTGGTCATCGTGGCCCTGCTGCAACGTCAGCTCATCAAGGGCGTCGCGCTCGGCGGATTCGGAGGTCGCTGATGAGTACCCACACCCGGGCGGGGGAGCACGAGCTGCGGCACGCCGCCGCGGCCGACGGTCTGATCGTCAGCGCCGAGGCGTGGTTGAGCGACGTCCCCGTCGAGACGGTGCGCACGGATGCGGTGCAGGCGTTCCTGAAGCAGGAGACCCTCTTCGTGCGCCTCCGCACCGCATCCGGCGTCGAGGGGGTCGGCTACAGCTACACGATCGGCACGGGGGGACCCGCGGTGCTGAGCCTGCTGCGCGAGACGCTGCTGCCGGCCCTGGTCGGGCTCGACGCGATGCGGCCCGAGGCGGTGTGGCGGGCGATGTTCTCCACGACGCGGGCGACGACGGTGGGGGTGCTCACGGCGCTCGCGCTCGCCGCCGTCGACACGGCGGTGTGGGATGCGCGCAGCAAGGCTGCGGGTCTGCCGCTCTGGGCCGCCGCCGGCGGAGCCCGGCCGAGCATCCCGCTCTACGATACGGAGGGCGGTTGGCTGCACCTCTCGCCCGAGGAACTCGTGCGGCAGGCCACCGCGTCGAAGGAGCGCGGGATGCGGGGCGTGAAGGTGAAGGTCGGCAAGCCCCGGGTGCAGGAGGACGCGGATCGTCTCGCGGCCCTGCGCGAGGCCGTCGGCCCCGACATGGACATCATGATCGACGCGAACCAGTCGATGACGGGTGCCGAGGCGGTGCGCCGCGCCGCCGCGTTCGAGCCGTACGACATCTTCTGGTTCGAGGAGCCGTTGCCCGCCGAGGACGTCTCCGGTCATCGTGCCCTCGCCCGCTCCACGAGCATCCCGGTCGCCGTCGGCGAGAGCATGTACTCGATCGGTCACTTCCGGGAGTATCTGCAGGCGCAGGCGGCCTCGATCGTGCAGGTCGATGTGGCGCGGATCGGCGGCATCACCCCGTGGCTGAAGGTCGCCCATCTCGCCGAGGCGTTCAACGTGCAGGTCGCGCCGCACTTCCTCATGGAACTGCACGTATCGCTCACGTGCGCGGTGCCGAACAGCCTCTACCTCGAGCACATCCCACAGTTGCGCGCGGTCACCCGGTCGGAGATGACGGTCGTCGACGGGGAGGCGGTCCCCTCGTCGGAGCCCGGCCTCGGCATCGACTGGGACTTCGACGCCCTCGACGATCTGCGCGTCGCATGAGCCGGCTCGGACTGCCCGCCGTCGGCTACGGCGTCGCCGGACTCGGCAACCTCTACTCGGCGATGCCCGAGGAGGAGTGGCCGCGCTGCGTGCCCGCAGCGTGGGACGCCGGCATCCGTTACTTCGACGTCGCCCCGCACTACGGGCTCGGCCTCGCCGAGGAGCGCCTCGGGGCGTCGCTCGCGGCGTATCCGCGCGACGAGTACGTCGTCTCGACGAAGGTCGGCCGCGTGCTCGAACCGAACCCCGACTACGAGCCGGGCCAGACCGACATCGACAGCCTCTTCGACGTGCCGGCCACGCGCCGGCGCGTGTACGACTACTCCCGCGACGGCGTGCTGCGTTCCATCGAGCAGAGCCTCGAACGGATGGGGCTCGACCGGCTCGACATCGTGCTCGTGCACGACCCCGACGACCACGAACGCGAGGCGCTCGACGGCGCCTTCCCCGCCCTCGACGAGTTGCGGTCGCAAGGCGTCATCCGCGCCTACGGGGCGGGCATGAACCAGAGCGCGATGCTCACCCGGTTCGTCGAGCGCACCGACCTCGACGTCGTCATGATGGCCGGCCGCTACACGCTGCTCGAGGATGGCGCCGCCCACGACCTGCTGCCCGCGGCCGCGGCCCGCGGGGTGGACGTGCTCGCGGCGGCGGTGTTCAACTCGGGCGTGCTCGCGACGCCGCGTATCGCGTCGGACGCCCGGTACAACTACGGAGCCGTACCCGAGGAACTGCGGCGGCGGGTCGACGCGATCGCCGACATCGCGGAACGGCACGGATGCACGGTGCCGCAGCTCGCCGCGCAGTACCCGCTGCGTGCATCCGTCGTCTCCACCGTGGTGCTCGGCGCGAAATCCGCGGAGCAGGTGCGGGCGAACGCCGCTCTCGTCGACGCGCAGATCCCGATGGCCGTGTGGGACGAGCTCGAGAGCGCCGGTCTCGTGGCGCGCGCGCTGTAGGAAATCGGATCGCGTCGCGCCCGAATACGATGAGCAGATGAGCACCGAGGATCGTTCTCGATACCTCCCGGCGCGCCGCGCGCTCGCCGACGAGGTGTACGACGCCGTGCTCGGACTGCTCATGGACCAGGTGATCGAGCCCGGGTCCCGGGCGAGCATCGACGGCATCGCCCGTCAGCTCGACGTGTCGCCCACGCCCGTGCGCGAGGCGCTCGCCCGACTCGAGTCCGAGGGTCTGGTCATCAAGAAGGCGCTCAAGGGGTACACCGCGGCGCCGCTGCTCGACGCGGAGGGACTGCGGCAGCTCTTCGAGATGCGCGGACTGCTCGAGCCGGCCGCGGCCCGCCTCGCGACACCGCGACTGCCGCAGGACGCGCTCGAGGAACTGCAGCGCATCTTCGACGCGATGCACGCGCGCGGCGAATCGGAGCGCTCGGCCGACGAGCGTTACCAGGACTACCGCGACTTCGCCGAGCGGGACGCGCAGTTCCATGCGCTCATCGCCCGCCACGCGGGCAACGACCTGCTGAGCGACGCCATCCTGCGCCTGCGTTCGCACATGCACATCTACCGGTTGTACTTCACCCACGGTCTCACCAAGGAGACCTCCGACGAGCACGAGGCGGTGCTCGTCGCCATCCAGAACGGCGACGGCGACGCGGCCGCGACCGCGATGCTCGCCCACATCGAGCGCTCCTACGCGCGGATGGCGGCGAGCATCTCCGAGCCCGCACCCGACGCCTCCTGAGCGGTCGCCGGTCGCGCGCTCGCGCCGCGTCGGGGCCTCAGCTCAGGCGGTAGACGCGTCGGGCGGTGCCGCCCAGTGCGGCGTCGCGTTCGTCGTCCGACAGGCCGTCGATGAGCGAGATCAGCGTCGCGAAGGTGTCGGCGTAGTCGGTGGCGAGGGTCGAGACCGGCCAGTCGCCGCCGTACAGCATCCGGTGGGCCCCGAACCGCTCGAGCGCGAAGTCGACGAAGGGGCGCAGCGCCGGGGCAGCGCCGATGGTCGTGAGCCCCGACAGTTTGACGGCGACGTTCGGTTCGCCGGCGAGCTCGCCCATGACACGCGACCAGGCGCCGTCGTCGTCGCGGGCGGCCGGGGGGGTGCCGAGGTGGTCGATCACCACGTGCAGCTCGGGCAGGTCGCGGGCGATGGCGAGCGCGTGTTCGAGGTGCCGCGGAAGCACGCCGACGACGTCGAAGCTCAGCCCGTGCGCGGCGAGTCGTTCGAGGCTGCGTCGCACCTCAGGGCGCGCGAGCCAGTCGGCGTCGGGCTCGTCGTGGATGAGGTGGCGCACGCCGACGAACGCCGGATGCGCGGTGCGCTCGTCGAGGGCGGAGTCGACGTCTTCCGGGTCGAGCAGGTCCACCCAGCCGACGACGCCTGCCACTCGGGGGTTGCGCGCGGCCACCGCGAGCATCGCGTCGGTGTCGGCCGTCGTGTCGGCCGCCTGCACGAGCACCACCCGGTCGACGCCGACCGCATCGAGCTGCGGTTCGAGCTCGTCGAGGCGGAACGTGCGGTCGATCGGGGCCAGGTCGGCGGTCAGCCACGAGTACTCGCCGTGCTCGAGGTCCCACAGATGGACGTGGGCGTCGACCCTCATGCAATCGGCCCCGCGAGGTCGAAACTCACGAGCACGGGAGCGTCGCCGCCGCGAGGGAGCTGCACCTCGACGCGGTCCCCCGCGCGCGTCGCCGCGACGGAGCTGCCGTCGGCCGCCCGCGCGGTCGTCGCGTCCACCGCATCCGAAACCCCCGCGAGCGTCACCGCGCCCGAACCGACGACGAACGCGTGCGCGCGGCCGTCCGACTGCGTCCAGCGCGTCCACGGCTCGGCCGACGCCGCCGCGTCGAAGGGGCGGGAGCCGAACACGGCGTGCCCGTTCTCGGCGTTCCAGGTCGCGAGGAACTCGAGGGTCTCGCGCTGCAGATCGGGCACGCGGCCCTCGGCCGTGAGCCCGACGTTGAGCAGCAGGTTGCCGCCGCGCGAAACGATGTCGACGAAGGTCTTCACGGCCTCGGGGCCGCTCAGGATGTGCTCCGGGCCCTCGAGCCGGTTGTACCCGAACGAGTAGCCGATGCCGCGGCAGTTCTCCCACGCCCCGCTGCCCTCGACGCTCGTGCCGTTCTGGTATTCGCTCGTGCGGAAGTCCCAGTGCGTCTCGCCCCAGCGGTCGTTGGCGACCCCGTCGGGCGCCGCCGCGTAGAACTCCTCGAACAGGTGCTCCATGCTGTGTGGACCGGACGGCTTGCCGGCGTCGGGCCACTCGATGTCGCCCCACAGGATGTCGGGGGAGTATCGGCGGATGAGGTCGGAAACGTGGTCGTGCGCGTAGCGCGCGTACTCGTCGTCGACGGGACGGCGGAACGCCTGCCCCTCGTCGGTGATGGGCGGCAGGTCGCCGAAGTGCCAGTCGAGACCGCCGGAGTAGTAGACGCCGAAGCGGAGTCCGGCGCGACGGGTGGCCTCGGCGAACTCGCCGACGAGGTCGCGCCGCGGGCCGCGGGCGACGGTGTTGCGGTCGCCGGTGGCCGGAGCGTCCCACAGGGTCACGCCGTCGTGGTGCTTCGTCGTCGGCACGAAGTAGCGCGCTCCGGTGCGCTTCACGAGCGCGATGAATTCGTCCGCGTCGAACTCCGCCGCGGTCCACTGGTCGATGAACGTGTCGTAGGGCGCGCCGCCGTAGGTCGCCTCGTGATGCTCGGCCGCCGGGCTGCCGGCGATGCGGATCGTGTTGTAGTACCACTCGGCGTACGGGTTGTGCGCGAACCAGTACTCGGGGTCGATCGTGCCGAGCTCCCCAATCGGCTCGCCCCATGCCGGAACGGAGTACGGCCCCCAGTGCACGAAGATGCCGAGTTTGGCGTCGGTGTACCACTGCGGCACGTCGCGGGCGAAGCGCTCGTAGTTGGCGGGGCGGACCGGATCGTCTTTGAACATGGCCACGGGACATCCTCTCGTTGCATCAAATCCTATAGGACATAGGGTTACGATGAACAAGCCACCGACCGCAGAGGAGCGCGCCGTGAGTATCGTCACCGGATTCGAGACCTTCGACGTGCGATTCCCCACCTCGCTCATGCTCGACGGGTCTGACGCCATGAATCCCGACCCCGACTACTCGGCGGCGTACCTGAAGGTGACCACCGACGCCCTCGACGGGCTCGAAGGACATGCGTTCGTCTTCACCATCGGGCGCGGCAACGACGTGCAGGTCGCCGCGATCGACGCCCTCGGCCACATCGTGGTCGGTGCCGACGTCGACGCGATCCTCGCTGACCTCGGCGGCTTCTGGCGCCGTCTCGTGCACGACTCGCAGCTGCGGTGGCTCGGGCCCGAGAAGGGTGCGATGCACATGGCGATCGGTGCGGTCGTCAACGCGTTCTGGGATCTCGCGGCGAAGCGCGCCGGCCTGCCGCTCTGGCAGCTGCTCGCGCGGATGACGCCCGAGCAGCTCGTCGACCTCGTCGACTTCCGCTACTTGACGGATGCGTTGACGCCGGAGGAGGCGCTCGACATCCTGCGCCGTGCCGAGCCGGGTCGCGCGGACCGCGAGACCGCGCTGCTCGCCGAGGGCTACCCCGGCTACACGACGACCCCGGGCTGGCTCGGCTACTCGGACGAGAAGCTCGCCCGGCTCGCGCGGGAAGCGGTCGACGACGGCTTCCGGCAGATCAAGCTGAAGGTGGGCGACGACCTCGACGACGACATCCGCCGCTTGCGTATCGCGCGCGATGTGGTCGGTCCGGACATCCGCATCGCCATCGATGCGAACCAGCGGTGGGATCGCGATCAGGCTATCGAGTGGGTGAACGCGCTCGCCGAGTTCGATCTGGCCTGGATCGAGGAGCCGACCAGCCCCGACGACGTGCTCGCCCATGCGGCGATCGCCCGCGGTGTGCATCCGATCCGCGTCGCCACGGGCGAGCACGGCATGAACCGGGTGCTGTTCAAGCAGCTGCTGCAGGCGGAGGCGACGGACATCGTGCAGATCGACGCGACCCGTGTCGCCGGCGTGAACGAGAACGTCGCCATCCTGCTGCTCGCCGCCAAGTTCGGGGTGCCGGTGTGTCCGCACGCGGGAGGCGTGGGCCTCTGCGAGGCGGTGCAGCACTTGTCGATGTTCGACTTCGTCGCCGTCTCGGGCACGCGTGAGGGCCGGGTGATCGAGTACACGAAGCACCTGCACGAGCACTTCACCGCGCCCGTCGAGGTGACGGGCGGCGCCTACCGCGCTCCGCTCACGCCCGGCGCCGGGATGGAGATGCTGCCCGCGAGCATCGCCGCGCACCTCTTCGCCCCCGCCTGACGCGCGCTCGTGCGCCCGCCGTTCCCTGAGCCTGTCGAAGGGAACCGCCGAACGTGCCCGTTCGCGACGGAAGACGCCCTTCACGGGGCGAATGGTGTCGCCAACGGGCACGCTCGAGGCGCGCGTTCCCTGAGCCTGTCGAAGGGAACCGTCGTACGACCCGCTTCGACAGGCTCAGCGAACGACCTCGCGTGCCGTTCCCTGAGCTTGTCGAAGGGAATCGCCGTGCGGCCCGCTTCGACGGGCTCAGCGAGCGCCGCCGCTCAGCGAGCACCGTCCGGCAGCGGATTCAGCGTCGTGGGCGCAGCGACTCCATGCCGCCGTCCACGGCCAGGATGACGCCGTTGGTGCTGCCGGAGCGCGGCGAGGCGAGGTACGCGACCGCGTCGGCGACCTCCGCCGGGGCGACGAGGCGTCCGCTCGGCTGACGCGCCTCGAGGGCGGCACGTTCGGCATCCGGATCCGCCGCGCTGTCGAGCAACCGGCCCACCCACGGGGTGTCGGCGGTGCCGGGCGCGACGGCGTTCACGCGGATGCCGAGCGGCAGGCAGTCCGTCGCGATCGCGAGCGTCATCGCCGAGATCGCGCCCTTCGACGCCGAGTACAGCACGCGCTGCGGCAGTCCGATCGACGCGGCGACCGAGCTCGTGAACACGACCGCGGCGGACGGGGACTCGCGCAGATGCGGCATGGCGTGCCGCACCGTGCGCGCCGACCCGACGACGTTGACGTTGAGCACGCGTAGCCACTCGTCGTCGTCGTTCGACTCGATGTCGCCCTGCGCGCCGATGCCGGCGTTCGCGACGACGACGTCGAGGCGGCCCGCATCCGCGACGACCGCGCCGATCGCGTCGCGCACGCTCGCATCGTCCGAGATGTCGCAGCGGATGCCCGTGAGTGGCGCGTCCACGCCGTCAGGCGCGAGGTCGAGACAGTACACGCGGGCGCCGCGGCGCTGCAGTTCCTCGGCCACCGCCTTGCCGAGCCCGGACGCCCCGCCCGTCACGGCCGCGACGAGTCCCTCGAAGTCGCTCACGACGCCACCTCCGCCGCGCGCACCGTGGAGCGCTGGCTGCCGAGCCCGGCGATCTCGACCTCGACCACGTCCCCGGCCGCCAGGTACGGGAAGCGGCCGGACAGGCCCACGCCTTCCGGCGTGCCCGTGTTGATGAGGTCGCCCGGCTCGAGCACCGTGAACCGGCTCAACCGGTGCACGATCTCGGCGACGTCGAAGATGAGGTCGTCGGTGTTCGAGTTCTGCCGGGTCTCGCCGTTGACGCGCGAGGTGAGGCGCAGCCCCGAGCCGTCACCGAGCTCATCTCGCGGCACGAACCACGGGCCGACCGGGTTGAAGGTCTCGAAGCTCTTGCCCTTGCTCCACTGCCCGCCGGATCGCTGGATCTGGTGCTCCCGCTCGGACACGTCGTCGGTGAGCACGAAGCCGGCGATGCACTCGAGCGCGGCCTCGCGCGACGGCAGGTAGCGGGCGCGCCGTCCGATGACGACGCCGAGCTCGACCTCCCAATCCGTCGTAGTCGATCCGGGCGGCAGCAGGATGTCGTCGAACGGTCCGACGACGGTGTTCGGGTGCTTGTGGAAGACCACGATGTCGGTCGGCGGCTCCGCCCCGGATTCACGGGCGTGGGCGGCGTAGTTCATGCCGATGCAGATGACGGCGGACGGGCGGGCGATGGGCGCTCCTACGCGGAGCGCACTGCCGTCGGCCGGGTCCTCGAGCGCGGGCAGGCTCTCCGCCTGGAGTGCTTCGCGCACCCGCCGGATGCCGTCGTCGGCCAGGAACGCACCGTCGATGTCGTCGGTGAGGCCGCGCAGGTCCCAGGTTCCGTGGTCGTCGACCGCCACGGGGATCTCGTGGCCGGGGTCGCCGAGACGCTGCAGTCGCATCCGAGGGTCCTTTCGCTCGTCTCTGCCAGCCTATTACTATTTCCTATAGGCATACGAGGGAGAGGCCGATGCGCGTCGCACTGCATTCCGTTCTGCGGGAGGGGCTTGAAGCGGAGTACGAGGTCGAGCACGAGCGCATCCCCGCCGACCTCGCCGCGAGCTTCGCCCGGCTCGGCATCCGCGACTGGACGATCTGGCGCAGCGGCCGCGACCTCTTCCACCTCGTCGAATGCGACGACTTCGCCGCCGCCATGACGGCCCTCGACGACGACCCGGCCAACGAGCGCTGGCAGGCGCACATCGGCCGGTTCGTCGATCACTTCGAGGAGTTCGACGGGTCGCTCGTCATGCCGCGGGTGTGGCGGCTCTCCGAGCAACCCGACTGAGTCACCACGCCGTGAGCTCCGCCCGAGGAGCCCACGCGACGCGGCGTCGGGCGTAGGCGACGGTCGCGACGGCGAGCGCGACGCCCCACAGCGGCCAGAGCAGCTCGGGGCCGATCGTCGTCCAGTTGCCCGTGAGGGGCATCTCGCCGGAGACGATGACGCGCACGAACCCGATGCCGGATGCGGTGATCGATGCCGCGGCGACAGAGGCGGGGATGACCGCCAGCAGCACGGGGACTCGACGCTCACCGAGCACGGGGACCCATCGGGGGAAGCGTTCGCCCCAGCGCTGCACGAGACCCAACGCGAGCAATCCGCCCACGGTCGCGACGAGCGCGAGCCCGAGGCCGATCAACCACAGGCCCGACTGCTGCCCCTGCCGCATCATGTCGTCGCTGATGCCGAGGGGGATGCCCGCGGCCCACGCGAAGCGGGTGCTCGCGTAGACCAGGGGCACGAGCAGCGCCACGATCGCAGCCGCGCGTGCCGTGCGGGACGCGGGTCGGCCGTCGGTGTGCACCCGCCGGCGACCGCGTCGCGCCCCGGAGACGGCCGCCCCGAGCCACAACAGTCCACCGACGACGAACGCCGCCTGGGTGGCGATCTGGTCGTCGAGCGGGGGCATGCGCAGGCTCAACGCGTAGCCGAGGAACGCCATGAGCCGGGCGTCGGCGACGACGAGCACGGTCACCGCGAGCACGGCTCCCGCCATCACCGTCGGTGCGACACCCGTGCGGTGCGACGCCCGCAGCATCCGCAGTGCGATGGCGGCGCCGACCGCTCCGAGCAGCGCGACGCCGGCGATCATGACGCCGCGCGGAAGGAACTCGGCGACGGCGAGCTTGAGCGTGCCCGGCTCGGACGCGAAGGGGTAGGGCAACAGCTCGAGCAGCCAGAGCGCCGCCGCCGCGAGGCCGAGGAGCGACGCGAGCAGGGCGGCGGCCGCGGGAATGGAGGATCGCGACGTGCCGGTCGCACGTCGGGATGTGGCGACGGATGCGGTGGGAACGGGAGGTGAACTGGTCATGCTCCCAGCGTCCGCGGCGGGCTGAAGCGGCGGATCCCTCGCACGAGCCGGAGGACACCTCCCCCGGGGGAAACGCCGACCCCTCCGTCGGGTGCTACTCGGCGCCCGGACGGATGAAGCCGCTCTCGTAGGCGGCGACGACGGCCTGGGTGCGGTCGCGCACGCCGAGCTTCACGAGGATCGCCGCGACGTGCGACTTCACCGTCTCGAGGGCCAGGAACAACCGGGCCGCGATCTCGGCATTGCTCAACCCCTGAGCGACGAGCCGCAGCACCTCCTGCTCCCGGCCGCTCAGCCGGGCGGAGAGCCGCTCCGCGGCGGGAGCGGGTCCGCGCAGCGCCGCGAGACGGCGCACCGCGACGGGATACAGCAGCACGTCGTCGTGCGCCACCACGCGGATGGCGCGAGCGAGCTCCTCGGGCTGCGCGCGTTTGAGCACGAAACCCGAGGCGCCGATCCGGAGGGCCTCGTACACGTAGTCGTCGCTCTCGAACGTGGTGAGCACGAGCACGCGGGGAGCGTCCGCTCCGGCGCGGAGCAGCGTCTCGGTCGCCCGAAGGCCGTCGATGCGGGGCATCCGCACGTCCATCAGCACCACGTCGGGACGCGTCGAAGCGACGAGGGCGGGCACCTCGTCGCCGTCCGCCGCCTCCCCGACGATCTCGAGGTCGGGCTCAACGGCGAGGATCGCGCGCAGGCCGCCGCGCACGAGCGCCTCGTCGTCGACGATCGCGAGGCGGATGACGGCGCCGCTCATCGGCGGCTCCCCGTGCGCAGGGGAGCGGTCGCGACCAGCCGCCATAGGCCGTCGCCCGATTCGATGCGCACCTCGCCCTGCAGCACCGCGAGGCGTTCCCGGATGCCCGTGAGTCCGCGGCCCGCGCGCGGCGGCGGTGCCTCCGGGGCGACGGGGTTGGACAGCTCCAGCCGCGCGTGCGCGTCGACGCGCACCTCGAGGCGCGCGGTGCGCCCCGACCCGTGGCGCAGAGCGTTGGTGAGTCCCTCCTGGGCGACGCGGTACAGCTCGCGCGAGAGGCTGTCGGGCAGCTCGGCGAGGTCTCCCGAGACGACGAGGTCGAGGTCGAGACCGGCGGCGCGCGCGTCGCCGGTGAGGTCGCCGAGCGCCGCGAGCGTCGGCGCGGGAGCACGTGCGGCCGCCTGCTCACCCGAACGGAGCACTCCGAGGGCGTAGTCGAGGTCACCCGCGGCACGGCGGCCGATCCGCTCGATCTCGCCGAGTGCCGCTCGAGCGGCCTCCGGATCGGTGTCGAGTATGCGGGCGGCCGCCGTGGCCTGCAGCGAGGTGACGGTCAGCGCGTGCCCGATGGTGTCGTGGAGCTCCCGTGCGAGGTCGGTGCGGCGGGCGAGGACCGCCTCGCGTTCCGCGGCCTGGCGAGCGCGTTCCTCCGGCGTCGGGCCGAGGAGCACGTCCGCACACCACGGCGCGAGCAGCCCGCCCGCGATGCTCCCGGCGACGACGAGTCCGCTCACGATCACGACGGCGCCGGTTGCGGCCGCGGTGTCGAAGCCGGGGAAGAGTGCGGAGGCGAATGCGGCGACCGCACCGCCGCCGCTCACCGCGTCCACGATCGCGGTCACGAGCACCGGCAGAACGAAGGCGACCGTCGCGACGGTGAGCCCTCCGGTGAGCACGTGGCCGGCGAAGAACACGGCACCGCGCAGCACGTCGGCGGCTCCGCGCAGATCGGGGAGGGTGACGTCGAGGAGTGCCCGCGCGGCGGTGCGCTCGAGGTCGCGGGTGACCTGCAGGAAGGCGGGCAGGCATAACAGGGCGAGGGCCACCACCGTGATGACCACGACCGCATCCCTGCCCGTGCGTGCGGCCGGGGAGACCCAGACGGACACGGCCCACAGCACGAGCACGGCGTACGGCACGGCAGCGAGCCCGCCGAGCAGCAGGAACAGCGCGCGACGCACGATGACGCCGACGCCCGCCCTCCCGTTCGGCCACCCACGCATGCTCCCAGCGTGCCCGCTCGCCACCGCCCGCGCATCCCTCGCGCGGGGGTATGGCGGAGCCGCACGCAGTCCCGGCGACGTCCGGGATGCCGCCGGTAGGCTCGACGCCGAGAGCGAGGGATCGCTCGCACCGATGGCGCACACGAAGGCTGACACGCATGGCTGACTCGCATGGCTGACACCGAGGGCTTCGACCCGCGATACGACCCCGCCTTCCAGCGTGGTTACAGCGGCGCCCCGGCGACCGGCGCTCGCCCGGCGCGACGCCGTGCCGAGACCGAGAGCACGCCGCACGCCGCCGACTACATCGAGCTCTTCCCGCCCCAGCCGCGCGAGGCGGAGCGACCCGCCGCGCCGGTGGAGTCCGCGGCCGAGGCCGAACCGCAGGCGGAGGCGGTCCCCGCACCGGTCGTGTCGTCGCCGCTGGCGATCCGCGGCAACCCGTTCGTGATCGCGCTCTGGATCATCGCCGCGGTGCTCATCGCGGGCGGCCTCGGCGCCTACTGGTACGGCCAGTCGATCTTCACCTCGATCACGGAGGTCGAGCCGGCGACCTACGTCCTCAGCGGCTTTCTCACCGACATCGCGCCGTGGCTCGTCGCGTGCGGAGTGCTCACCGCCGTGGCTGTCGTCGTGCTGCACGCCGCAGCGTGGCGTCGCGGCGACCAGCCGACACCGCACGAGTGAACACCGCCCGAGCGGGGCGGCCCGATCGCGCCAAGCGCCCGCTGCTGCTGAGCACCCTCGCCCTCATCCTCGCGGTGATCGCGGTGCTGCCGTTGTGGTTCGCCCTCGCGGTGCTCGCCATCCCCGGCGCGGCGGGACCGTTCGGCGGCGCGTTCCTCTTCATCGTCTACTTCGGGTGGGTGCTCATCCCCGTCGCGGCGCTCGCCGCGCTCGTGCTGGCGATCATCTGCCTCGTGCGCCGGCTGCCCGGGTTCCGGCGCTCGCTCGGAGCCCTGCTGTTGAGCGTGTTCGCCCTGCTCGGATGCGGTCTGCTGTTCGCGAACCTCGCGGCGAACCCGCCTGCGTGAGCCTCGTCAGCGCGCGAAGGTGACGTGGATGACGCCGCTCTCGGCGACCTCTGACGTCACGGCGTAGTCCCGCTCGAGTTCGTGGAGGTCGTCCCAGAGCCGCACGCCCCGGCCGAGCACGACGGGCGTGATGGCGACGTGCAGCCGGTCGACCAGACCGGCGGCGAGGAAGTCGCGGGCGACGCCCGCTCCGCCGCCCACCCGCACGTCGCCCGCGCCGGCCAGCTCCTGCGCCCGGGTGAGAGCCGACTGCGGGCTCGTGGCGAGGAACTCGAAGCGGGTGCCGTTGGCGAACTCGATCGGCGGGCGCTCCCGGTGGGTGAGCACGAGCACCGGCACTTCGAACGGCGGCTCGTCGCCCCACCAGCCACGCCAGTCGGCGTCGTCCGGATAGGCGTGGAGTCCGAACATCCCGGCGCCCATGATCTCCGCGCCGACCCCGTGGAAGTAGGCGGCCGCGTAGCGGTCGTCGACCCCGGTCGTTCCTTCCCCCGACGGGTCGTGCAGCACCCGCCGCCGGAAGGTGCGCGTGGCGGCGTAATGGGCGACGATCTTGCCCCACTCCTCGCCCATCGGATGCTCGGGGGACTGGCCGGCGGGCATCGCGACGCCGTCGAGAGAGATGTTGAGGTCGATGCGGACCGCCATGGGACCCTTCCGTAGTAAGTGAACGGGGTCCACATTGTCAGTCGCGTGGGCGGCCGTCAACCGTGCGTCGGAGGCGGTCCACCCGCGGCGGGCAGGAGGGCCAGCGCCTCACCCGTCGGCCATGACTCCCGCGAGATGCTCCTGCGCCCACGCGGCGAGCGTGGTCGGCGTCGTGCTGCGCAGGTCCCGGGCATCCTCGGGCCGGTAGTCCGGGTTCCGGAAGCCGCGCGACATGCCGATGATGCCGTCGATCTGCTTCTCGGTCATGCCGAACGACCGCAGCTGTTCGGCTGTCTGCTCGTCGCTCACCTGTTCGGCGCGGATCTCGCGGCCGAGCACCCTCCCGACGATCCGCGCCACATCCCCGAAGCTCAGGTCGGCGGGGCCGTACACGCCTTGCGTGTGGCGCCCGGTCCATGCCGTCGACAACAGTCGAGCGGCTGCGACCGCGGCGATGTCGCCGGGGGCGACCCACGGCAGGGCGAGGTCGGTCGGCATCGTGGTGGTGATGATGCCCGAGCGCAGGCCGTCGACGTCCATCAGCAGGTTGCTGAAGAAGTACCCGCAGCGCAGGTGCGTGACCGAGGCGCCCGTCTCGTCGAGCAGCTCCTCCGTGCGTCCGAGTCCGTCGATCTCGCCGAAGCCGCTGCGCGCATCCGCCCCGCTGCTGCTCTGGAACACGACCCGCGGGATCCCGTTCTCGCGCACCGCGCGAGCCGCGACGGCGCCCATGCGGGCGTAGCCGGCCGCCGGATCGTCGTCCTCGGTCGGCGGGTCGACCCAGTAGAGCGCATCGACGCCCTCGGTGGCCGCCACGACGGCGTCCGCGTCGCCCTGGTCGACCTCGACGACATCCGCGGCGGCGCGCACGGCGTCGCTCAACTTCGCCGCATCGCGCGCGAGGACGCGCGGACGTTCCCCGGCCTGCACGAGCAGCGGCACGAGCCGCGAGCCGACGTTCCCGGTGGGGGTGGTGACGGCGATGGTCATGGTTGCTCCTCTCTCGTGTGTGTGTGTCCGAGGATCGCTCGCACCACCGACATCCGGAGTGCTCCTGTCGTGGGGGTGTCGGCGGGACTGGCGGCGGGGTGCTCAGCTCTGGCAGCGGGGGCACCAGAAGGTGTTGCGCTCCTGCAGTTCGTCGCGGCCGAGCTGACCGCCGAGCAGGCGGGTGCCACAGCGGCGGCACGGCTGGCCCGCACGACCGTAGACCCAGCTGCGCTGGCCCGCGCGGCTGTCCCCCGTGGTGACCCGGTTCATCCGGTCGCGGTTCGCCTGCAGCAGCCGGTACGAGAGGTCCACGAGCGCCGCCACGTCCGCGACCTCGCCGATCGGGCGGGTCGGCAGCACGCCGCGCAGAAAGCAGAGTTCGTTCGCGTACACGTTGCCGACGCCGGCGAGGTTGCGCTGGTCGAGCACCGCCACGAACACCGGAATGGCCGGGTCGGCGGTCAGCCGCCGCGTCGCCTCCGCCGCATCCCAGTCTGCGCCGAGCAGATCCGGTCCGAGGTGCCCGACGACGTCGTCCTCCTCGGAGCGGCGGATGAGTTCGGTGATCCCGAGCGCGAAGCCGACGGCCTGCACCGGTTCGGTCTGCAGCACGGCTCGCGCCTGGTGCGCGGGGCGCCGCCAGCGTTCGCCCGGCTTGTACACGTGCCAGACGCCCTCCATCTTGAGGTGGGTGTGCAGCGTGTAGTCGCCGATGCGGTGCAGCAGGTGCTTGCCGCGGCTGACCACCTCGAGCACCGTCTCGCCGGTGAGGTCGGAGGTCGCGAAGCGAGGCACGCGCAGGTCGAAGCCGGTGAGCACCTTGCCGGCGAGGGCCGCGTGCTGCCGCTTCGCCGCCTGGTAGACGGTGTCACCCTCGGGCATCGGTGGTCCTCATCGCAGGCGCAGACCCTGCGGGGTCTCGGCGAACCCGGCCTCGCGGAGGGCCTTTCCGAGCGGGGTGCCCACCACGAAGTCACCGTCGACGCGCTCGACGCGCACTCGTCCGCCGCTCGCCCGGATCGTGGAGGCGAGCGAGCGCGCCGCGACCTCGAGCAGACCGTCGTCGCCGAAGGTGAGCACCGTGCGTCCGCCGCGCTCGACGTAGAGGGCGAGCACCCCGTCGACGAGCACGACGAGGGCACCGGCCTTGCGCCCGGGACGGTGACCCCGCTCCTCGGGGTCGTCCGGGGGCGGCCAGGGCAGGGATGCGCCGTAGGGGTTCGCGGGATCGGTCGCCGCGAGCGTCACGGCGGTGGGCGGGGAGTCGTCCGCCTCGTCCCGGGCGAACGTGCGCAGCCGGTCGACCGTCGGGCCGGTCGCGAACTGCGCCGCGCCGAGCCCCTCGACGAAGTACCCGCGGCGGGCGCGGCCGGTCTCCTCGAACCCGCTCAGCACCTTGTACACGGTCGCGAAGCCGCCCAGCACGCCCTCGGCCATCACCGCGCCGCGGGTGACGACGCCGTAGCGTTCGAGCAGTTGCTCGGCGGTCGCCGCGGCGCGCACGGTGGCGTCGGGCTCGCGGCCGGGCAGCAGCGACCAGCGGCCGCCGACGGTCGGCGGACCGGACTGGGTCGGCATCGTGGGGCGCGCGCGTCCGCGGTAGGCGCGGGTGCGCGGGGGCCGGGCGGCGCGGGTCGTGCCCCGCCCGCCGAGCTGGGCGCGCAGCGGCGCGAACGTGTCGTTGGTGACGCGGGTGGACCACACGAGGTCCCACAGCGCCGTCGTGAGTTCGGCGTCGTCGGTGCTGCCGACCGCATTGGAGAGCTGCCGGAAGAAGAACGCACCGCCGCCGGCGAGCGCGTCGAGCACGCGGCGCTGCAGGTCGGTGGTGTCCTCCTCGCCGAGCGGTTCCGGCAGGGTCAGGTGGGCCGTCTCGGCGAGGTGCAGGCTCACCCATCCGTCGTTTCCGGGCAGAGAGCCGGCGCCCGACCACAGCACCTCACCGGTCGCGGTGAGCTCGTCGAGCCAGGCGGGGGAGTAGTCGGACACGCGCCCGGGCAGCACGAGCGACTCCCACGCGCTCGCGGGCAGGGCGACGCCGCTGAGCTGCTCGATGGCGTGCACGACCCCGTCGATCCCGCGCAGCGGGGAGGTGACGTGCTGCCAGGCGGGGAGGAAGCGGCCGAGCGTGTCGTGCGACACCGGCTCGACCTCGTGACGCAGCGCTGCGAGCGACCGCGATCGCAGCCGGCGCAGCACTTCCGCGTCGACCCACTCGCTGCCGGTCGCGCCCGGCCGGAACTCGCCCTCGACCACCCGGCGGTCCGCGGCGAGCCGCCGCAGCGCATCCAGGGCCACCGCCGGTCCGAGACCGAAGCGCTCGGCGACGGCCGTGACCGTGAAGGGCCCGTGGGTGCGGGCGTACCGGCTGACGAGGTCGCCGAGCGGATCGGGAACCGGCTCGACGAACGCGGTCGGCACCCCGATCGGCAGCGGCACCCCGAGCGCGTCCCGCAAGCGGCTCGCGTCTTCGATGATCGCCCAGCGGTCGTCGCCGGCGATGGATGCGCGCAGCACGCGGTTCGCGCGGGCGAGGCCGTCGAGCCATTCGCCGATGACGGTGGCGTCCACCGGGGGAGCGTCGTCGAGCACCGCGACGCGGTCGACGATCTCCGGCACGCTGAGCGGCCCGAGCAGCCGCAGCAGGTCGACGACGCCCTCGATGCCCTTCGCCTTGCGGTCGGGCGTGAGGCGCTGCAGCTCCCGCTCGGTCTGCTCGAGCACGCTGGCGTCGAGCAGCTCGCGCAGCTCCGCGCGTCCCAGCAGCTCGGCGAGCAGCGTCGAGTCGAGCGAGAGGGCGGCTGCCCGGCGCTCCGCGAGCGGGGAGTCGCCCTCGTACATGAACGCCGCGACATATCCGAACAGCAGAGACCGCGCGAACGGCGACGCCTGGTCGGTCTGCGTCTCGACGATGCGGATGCGGCGGCTCGCGATCTCGGCGGTCAGCGCGGCGAGGGCGGGCAGGTCGTACACGTCCTGCAGCACCTCGCGGATGGCCTCGAGCACGATCGGGAAGCTCGGGAACTTGCGGGCGACATCGAGCAGTTGCGAGGCGCGCTGCCGTTGCTGCCAGAGCGGGGAACGCCGGCCGGGGTCGCGGCGGGGCAGGAGAAGGGCACGCGCCGCGCACTCCCGGAACCGGGCCGCGAACAGCGCCGACCCGCCCACCTCATCCGTCACCGTGCGTTCGAGCTCGTCGTGCTCGAACACGAACAGCTCCGCGCTCGGCGGTTCGCCGTCGGTGTCGGGCAGCCGCACGATGATGCCGTCGTCGCCCGCGACGGCTGCCCCGTCGTAGCCGTACCGGTCGCGAACGCGCGCGGAGACGGCGAGCGCCCACGGCGCGTGCACCTTCATGCCGTACGGGGAATGCAGCACGACGCGCCAGTCGCCGAGCTCGTCGTGGAAGCGCTCGACCACGAGCGTGCGGTCGGTCGGCACGTGGCCGGTGGCCGCCTTCTGCTCCTCGACGAACGCGACGAGGTTGTTCGCGGCACGCTCGTCGAGACCGCCGCGCACGACCCGCTGACGCGCATCCGCGGCGGATGCGGTCGCCACCTCACGGGTGAACGCGCCGATCGCGCGACCGAGTTCCGCGGGCCGGCCGATGCCGTCGCCCTTCCAGAACGGCACCCGCCCGGGCTGCCCGAACGCGGGCGTCACGATGACCCGGTCGTGCGTGATGTCCTCGATGCGCCAGCTCGTCGCGCCGAGCGCGATCACGTCGCCGACGCGGGACTCGTAGACCATCTCCTCGTCGAGCTCGCCCACGCGGCGCCCGCCGGTGTTCGCGGTCGTCTCGCTTCCGGCGATGAACACGCCGAAGAGCCCGCGGTCGGGGATCGTGCCGCCACTCGTGACGGCGAGACGCTGCGCACCGGGACGCCCGGTGATGGTGCCGGCGACGCGGTCCCACACCAGTCGTGGCCGCAGTTCGGCGAACTCGTCGCTCGGATACCGTCCGCTCAGCAGGTCGAGGGTCGCGTCGTACGCCGACCGCGGGAGCGTCGCGAACGGCGCGCTCCGGCGCACCGTGTCGAACCACTCCTCCACATCCGCAGACCCGAGGGCGACGTGCGCCACGGTCTGCTGGGCGAGCACGTCGAGCGGGTTGGTCGGGATGGACAGCGCCTCGATCTGCCCGGCGATCATCCGTTCGCTCGCGACGGTCGAGTGGATGAGGTCGGCGCGGTGCTTCGGATACAGCACGCCGCGCGAGACCTCACCGACCTGGTGGCCGGCGCGGCCGACGCGCTGCAGTCCGCTCGCGACCGACGGCGGCGACTCCACCTGGATCACCTGGTCGACGGCGCCCATGTCGATGCCGAGTTCGAGCGAGGAGGTCGCGACGACGCAGCGCAGTCGGCCGCTCTTGAGGTCGTCCTCGATCGTGGCGCGCTGTTCCTTGCTGACGGAGCCGTGGTGGGCGCGGGCGAGCAGCGGCTCGGCGCCGGAGGTGAGTCCGGACTGCCCCGGCGCTTGCGCCGGGTACGACGTGCGCTGCTCCGACTCGGCGACGGCCGCCGCATCCGCCCCGCCGTTCTCGAGCGCGAGCCGTTCGGCGTAGATCTCGTTGAGCCGCGCGGTGAGCCGCTCCGACAGGCGCCGGGAGTTGGCGAAGACGATGGTCGAGCGGTACTGAAGCACCTGGTCGACGATGCTCTCTTCGACGTGCGGCCAGATCGAGCCCTGCAGGTCGCCGTCGGAGTTGCGGTCGGTCGTCGTGCCGAGCTCGGTCATGTCGTCGACGGGAACAACGACGCGCAGGTCGAACCGCTTCTCGGATGCGGGGGCGACGATCGTGACGGGGGCGGAGCCGCCGAGGAAGCGGGCGACCTCCTCCTGCGGCCGCACCGTCGCCGAGAGGCCGATGCGTTGAGCGGGGCGCTCGAGCAGCTCGTCGAGGCGCTCGAGCGAGAGGGCGAGGTGGGCGCCGCGCTTGGTCGCCGCGACCGCGTGCACCTCGTCGACGATGACGGTCTCGACCCCCACGAGCGACTCGCGCGCCGACGAGGTGAGCATCAGGAACAGGCTCTCCGGCGTCGTGATGAGGATGTCGGGCGGGGTGCGCTGCAGCGCGCGACGTTCCGTCGAGGGGGTGTCGCCCGAGCGGACGCCGACGCGGATCTCCGGGGCGGCGAGGCCGAGCCGCCGGGCGGTCTGCGTCACCCCGACGAGCGGACTGCGCAGGTTGCGTTCCACGTCGACGCCGAGCGCCTTGAGCGGCGAGATGTAGAGCACGCGGGTGCGGTGCTGCGGGTCCTCGGGCAGCTCGCCGGTCGCGAGTCGGTCGATCGCCCATAGGAACGAGGCGAGCGTCTTGCCCGAGCCGGTCGGGGCGATGACGAGGGCGTGCGACCCGGTCGAGATCGCGTCCCACGCGCCGAGCTGGGCCGAGGTCGGGGCCGGGAACGCGCCGTCGAACCACTCCCGCGTGGCGCGGGAGAAACGGTCGACGACGGAGCTCACCGCCTCATCCTGCCGCCAGCCACCGACAGTCGGCTGCGAGCCCGCAGCCGGCGCTCAGCGCAGGTGCTCGCGCAGGAACGCCGCGATGTCGCGCGTCTCCGCCGCCGAGATGCCGTGCGCGACGTCTTCGTAGATGCGCTCGGTGAGTCGGGTGTGGCGCGGCAGCCACTCGGCGGAGTGCTCGATCGCGGCAGCTGGGATGACCTCGTCGAGGGTGCCGCGCCCCCAGAACAGCGGCGGACGCACCTCGGCGAGTCGTTCGTCGCCCGCGTGCACGCCGCGCACGACGTATCCGCTGATCGCCGCCGTCGCGGCGACCCGTTCCGGCGCGAGGCGCAGCAGCTGGGTCGCGATCGCGGCACCCTCGCTGAAGCCGAGGGTGAGGATGCGCGTGAACGGCAGGGTGTCCAGCCAGTCGAGCACGGCCGTCGCCGACGCATCCGCTTGCGCCTCCCGCGAGGTGCCGCCCCGGGTGCCCGGCGCGGGCTCGAACCACGACCATCCGCCGCCCTCGGGCACGGTCGCACGCACTGACGCGACGACCGCGTTCAGCGGCAGCGCGGGCGAGAGCGCGAAAAGGTCGCCCTCGTGGGCGCCCCTGCCGTGCAGCAGCACGATGAGCGGTTTGTCGCCCCAGTGGTGCTCGCCGGCCGACCACAGCACGGCCCTCGCATCGAGTGCGCGGTATGCGGTCATGGATCCTCCTCGCGCCGCTGTGCTCCACGCTAGCCGCGGCGGGTAAGAATGGAGCATGAGTTCCGTCGGCACCCCTGACCCGAATTCCGGCTGGCTCTCCGACGAGGAACTCGCGGAGACCCGACGGCGACTGCCCCTGCTCTACGTCGAGGCCGTACCGGTGCGCACGGATGGGATGGGCACGGTCACCGAGGTCGGCGTGCTGTTGCGCGCCAATGCGGCCGGGTCGATCACGCGCACCCTCGTGAGCGGACGCGTCATGTTCGGTGAGACGCTGCGCAACGCGCTGTACCGCCACCTCGAGAAGGACCTCGGCCCGATGGCGTTCCCGCAGCTGCCGCTCAGCCCCGTGCCGTTCTCGGTGGCCGAGTATTTCCCCATCCCGGGACTCAGTGCGTACGTCGACGAGCGGCAGCACGCCGTCGCGCTCGCCTACGTCGTGCCGGTGACCGGCACGTGCGAGCCGCGCCAGGATGCGCTCGAGCTCACCTGGATGACTCCGGCCGAGGCGTCGAGCCCGTCGATCCACGCCGAGATGGAGGGCGGCCGCGGCACCCTCCTGCGTCAGGCGCTCGCCTCCGTCGGCGTGCTCGGCTGACCCGCACCGTTCCCTGAGCCTGTCGAAGGGAACACGTCGTACAACCCGCTTCGACAGGCTCAGCGAGCGTGCGTTCCCTGAGCCTGTCGAAGGGAACACGTCGTACAACCCGCTTCGACAGGCTCAGCGAGCGTGCGTTCCCTGAGCCTGTCGAAGGGAACCGCTGCACGACCCGCGCCGAGCGCTCAGCTCGAGGGCTCGCCCCCGCGTTCCTCGGCCGCGAGTGCCTCGAGCTGCGCCACCGCCGTGGCGGCCGCCCAGCGTTCGAAGCGCGCGCGCGCCCATCCGCTCGTCTCCACGAGGTGCGTGAAGCTCTCGTGCGACACCACCAGACTCAACACGTCGACCGCGGCATCGATGTCGCTCGGCACCGTGCCGCCCCGTTCGCCGTAGGCGCGGACTAGACCGGCGAACTCCCGCCGGCGGCGCGCGACGAGGTCCGCGAGCGTCTCAGCGACGGCCGGATCGACGTCGGCGGCCGCGTTGACCGCTCGCCAGATCCCGGCTGAGCGGGCGAACGCGTCCGTCGTCACGTTCACGAGGGCGGCGAGGAACGCACGGGCGTCGACCACCTCGGCCGTGGCCGCGAAGTCCGCACGCTCGCCCATCGGCTCACGGCCCTCCCGCTCGGCGAAGGCGAGCTCGAACGCCGCGAAGAGCAGATCGCGCTTGGGGCCGTGGCCGTTCACCGTCTCGACGCTCACGCGAGCTCGTTGCGCGATGGCGCGCAAGGTGGTGGCCGCGTAACCGTCCGCGGTGAAGCTCGCGAGCGCCGCGTCGACGATGCGTCGTCGGGTCTCGGATGCGGCGGCGGCCCGTACCGCGGAGCGGTAGACGCGGGTCTTGCGTGGTAGGTCTTCATTCAGTACAGTCACGATGCATTCAATACTACGCCATACAACCCGAAAGCCTGGCCATGTCCTCCATCCTGTTCTGCTCGACCCCCGTCATCGGGCACATCGCCCCGCTGCTGCCCGTCGCGTCGGCCCTCGCCGACGCCGGACACCGGGTGCGGATGCTCACCGGCGCCCGCTACCGGGAGGCCGTCGAGAGCGCGGGCGCGGAGTGGCTCCCGCTGCCCGAGGCCGCCGACTACGACGACACGCGCATCGACGAGCTGTTCCCCGGCCGCGTCGGGCTCAAGGGACCGACTCTCATCACGCACGACTTCCGCGAGATCTTCGTGCGCCCGATGGAGGCTCAGGCGGCCGCCGTCGACGCGGCGCTCGAGGCGGTCCCCACGGACGTGGTGCTCACCGAAGCGTTGTTCACGGGCATCCTCCCGCTGCTCACGCGGCCGCGGAGCCGGCGCCCAGCCGTGCTCGCGATGGGCATCGTGCCGCTCGGCCTCGACAGCCGGGACACGGCCCCGTTCGGCCTCGGCATCCCTCCGCTGCCGGGCGCCGTGGGCCGGGTGCGGAACGCCGCGCTGCGTTTCGTGGCCCAGCGCGTCGTCTTCGCCTCCGTGCAGCGCGACGCGACCGCTCGACTGCGCGGGATCACGGGACACGGACTGCCCACGTTCGTGCTGAACTGGCCCTCGCTCGCGGACGGGATCGTGCAGTTCACGGTGCCGTCCTTCGAGTACCCCCGGCCGGATCTGCCGACCGAGGTCCACTTCGTCGGACCCGTCTCGCGCAGCGGCCGCGACGTGCCGTTGCCGGCGTGGTGGAGCGAGCTCGACGGATCGCGTCCCGTCGTGCACGTGACACAGGGCACGATCGCGAACGCCGACGTCGAGGATCTGCTGCTGCCCACGGTCCGGGCCCTCGCCGCGGTCGACGTGGTCGTCGTCGTGTCCACCGGCGGTCGCGACGTGGCGGCCCTCGGCGAGCTGCCGGCGAACGCCTGGGCCGCCCCCTTCCTGCCCTACGACGTCCTGTTGCCCAAGACGTCGGTGCTCGTCACGAACGGCGGGTACGGCGGCGTGCACTTCGCCATGCGGCACGGCGTGCCCATCGTCATCGCGGGTCAGACCGAGGACAAGGCGGAGGTGTCGGCGCGCGTCGCCTGGTCGGGGGTGGGGATCGACCTGCGCAGCAACCGCCCGAGCGAGGAGGCGATCCGCCAGGCCGTGCGTCGAGTGCTGGGGGAACCCTCGTACCGTGCCGCGAGCCGGCGGATCGGCGACGACATCGCCGCGGCTCCGGGTGTGGCGGGCATCCTGCCGCTCATCGAGCGGTACGCGGGCTCGCGCGTCGAGTAGGCGCGGCCGCCGTATCCGCCGAGCGTGCCTTCATCCGACGGATCGTGGCGTCGGGAGGCGGTGCAACGTCGGATGGGGGCACGTTCGACGAAGAGGAGGTGCCGGAGGATCCCAGTCCGCGAATGACGAAGGCCCGACCCCGCCGAAGCGGGAGCCGGGCCTTCGGAGTTCAGCTGCGGGTCAGCGACCCGAGCGACGGGCACCGCCGCCGCCGTTGCCGCGCACCACGTCACCGACGCGGATGGGGCGACCGGCGCCGGCCGAGGCGCGACGCGGGCCACGCGCACGGGCCGGAGCGGCCTCGCTCTGCACGGCACGGGCCGGCTCAGCGGAAGAACGGTCCAGTCGCGGGGCGCTCGAGCGGTCGGTGCGCACCGGGGCGGCCGCGGCCGATCCCGATCCGCCGCGCGAACGCGTGCGGGCCGGACGACCGGAACGGTCGCGACGGGGCTGCTCCGCGCCACCCTCACGGGCGGCGCGCTTGCGCTGGGCGTTCGCGCCCTGCGAGCGCCCGCCGCCCTGCTGCTGCACCGCGCGAGGAGCGGGCTTGACGTACTCGGCGACCGCGCCGACGAGTTCCGTGACGGCGGGGGAGGCGGGCGTGACCTGCTGCACCGCGACCTTGATACCGGCCTTGCGCAGCAGCACCCCGACATCCGAACGCTGGGCCGGAGTCATGATGGTCACCACGTCGCCGTCGGAACCGGCGCGCGCCGTGCGACCCGAACGGTGCAGGTACGCCTTGTGCTCGGCCGGCGGGTCGACGTGGATGACGAGCTCGACGTCGTCGACGTGCACGCCGCGGGCGGCGACGTCGGTCGCGACGAGCACGCGCACCTCACCGGACCCGAAGGCGGCGAGGTTGCGGTCACGCTGCGGCTGCGACAGGTTGCCGTGCAGGTCGACCGCGGGGATGCCCTGCTCGGTGAGCAGCTTCGCGAGCTTCTTGGCGGTGTGCTTGGTGCGCATGAACAGGATGCGGCGGCCGGTGCCCGAGGCGAGGGTGCGCACGAGCTCCTTCTTGGCGTCGGCATCGGCGACCTCGAACACGTGATGCGTCATCGCGGCGACCGGCGAGTTCGCCTCGTCGACCGAGTGCAGCACCTCGTTGCGTAGGAAGCGCTTGACGAGCTTGTCCACGCCGTTGTCGAGCGTGGCGCTGAAGAGCAGGCGCTGTCCGCCGGACGGGGTCTTGTCCATGATGCGGGTGACGACGGGCAGGAACCCGAGGTCGGCCATGTGGTCGGCCTCGTCGAGCACGGTGATCTCGACCGCGTCGAGGCTCACGAAGCCCTGCTTCATGAGGTCTTCGAGCCGGCCGGGGCAGGCGACGACGATGTCGACGCCGGCCTGCAGCGCCGCGACCTGACGGTTCTGCGAGACGCCGCCGAAGATCGTGGTGGTCTTGAGGCCGTACGCCTCGGCGAGGGGCTGCATGACCGCGGCGATCTGCGTCGCGAGTTCACGGGTCGGCGCGAGCACGAGGCCGAGCGGACGGCCCGAGCGGCGCTTGCCGCCGGCGAGCTTGCCGCCGAGGCGCGAGACCATCGGGATGGAGAAGGCGAGGGTCTTGCCGGATCCGGTCTTGCCGCGGCCGAGCACGTCGCGCCCGGCGAGCGTGTCGGGCAGCGTGTCGACCTGGATGGGGAACGGGCTGGTCTTGCCGTCCGCGGCGAGCACGGAGACGAGGGGGGCGGGCACGCCGAGCGTGCCGAATGTCGTTTCAGACAAGGTGGTGCCTTTCGGGCATTTCGTCCCGGAGCAGAATGCTTCTGCGCGTCGGTGGGACGGAGTGGCGATCGTGCCGAGCGGCACATCGGATTCGCCGAAGAAGATGTCAACCAGCGGCTCTGAGGCCGGGCGAGGGATGCGTTCTGCGACGCAAGAAGCGCGGCGACGCGCTGCAAGTGGTTCCAGTCTAGCGGATGCGCCCATCCGGGGCCCGGTGTTCGCCCAGGGATGAGTGCGCGCCGCTCCCTGAGCCCGTCGAAGGGGAACGTCGTACGACCCGCTTCGACAGGCTCAGCGAGCGTTCGTTCGATGAGCCCGTCGAAGGGGACCGGGGTCAGTACTCGCCGTCGTACCGCTCGCCGACGGGGATCTCGACGGGCACGACGTTGCCCGGCTGGGCCAGCGGGCAGGCCCACATCGGGTCGTACGCGCACGATGGGTTGTACGCGAAGTTGAAGTCGAGCACGAGGGAGTCCGGGGTCGATCCGGGGCCGAGGTCGGCGCCCTTGACCGTGTCGAGCAGGTACCGGCCGCCGCCGTAGGTGCCGCCCGGTCGACCGGCGAGGGCGTCCTTCACCGGCACGAACAGCCCGCCCGCGTAGGAGGCGAGCCGCCACACGTCGAGGGACCCGACGCCGGGAAGTCGCACCACGCCGATGCGCTCGAACGGCACCGAGCCGTCGGTGCCGGTCTCGACCTCGATGCGCTGCCCGTCCGCCGGCTCGACCTCGGCCTCGAACCGCCAGGCCGGGTCGTACGTGGTGACCGGCAGTCCGGTGAACCCGTCCCGGTCCTGCGGCAGCAGCGGTGTGGACGGATGCGTCGCGAACAGCTCGTCGCGGGCTGCCACCCAGCGGGCGTGCGCGGACGCGGGATCCGGATCCGCCCGCACATCGGCGTACATCGCGAACACGCGTCGTCGCCAGTCGGCGACCTCGAGAGCGCTCATGCTTCGACGCTACTCCCGTGCTCTGAACGCGTGCTCGTGGTTCAGGCGGGCGCGATGCCCGGGTTCCGCAGGTGTTCGTAGACGACGGAGGTGCGCACGTCGGCGACCTCGCGGCGCTCGGTGAGCCGGTCGATCACGAACCCGTAGAGGCTGTCGTTGTCGGGCACGGCGACGTGGATGATGAAGTCCTCGTTGCCGGCGGTGACGAACACGCCGAGCGTCTCCGGCAGCGAAGCGGCCCAGTCGCGGAAGCCCTCGATCACCGGGCGCGAGGGCGGCCGGATGCGTACGGCGATGAGCGCCTGCACCGGTCGGCCGATGCCGGCGAGGTCGACATCGAGCACGGCGCCCCGGATGATGCCGCGCTCGCGCAAGGAGCGGGTGCGCTCGAGGGCGGTGCTCGGAGCGACCCCGACAGCCGCGGCGACGTCGCGATTGCTGCGCCGCGCATCCGACTGCAATTCCCGCAGGATCGCGCGATCAAGTTCGTCCACGGCGCCCAGGATACGGCTCTCACCGCACGAAGTTCGGCATCCGCGCGGGATCAGCGGAGATGTGTGTACCGTGACGCCCCAGCACCGAACGAATGAGGAGAGAACGTGGCATCGACCGTGGGATTCGCGACCGAGGAGATCGACACCGCCGCGCCGACGCGTGCAGCGCGACTGAAGTGGGTCGTCGTCGTGAACGAGGAACTGCCGACCGGCGTCGCGGCCAACGCCGTCGTGTGCGTCGCCGCCGCGACGGCGACCGGGGTGGAGGGGCTGCTCGGCGCCGACGCCGTCGATGCCGACGGGGCGGCGCATCCGGGACTCCCGTGGGCGGGCTGCACGGTGCTGCGGGCGTCCGCCGATCAGCTGCGCTCGTTGCGTTCCGCGGCGGCGACGAGCGAGGGGGCCTTCGTCGCCGACATGCCCGCCGCGGCGCAATCGACGCGCGTGTACGACGAATACCGCGCGCAGCTCGCCGAGATCCCCGGTGACGACATCGAGTACTACGCCGTCAGCATCGTCGGTCCGCGCAACCGCGTGGACCGACTCGTGCGCCGGTTGCCGCTGCTCTAGCCCGGCCGGGGTCGAGGCCCTCAGACGAGCGGCAGCATCCGCGCCATCTGACGCAAGCGATGCGCGCGCCACTGCCAGAACGCCCACAGCACCGGCCAGGCGAGCAGCGCGCCCGGCCCGCCGACGTCGAGGCGGTCGCGGTACAGGGTGCGCCCGTCGGCGGTCGGCGCGACCGCCATCCGGTGCTTCCAACTCGAGAACATCGCGAGCAGTCCGGTGACGGGCGCTCCCGAGTCGACGAGGATGCGTGCTGTTCCGCGACGCTCCTCGTGCAGGTGGATGCGTTGTTCGCCGGCCGGCAGCACGCCGAAGAGCGAGGTCGCGACACGGTGATCCTCATCGAGCGCCCACCGGTCGGGCAGCCCGCCCGGTTCGAGCGATCGCACGTGCATGAATGGGCCGGCCGTGTGCTGCAGGCCCGCGGGCGAGCGCAGCGCCTCCCAGGCCGCATCCGCCGAGCAGTCGAGCACCAGTCGCAGGGTCACGCGCATGTGCCCAGTGTGCTCCGGCAACCCGGATGTCGCCCGATGACGCGGGCTCCGGATGCGGTGGGCGCCCGTCGGTAGGGTCGAAGGCGTGACGAACCCGTACGACCAGGGCAAGTATCAGGTGCGCTTCGAGTGGGGCCTCGCCGGCGCCCGCTCGGTGCTCGACGACGTCGATGTGGTGGTGGTCGTCGACGTGCTGTCGTTCTCGACGACCGTCGACGTGGCCCTCTCGCACGGCGTCACGGTGCTTCCCGCGGCGCCCGAGGACGCGGCGGCGCTCGCCGCGGCGCACGGCGCGCGACTGGCAGGGGGACGCGGCGAGGAGTTGAGCCTCGCCCCGTCCTCGTACGGCCCCGAGCACGCCGGCGCCCGCGTCGTGGTCGCCTCGCCGAACGGCTCCGCGATCTCGGCGGCGCTCGGCGGCGGGGCGGTCGAGGTCGTCGCGGCGAGCCTGCGCAACCGCCGCGCGGTCGCCGAATGGGTGCTCGCCCGTCAGGAGGCGAAGGCCGACCGGTTCCGCGTCGCGGTCGTGGCCGCCGGGGAGCGCTGGCCGGACGGGTCCACGCGAGTCGCCGTCGAGGACCTCTTCGGCGCCGGCGCGATCATCGACGCGCTCGCCGATCTCGGCATCGATCACACGTCGCCGGAGGCCGCCGCGGCCGGAGCCTCGTTCGCCGGCCTGCGTAACGCGGTCAAGCACCTCGTCTCCGCATCCGCATCGGCACGCGAACTCGTGGACGCCGGCTTCGCCGACGACGTGCGCCTCGCGGCGCAGCTCGACGTGTCGACGCTCGTGCCCGTGCTGCGGGAATCCAGCTTCACCGCTTAACGTTCCCCCTCGAGAGGCGTCGGAGGATTCCGGCCGACCTCGACGGACCTCGGACGAAGGAGCGACATGAAGGCGATGCTGGGCGACACGGTGGTGGCGGAGGCTCCGAAGGAGGACCTCATCCAGATCGAGGGCAACTGGTACTTCCCGCCGTCGAGCGTGAACGACAGCCTGCTCGAGAAGAGCCCGACCCCGTACACGTGTCCGTGGAAGGGCGAGTGCCAGTACTTCAGCGTGAAGAACGGTGACACCCTGCTGCAGGATCGCGCGTGGAGCTACCCGACCCCGTACCCGACGGCGTTCGACCGGGTCGGCAAGGACTTCAGCAACTACGTCGCGTTCTGGAAGGACGTGCGCGTCGTCGACTGACCCGCGCGAGAAGGCGAGGCCGGGATCCCGTCGGGTTCCGGCCTCGTCCGCGCTCCGGACGTGGTCAGGCGGATGCGGTCAGGCGGATCCGTCGGGCGCGCGTCCCGTGTGTCCCGTGCGGGCGGTCCGGGCACGGGCGCGGTGCGCGCGCACCTTCGCGCGGTTGCCGCAGCGCTGCATCGCGCACCAGCGGCGGGAGCCCGAGCGCGACTCGTCGTAGTAGAGGAGGTCGCAGTCCTCGCCGGAGCACTCGCGGATGCGGTCGGGATGGGCGCCGAGGATGCGCACTGCGTCGCGCGCGATCGTCGACAGTGCCTGCCGCGCCTGCACGCGCGTGGCGCCGGCCCGGCGGCGTCCGCCCTCGAGCGAGGGCGGGATGTCGGGCGTCGCGGCGAAGAGGTTGATCGTGTCGATCGCGTCGGCGTCGGGGGCGGTGTTCCGGCTCACCGTGCGCGCCGCGGCACCGATCGCGGAACGCAGCAGCAGGGCATCCGCGAGAGCGCGGTCGTCGACGTGGGCGTCGATGCCGTCGAATCGCGCGGCGAGCCAGGCGCCGAGATCGTCGGGCCGGCCGAACTGTTCCTGCTGCACGCGGCCCCCGTCGACCTCGCCGGTGTACGCGAAGTCGAGGCTCACGGCCCCGGACTCGAACCACCAGCGGGGGCCGTCCGTGCCGGTCATCCATTGGCCCGCGGTCACGTAACTACCGTAGCGAGTTACGGGCGCGCGGCGCGCGGGCCGTCACGCCGCGCGCTTGACCCAGTCGATCGCGTGCGCCGGGTCGTACCGGCGCGAGCAGCGCCCGCACGCGAGCGGGCGTGCCGGTCGGCGGTAGCGGTAGTGCACGTGCCCGGCCGGGCACGTACCGACCCAGGGGGCGAGCTCGGTCGCGATCTCCCCGTCGTGCAGTCGCTTGCCGGTGTAGCCGATCTCACGCGCGATCGCCTTCCACCGCGGGCCGTGACCGGCGCGCGGACCCGCCATCGCGTGCGCCACCTCGTGCAGCAGCACCTGGTGGATCTCGTCGTCTTCGAAGCGCGAGGCCAGATGACGCGACACGGTGATGCGGTGCTCGGTGTAGTTGCACAGCCCGGCACGCGTCTTCGCGTTGTCGAAACCGAACGACCACACCGCAGGATCCAGATGCAGATGGATCAGCGCATCCGCCCATCTGCGCACCCGGTCGAGTTCAGCCACGCATCGAGGTTAAGCGGTTCCGACGACAGCAACCGCACCCACGCGGCAACCGTGGAGGCGCGCCGCCTGGGGAGGAGGGGCGGTTCAGACCGGGTGACCCAGCTTGGACTCGGTGATGGCGATCGCGAGCATCGACCCGTCGATGAGCTCCGCCTCGGCGCGGATGCGCACGCGGATGGTGAGCGCGTCGCGGAAGTCGCGCAGCGCGGCCTCGTAGTCCTCGCGGTCGAACGACACCCGCCCGCGGTGCTGCAGGGCGAACGCCTCCACCTGCGGCCAGTCGTGTGCGCCAGCCTCCGTGGCGCAATCGGCGAGTTCGACGAGCGCGCGGTCCGATTTGCCCTGCGCGTGCAGGAGCACGGCGCGGCGGATGCGGGCGAGCAGCAGCATCTCGCGGTCGCCGCCGAAGCGGGCCTGACGCACGGCCTCGTTCGCGAGCACCATCGCCTCGTCGATGCGGCCGAGCAGTCGCAGCAGCGTGACCTTCTCGTTGACGGCCGGGGTCGAACGCTGATTCCCGATCTCCTCGAGGCGCGCCGATGCCGCCTCCACGTCGACGATCTCGTGCAGGGTGGTCTGGTCGTATCCCAGGATGATGCTCAGGGCTGCCCCTCGGGTGGTTCGCTGACGGACGCCGGGTTCCCCATGATTCTAGGTCAGCCCTCCTGCAACGGCCCGAGACCGACGCGCATCAACCGGTCGTTCCCGGTGTCGTTCGTCAGGAACCAGAGCGCGCCGTCCGGGCCGCGGGTCACGTCGCGGATGCGACCGAACTCGCCCTCGAACCACGGCACCGCCGAGGCCTCGCCCGTGTCGGTGTAGATCGCCCACACCCGCTGGCCGCGCAGGGCGGCGAGGAAGAACGTGCCGTCGACGAACGCGAGCCCGCTCGGGCTCGCCTCGCTCGTCGACCACTGGTACACGGGGTTGACGTAGGCGGGGTCGTCGCCGATGCCCTCGACGACGGGCCAGCCGTAGTTCGCGCCGGGGCGGATGACGTTGAACTCGTCCCACGTGTTCTGCCCGAACTCGGCCGCCCACAACTGCCCGCCGTCGTCCCACGCGATGCCCTGCGGATTGCGGTGCCCGATCGAGTAGACGGCGGAGCCCGGGAACGGGTTGTCGGCGGGCACGGTGCCGTCGGGCGCGATGCGCAGGATCTTGCCCGACAGGCTCGCCGGGTCCTGGGCGGCGTCGCGCTGCTGCGCGTCACCGGCGGTGACGTAGAGCATCCCGTCCGGTCCGAACGCGATGCGCCCGCCGTTGTGGGTCGAGTTCTTCGCGATGCCCTCGAGCACGACCTCGGGCTCGCCGAGCGCGAGCCGGGCGGGATCGCCGGTGAGCGGCATCCGCACCACCCGGTTGTCGGATGCGGCCGTGAGGTAGGCGTACAGCCACACGGAGTCGCCGTCGTCGAGGCGGGCGAGGCCCAGCAGCCCGCCCTCGCCGGCGGGTTCCACCCCCGGCACCTGGGCGACCTCGCGCACGCTGCCGTCGGGGAGCACCTGCTTGACGAGCGCGGTGCCGCGTTCACTCACGAGCGCCCCGCCGTCGCCCAGGGGCACGACCGACCACGGCACGTCGAACCCCTCCGCCACGACCTCCGGTTCGCCGACGGGCTGCACCGGTCCGGCCGACGGCTGCTCGGTGGCCGACGAGGCGCCGGTCGGCACCGGTTCGGGGTCGCCCGTCACCGGGGCGGCGCACGCGGCGAGGGCGAGAACGGATGCGGTGCTCAACGCGAGCAGGAACGGTCGGCGGTCCATGCGCCCAGTGCAGCACGCCCGCATCCACGCCGCCCGAGCGTTCGCCGCGTGCGTTCCCTGAGCCTGTCGAAGGGGACCTCGGCGGAACTCAGTCGCGGTCGCGCAGCTGGAAGACGGTGCGGTTCGGTGGGGGAGAGGGGATCGCCGTGGCATCCGTGACGATCGGGGCGCCGGCGATCCAGTCCCGCAGCTCCGTGCCCGTGACGACGCGGGCCGGATGCGGTCCGCCGGCCAGCAGGCGCGGCATCCACTCGAGCGGCAGCTCGGTCGGCGAGGCGACGAGCACGAAGTTGCCGAAGCGTCGACCCTTCAGCACCTGCGCCTCCGCGAGCACCGCGAGGTGCCCGAACGCCGTCTCGAGCGTGGATGCCTGCCCGCGGGCGAAGTGCAGGCCCGGACCGTCGGCCGTGTTGACGGCGATGACGCCGCCCGGGGCGAGCAGCCGGCGCAGCGACTCGTAGAACTCGAGGCTCGTCACGTGGCCGGGGGTGCGGGCGCCGCTGAAGATGTCCACGACGATGAGGTCGACGCTGCCGTCGAGTCCCGGCGGGAGCTTCGCGACGACCTCGCGGGCGTCGCCGTAGCGCACCCGGATGCTCGCGCTCTTGGGCAGCGGCAGGTGCTCGCGCACGAAGTCGACGAGGTCGCGTTCGAGCTCGATCACCTGCTGCCGGGAGCCCGGGCGGGTCGCCGCGATGTACCGGGGGAGCGTGAGCGCGCCCGCTCCGAGATGCAACGCGGTGATCGGCGACCCCGGCTCGCCCAGCTGATCGATCACATGCCCGATGCGCTGGATGTACTCGAAGAACAGCTGGGTGGGGTCGTCCGGGTTCACGTGCGACTGCGGTGTGCCGTCGACCACGAGCCGGTAGCTGCCGGGGACGAATGGATCCTCGATGATCGTGGCGCGCAGCCCGCTCACGCTGAGGGCGGTCGACGGCTCGGTGTCCACCTCCGCATCCTTTCACGCCCCTCCCTCGCGTCCGCCGAGCCCCGCGACCCACCCGCCCTCGTCCCGCGGCCCGACGCTGCGGAGGTATGCCGAGGTTGCGGAGGTTCACGTCGCCGCTTCGTCGACAAGCCTCGCAACATCGGCGGACTGCCAAGCGGAAGAATCCGCACTCGAGGGTTGTAACCGGTTACAACCCGTGTCAGCCTGGAAGGGCAGTCGAACGAAGGAGTTCCCATGCCGACCATGCCGACCCATCGCATCCGCCGCCGCATCCTCGCCGTGGCCGCCGTCGCCGGCCTCTCGATCGCCGTGCCCGTCGCGCCCGCCTTCGCCGGAGGGCACGGGCCGACGCCCCCGCCCGGCGACGCCGAACTGCGGGAGTACGCCCGCGACACCTGGGCCTCGATGGCCGCGATGGCGGACGAGCGCACCGGACTCGTCGCCGACCACATCGACGGCGCGCTCACCGCGCCGAGCGAGTACACGAGTCCGACCAACATCGGCGGCTACCTCTGGTCGGCGGTCGTCGCGCGCGATCTCGGCATCATCGACGGCAAGGAGGCCTTCCACCGCCTCAAGACCACGCTCAAGACCCTCGAGAAGCTCGAGCGGCACGAACCGAGCGGCATGTTCTACAACTGGTACTCGCCCACGACGGGCGAGAAACTCACCGCGTGGCCCGGGAGCGGCGACGTCGTGCATCCGTTCCTCTCCACCGTCGACAACGGATGGCTCGCGGCCGCGCTGCGCGTCGTCGCCTCCGCGGACCACCGGCTCGAGCAACGGGCCGACCGGCTCTACGAGACGATGGACTTCGGGTGGTTCCACGACACCGCCGCGCGTGACGGAGCGGGACTCAACCGCGGCGGATTCTGGGTCGACCAGCCCGGGGACACCTGCACGGTGCCTGGCAACTACGGGGGCGAAGGCCCCGACGTCTTCTACACGTGCCATTGGTACGACACCACGGTGAGCGAAGCGCGCATCGCGACCTACCTGGGCATCGCGAACGGCCAGATCCCCGCGACGGCGTACTTCGCCACCTACCGCACCATGCCCGAGCAGGGCTGCGACTACGCCTGGCAGGAGCAGAAGCCCGAGGGCGTGACGCGCGAGTACCTCGGCGTGCCCACCTACGAGGGCACCTACGAGTACGCAGGCATGCGCATCGTGCCGGCGTGGGGCGGCAGCATGTTCGAGGCGCTCATGCCCGACCTGTTCGTGCCGGAGGCGCAGTGGGGCGAGCGCTCGTGGGGTGTCAACCACCCCGCAACCGTGGAGGCGCAGAAACACCACGGTCTCGACGAGGCCGGATACGGCTACTGGGGTTTCAGCCCCGCGAGCAACCCGTTCGGCGGCTACCGCGAGTACGGCGTCGAGCAGCTCGGCATCAGCTCCAACGGGTATGCGAGCGACGAACCGGCGACGGATGTCGATGCCGGTTATGAGGGATGCCGCGAAGGCACCAACCCCACGCCGAACTTCGGCGACGGCGTCGTGACCCCGCACGCCGCGTTCCTCGCCCTGCCGTACGACCGCGAGGGAGTGCTCGAGAACCTGCGCGGCATCCGCCACGACCTCGGCGCCTACGGGCCCGGCGGCTTCTTCGACGCCGTCGCGACCGGCAGCGGCACGATCGCCGACCGCTACCTGAGCCTCGACCAGTCGATGATCATGGCGGCGATCGGCAACGCCGAGCTCGGTGACCGCCTGAAGGAGTACTTCGTCGACGACGACTTCGAGGCGGCCGTGCGTCCGCTCGTCGAGATGCAGGAGTTCACCGCCCGCCGCTGACCGCCCGAGCCGTCGAACGTGCCCGTTGCGGACGCCGAAGCCTCAGATTGAGGGGGATTGCGTCCGGAACGGGCACGTCCGGCGTGCGGACGCGACCGCTCCGTGAACGTCGCGGCGCCGGGCGTGTCTCGGGGGATGACGGCGTGTCGCGGAACCTTGTGGAGGAGTGGCGCATCACTTCGGAATCCCGCCCGATCCGCGGAAATATGCGGGAATGAGCGGATGCGGTGAGCGGTTATACCCGAAGTACCGAATCAGGTCAAGGAACCCGGTGGACAACCGGGGCATCCAGGCCTATGATTGACCTTTGCGCTCCCAGACTCCCCTTCGCCGTCATATTGTGGACGGCTGGCGCGCCCCGAGTATAGCGGCGGGGCAGATCTCGAGAGAGATTCTGGCGGGTACCTTCCATTCCTATATGCCACGGCCCGACGGGGCCCACGGAGGTAAATTCCTTGGCTGCTGCGCGCAACGCAACGTCCACCACCACCCCCAAGAACGGCCGTAACGCACAACGGCTCTCGTTCGCGAAGATCACCGACACGCTGACCGTCCCGGATCTGCTTGCGTTGCAGACCGAGAGCTTCGACTGGCTCGTCGGTAACGACGCCTGGAAGGCCCGCGTGGCCGAGCAGGGCGCCACGGGGGACTCGCTGAAGACCGGCCTCGATGAGATCTTCGAGGAGATCAGCCCCATCGAGGACCTCGGCGAGACGATGCAGCTCTCGTTCACGAGCCCCGAGCTCGAGGAGCCGAAGTACTCGATCGGCGAGTGCAAGGAGCGCGGCAAGACCTACGCCGCTCCGCTGTACGTGAACGCCGAGTTCATGAATCACATGACCGGTGAGATCAAGACCCAGACCGTGTTCATGGGCGACTTCCCGCTCATGACCGAGAAGGGCACCTTCATCATCAACGGAACCGAGCGCGTCGTCGTGTCGCAGCTCGTCCGTTCGCCCGGTGTGTACTTCGAGGCCGCGCAGGAGAAGACCTCCGACAAGGACATCTTCTCGGCGCGCATCATCCCCAGCCGCGGTGCATGGCTCGAGTTCGAGATCGACAAGCGCGACCAGGTCGGTGTTCGCATCGACCGCAAGCGCAAGCAGTCGGTCACCGTCTTCCTCAAGGCCCTCGGCCTGACGAGCGAGGACATCCTCGAGCAGTTCAAGGGCTACGCCTCGATCGAGGCCACCCTCGAGAAGGACGCCATCCTCACCAAGGAGGAGGCGCTCAAGGACATCTACCGCAAGCTGCGTCCGGGCGAGCAGGTCGCCGCCGAGGCCGCGCGTGCGCTGCTCGACAACTTCTACTTCAACCCGAAGCGCTACGACCTCGCCAAGGTGGGTCGCTACAAGATCAACCGCAAGCTGGGCGTCGACGCTGACATCAAGGACTCGGTCCTGTCGGTCGACGACATCGTCGCGACGATCAAGTACCTCGTGGCCCTGCACGCCGGTCAGACCACCCTCCCGGGTGTGCGCGACGGCCAGCCGGTCGAGCTCCGCCTCGACGTGGACGACATCGACCATTTCGGCAACCGCCGCATCCGTGCGGTGGGTGAGCTCATCCAGAACCAGGTGCGCACCGGCCTCAGCCGCATGGAGCGCGTCGTCCGCGAGCGGATGACCACGCAGGACATCGAGGCGATCACGCCGCAGACCCTGATCAACGTGCGTCCCGTCGTGGCCGCGATCAAGGAGTTCTTCGGAACCAGCCAGCTGTCGCAGTTCATGGACCAGAACAACCCGCTCGCGGGCCTGACCCACAAGCGTCGCCTCTCGGCGCTGGGTCCCGGTGGTCTGTCCCGTGAGCGTGCCGGCGTCGAGGTGCGCGACGTGCACCCCTCGCACTACGGCCGCATGTGCCCGATCGAGACCCCGGAAGGCCCGAACATCGGCCTCATCGGATCGCTCGCGTCGTTCGCGCGCATCAACTCGTTCGGCTTCATCGAGACGCCGTACCGTCGCGTCGTGAACGGTCAGGTGACCGACACGATCGACTACCTCACCGCCAACGAGGAGGACGACTTCATCGTCGCCCAGGCGAACGCGCCGCTCACGAGCGACTTCAAGTTCGCCGAGGACAAGGTGCTCGTCCGCCGCAAGGGCGGCGAGGTCGAACTCGTGCCCGCCGGCGACGTGGACTACATGGACGTCTCGCCGCGCCAGATGGTGTCGGTCGCGACCTCGCTCATCCCGTTCCTCGAGCACGACGACGCGAACCGCGCCCTCATGGGTGCGAACATGCAGCGCCAGGCCGTTCCGCTGCTGCGCAGCGAGAGCCCGGTCGTCGGCACCGGCATGGAGTCGTACGCCGCCGTCGACGCGGGTGACGTCGTCACCGCCGAGAAGGCCGGTGTCGTCGCCGAGGTGTCCGCGGATGTCGTCGTCGTGCAGCTCGACGAGGGCGGAACGCAGGAGTACTACCTGCGCAAGTTCGGCCGCTCGAACCACGGCACCAGCTACAACCACCGCGTGGTCGTCGACGCCGGTCAGCGCGTCGAGGTCGGCGAGGTCATCGCCGACGGTCCCGCGACCGAGAACGGCGAGCTCGCGCTCGGCAAGAACCTGCTCGTCGCGTTCATGCCGTGGGAGGGTCACAACTTCGAGGACGCGATCATCCTGAGCCAGAACCTGGTGAAGGACGACGTGCTCTCCTCGATCCACATCGAGGAGTACGAGGTCGACGCGCGCGACACCAAGCTCGGCAAGGAGGAGATCACCCGTGATCTCCCCAACGTCAGCCCGGAGCTGCTCGCCGACCTCGACGAGCGCGGCATCATCCGCATCGGTGCCGAGGTGCGCCCCGGCGACATCCTCGTCGGCAAGGTCACCCCGAAGGGCGAGACCGAGCTCTCGGCCGAGGAGCGCCTGCTGCGCGCCATCTTCAACGAGAAGAGCCGCGAGGTGCGCGACACCTCGCTCAAGGTTCCCCACGGTGAAGAGGGCACGGTCATCGGTGTCAAGGTGTTCGACGCCGCCGACGGTGAGGACGAGCTCGGCTCCGGTGTGAACCAGCGCGTCGTGGTCTTCATCGCCCAGAAGCGCAAGATCACCGAGGGCGACAAGCTCGCCGGCCGTCACGGCAACAAGGGCGTCATCGCCAAGATCCTGCCGGTCGAGGACATGCCGTTCCTCGCCGACGGAACCCCGGTCGACGTCATCCTCAACCCGCTCGGCATCCCCGGCCGCATGAACTTCGGCCAGGTGCTCGAGACCCACCTCGGATGGGTCGCGAAGCAGGGCTGGAAGGTCGAGGGCAAGCCGGAGTGGGCCAAGCGCCTGCCCGAGGAGGCCTTCAGCGCGGAGCCGGGCACCAAGCTCGCGACCCCCGTGTTCGACGGTGCCCTCGAGGAGGAGATCGCGGGTCTGCTCGACTCGACGCTCCCCACGCGCGACGGCGAGCGCCTCATCGACTCCACCGGTAAGACGGTGCTGTTCGACGGCCGCTCGGGTGAGCCGTTCCCGGACCCCGTCTCGGTCGGCTACATGTACATCCTGAAGCTGCACCACCTGGTCGACGACAAGATCCACGCCCGCTCGACCGGTCCGTACTCGATGATCACCCAGCAGCCGCTCGGTGGTAAGGCGCAGTTCGGTGGTCAGCGCTTCGGTGAGATGGAGGTGTGGGCGCTCGAGGCATACGGTGCCGCGTACGCCCTCCAGGAGCTCCTGACGATCAAGTCCGACGACATCCTCGGCCGCGTGAAGGTCTACGAGGCGATCGTCAAGGGCGAGAACATCCAGGAGCCCGGCATCCCCGAGAGCTTCAAGGTGCTCATCAAGGAGATGCAGTCGCTCTGCCTGAACGTCGAGGTGCTCTCGGCCGACGGCACCGCGGTCAGCCTGCGTGACACGGACGACGAGGTCTTCCGTGCCGCCGAAGAGCTCGGCATCAACATCTCCACCCGTTTCGAGTCGTCGTCCATCGACGACATCTGATCCGGCGCCCTGACGAAATCGCTTTCGAGTCACTCCAGAGAGAAGAACATTGCTCGACGTAACGACATTTGACCAGCTCCAGATCGGTCTGGCGACGGCGGACGACATCCGCCGCTGGTCGCACGGTGAGGTCAAGAAGCCGGAGACCATCAACTACCGCACCCTGAAGCCGGAGAAGGACGGCCTGTTCGGAGAGCAGATCTTCGGACCGTCCCGCGACTGGGAGTGTGCGTGCGGCAAGTACAAGCGCGTGCGCTTCAAGGGCATCGTGTGCGAGCGCTGCGGCGTGGAGGTCACCAAGTCCTCCGTGCGCCGTGAGCGCATGGGCCACATCGAGCTCGCCGCCCCGGTCACGCACATCTGGTACTTCAAGGGTGTGCCCAGCCGCCTCGGCTACCTGCTCGACATGGCGCCGAAGGACCTCGAGAAGGTCATCTACTTCGCCGCCTACATGGTGATCTCGATCGACGAGGAGGCACGTCACGCCGACATGCCCGGCCTCGAGAACGAGCTCCGCCTCGAGATCAAGCAGCTCGAGCAGCAGCGCGACTCCCGCGTCGCCGAGCGCCTGCAGCAGCTCGAGGCCGACCTCGCCGCCCTCGAGGCGGAAGGTGCCAAGGCCGACCAGAAGCGCAAGGTGAAGGACGGCGCGGAGAAGGAGATGGGTCAGACCCGCAAGTCCTTCGACGAGCAGATCACCCACCTCGAGCGCGTGTGGGACGACTTCCGCAGCCTCAAGGTCGGCGACCTGAAGCCCGAGGACTCCGTGTTCCACGAGCTGCAGGACCGCTTCGGCATGTACTTCGAGGCCTACATGGGCGCCGAGGCCATCCAGAAGCGCCTCCAGGCGTTCGATCTGGCCGCCGAGGGCGAGAGCCTGCGCCTGCAGATCTCCGAGGGCAAGGGTCAGAAGAAGATCCGCGCCATCAAGCGCCTGCGCGTGGTGAGCTCGTTCCTGCAGACCGGCAACTCGCCGGCCGCGATGGTGCTCGAGGTCGTCCCGGTGATCCCGCCGGAGCTGCGCCCGATGGTGCAGCTCGACGGTGGCCGCTTCGCGACCTCCGACCTGAACGACCTGTACCGCCGCGTCATCAACCGCAACAACCGTCTCCGTCGACTGCTCGACCTCGGTGCCCCCGAGATCATCGTCAACAACGAGAAGCGGATGCTGCAGGAGGCCGTCGACGCGCTGTTCGACAACGGCCGTCGCGGTCGCCCCGTGACCGGTACCGGTAACCGCGCCCTCAAGTCCCTCAGCGACATGCTGAAGGGAAAGCAGGGTCGATTCCGTCAGAACCTGCTCGGCAAGCGCGTGGACTACTCGGGCCGGTCGGTCATCGTGGTCGGTCCGCAGCTCAAGCTGCACCAGTGCGGTCTGCCCAAGCAGATGGCGCTCGAGCTGTTCAAGCCGTTCGTCATCAAGCGCCTCATCGACCTGAGCCACGCGCAGAACATCAAGAGCGCCAAGCGCATGGTGGAGCGTTCGCGTCCGCAGGTGTGGGACGTGCTCGAGGAGATCATCCGCGAGCGCCCCGTGCTGCTGAACCGTGCGCCCACGCTGCACCGCCTCGGCATCCAGGCGTTCGAGCCGCAGCTCGTGGAGGGCAAGGCCATCCAGCTGCACCCGCTCGTCTGCGCCGCGTTCAACGCGGACTTCGACGGTGACCAGATGGCTGTGCACCTCCCCCTCTCGGTGGAGGCGCAGGCCGAGGCCCGCATCCTGATGCTCGCCTCGAACAACATCCTCAAGCCGTCGGACGGCCGCCCGGTGACCCTGCCCTCGCAGGACATGATCATCGGTCTGCACCACCTGACCACGCTCAAGGAAGGCGCCGTCGGCGAGGGCCGCGTGTTCTCGTCGGTGTCCGAGGCCATCATGGCCAAGGACCAGGGCACGCTCGACCTCAACGCGAAGGTGCGCATCCGCATGTCGGGTGTCGTCTTCGCCGAGGGCGAGGCGCCCGAGGGCTACGAGGCCGGCTCGCCGGTGCTGCTCGAGACGACCCTGGGTCGCGCGCTCTTCAACGAGACCCTGCCGGGGGACTACCCCTACGTGGAGGCTCTCGCCGACAAGAGCAAGATCTCGGCGATCGTGAACGACCTCGCCGAGCGCTACCCCAAGGTGGAGGTCGCCGCGACGCTCGACCGCGTCAAGGACGCCGGTTTCCACTGGGCCACGCGCTCCGGTGTGACCGTCGCGCTGTCGGACATCCTGACCCCGCCGACCAAGGCGAACATCCTCGCGGGCTACGAGAAGCAGGCCGCGAAGGTGCAGGACCAGTTCGACAAGGGTCTGACCACCGACGCCGAGCGTCGCCAGGAGCTCATCGAGATCTGGAACAAGGCGACCGCCGAGGTGGCCCAGGCCATGCAGTCGAACTTCCCGACGGACAACAACATCAACCGCATGGTGTCTTCGGGCGCCCGTGGTAACTGGATGCAGGTGCGTCAGATCGCCGGTATGCGCGGCCTCGTGTCGAACCCGAAGGGTGAGATCATCCCGCGCCCGATCGTCCACTCCTACAAGGAGGGCCTGACCGTCGCCGAGTACTTCATCTCGACGCACGGTGCCCGTAAGGGTTTGGCCGACACCGCTCTGCGTACCGCCGACTCGGGTTACCTGACCCGTCGTCTGGTGGACGTGTCGCAGGACGTCATCATCCGTGAGGACGACTGCGGTACGAGCAAGGGTCTCGAGCTCGTCATCTCGGCCGCGGACAGCGAGGGCAACCTCGTCCGCGACCCGAACGTCGAGAACTCGGTCTACGCCCGCACGCTCGCCGAGGACGTCGTCGACGCCAAGGGCGAGGTGCTCGCCGCGGCCGGTGACGACATCGGTGACGTGCTGATCAACAAGCTGGTCGCCGGCGGCATCGAGACCATCAAGGTCCGTTCGGTGCTCACGTGCGAGTCGGCCGTCGGTGTCTGCGCGGCGTGCTACGGCCGTTCGCTCGCCACCGGCAAGCTCGTCGACATCGGAGAGGCCGTCGGCATCATCGCGGCCCAGTCGATCGGTGAGCCCGGCACCCAGCTGACGATGCGTACCTTCCACACCGGTGGTGTCGCGTCGGCGGATGACATCACGCAGGGTCTCCCCCGCGTGACGGAGCTCTTCGAGGCGCGTACCCCCAAGGGTGCGAGCCCCATCGCGGAGGCCGCCGGTCGCATCACGATCGAGGACACCGAGAAGCAGCGCCGGATCATCCTGACGCCGGACAACGGCGACGAGCCGCACATCTACCCGGTGCTCAAGCGTTCGACCCTCCTCGTCGAGGACGGTCAGCACGTCGAGCTCGGGCAGCAGCTGCAGGTCGGCAACCTGGACCCGAAGGAGGTGCTGCGCGTCAAGGGCGTCCGCGCCGTGCAGCAGCACCTCGTCGACGGTGTGCAGGGCGTCTACCGCTCGCAGGGTGTGCCGATCCACGACAAGCACATCGAGGTCATCGTGCGCCAGATGCTGCGCAAGGTCACCGTCGTCGACCACGGCGACACCGACCTGCTGCCCGGTGAGCTGGTCGACCGCATGAAGTACAACGAGATCAACCGCGCGACCCTCACCGAGGGCAAGAAGACCGCGTCGGCGCGTCAGGAGGTCATGGGTATCACCAAGGCGTCCCTCGCGACCGAGTCGTGGTTGTCCGCCGCGTCGTTCCAGGAGACCACGCGTGTTCTCACGCAGGCCGCCATGGAGGGCAAGTCGGATCCGCTGGTGGGTCTCAAGGAGAACGTGATCATCGGAAAGCTGATCCCGGCCGGCACCGGTCTCTCCCGGTACCGCGACGTGCGCGTCGAGGCGACCGAGGAGGCGAAGGCGGAGCGTTACCCGAACCGCATCTTCACCGACGACTCCACGTTCAGCGAGTCGGACCTGAGCTTCGTCGACTTCGACAGCTTCAACTCCGACGACTACACCCCGGGCACCTACAACTGATCCGGACGTAGTGCACACGAAGGCCCCCGCCGTCAGGCGGGGGCCTTCGTCGTTCCTGGCGTGGTCGGGATGCAGCCCGGTGGCTTGACCCGGGATGGATCCGGGTTCCGGGACGCCGGCGGTTTGCCCCGGGCCGCCGGCAGTGAGAGCGGATGTCCGGGGCGACGCGCCGTTGTCGCGCGGCGACGCGCCGTCGGGTGACTCGGAAGTCCGCGGTCGCTGTACCCGCGCCGCCGCCGAGCCTCCGCGGGGGATGGCGCGTCGCGCGACAGTTCCGCACTCGGGCATCAGCCGCCACGCGTCGCGCGACACAACCGCGGTCCCGCCACCGTTTCTTCTGCCGCGCGAGCGTGGATCTGTAGCGTCGCCGCCGACGGCGGATGCTTCTACCGCCGCCCGAGGAGGGGAACAGGGCTACAGCGAGAGCGGATGTCCGCCGCGGCGCGCCGCCGTCGGGCGACGACGCGCCGTCGGGGAACACGGAAGTCCGCTCTCGCTGCACCCTGTCGTGGTCGTATCGGCCGACGCAGGTGCGGCGCTACCGCCCCGTCAGCATCCCCGCGGCGAGGGAACCGCCGATCGGCTCGCGCTCACCGAGCACCGCATCCGCGAGGCCGTACTGCACGGCCGCCTCGGCGGGCAGGATGAGGTCGCGGTCGGTGTCGCGGCGGAGCGTCGCGAGGTCCTTGCCGGTGTGCCGGGCGAGCACTCCCTCGAGTTGCGACCGCACGCGCACGACCTCTTCCGCGTGGATGATGAGGTCGGGGATGGTGCCCTGCCCTTGCGTGGAGGGCTGGTGCAGGATGACGCGCGCGTGCTCGAGCACCGCCCGGCGGCCCGACGCTCCTCCGGCGAGCAGCACCGCGGCGGGACCGGCCGCCTGCCCGACGCACGTCGTCGCCACCTCCGGACGGATGTGCCGCATCGTGTCGTAGACGGCGAGCATCGCCGAGGGGGAGCCGCCGGGCGAGTTGATGTACAGGTTCACCGGACTGTCGGGGCTGTCGGATTCGAGGTGCAGCAGTTGCGCGATGAGCGCGTTCGCGACGCCGTCGTCGATCTCGGTGCCGAGGTAGACGATCCGCTCCGACAGCAGCCGGCTGTAGACGTCCATCGTGCGCTCGACACCGCCGCGCCGTTCGGTGACGTAGGGGATGGTGTAGCTGCTCACGCGTTCACCCCGATTCCGACGCGCGTGACCGTGCGCGGGTAGATCTCGTTGACGCTGTCGACGATGTGGTCGATGAACCCGTAGTCGCGGGCCTGCTGCGCCGTGTACCAGCGGTCCCGCTCGGAGTCGTGCAGGATGCGCTCGAGCGGCTGGCCGGTGTTCTCGGCGATCAGCGCGAGCACGGTGTCGCGGGTGTGCCGCAGATCGTCGGCCTGCAGCTCGATGTCGACCGCGGTGCCGCCGATGCCGGAGGAGCCCTGGTGCATCAGGATGCGCGCGTGCGGCAGCGCGTACCGCTTGCCTCGGGTGCCCGCCGAGAGCAGGAACTGTCCCGCGCTCGCGGCGATGCCGAGCGCCACGGTGCGTACGTCGTTCGGGATGGTGCGCATCACGTCCATGATCGCGAGCATCGCCGGCACGGAGCCGCCGGGGCTGTTGATCCAGAAGCTGATGTCCTTCTTCGGGTCGTCGGCCGAGAGCAGCAGCAACTGGCTCGCGAGCCGGTTGCCGAGGTTCTGGTCGAGTTCGGCGCCGAGCAGGATGACGCGCTGGTGGAACAGCTGCGAACTCAGGTCGGCGTCCATGGGGTGGAGTTGTACGGTGTCGTCGCTCATGGCCCCAGCCTGCGTCGGCCGCCGGCGCGAGGGAACGGATGCTGCTGTGGGCAGATCTGCCCACAGCAGAGCGGCGCTGGCGGGCTAGGAGGCGAGGCTGCCGAGTCGGGCGCGCAGCGGCCAGTCGTCTCCGTCGAGGATGACCTGCGACGCGAGGCCGCTCTCGCGGCCGACGAGCACGGGCGCCATGAGGTTGACCACCGGGGAGCCGCCGTCGATGGTCGCCACCACGAGCACGAGCACGTCGTCCGGTTCGGCGGCACCGATCGCGTCGAGGTCCTCGGTGTGCACCTCGGGTGCGTAGTCGGGCACGTACACGGTCGAGTCGACGACGAAGAGGCGGATGTCGGGGTCGTCCTCGGCGCGCAGGGCGAAGAGCCCGTCGGCACCGAGCACGTCGTCGAGCGCGAAACGCACGTGCGGCGCGAACCCGGGCGGGGGCGTGACGAAGGTGACCGCGGCGTGCGGTGTGCGGACCGGCGCGGTCACGACAGGAACGACAGGAGGGTCGGCTG